>CAYXPI010000007.1:0-36497 GCA_964467005.1 uncultured Limibaculum sp. | reverse complement strand
GGCGCGAGGGCTGCCGGCTGCAGATGGGCGGCTCGGACCAGTGGGGCAACATCGTGAACGGGATCGACCTCACGCGCCGGGTGGCGGGGGCGGAGGTCTATGGGCTCACCTGCCCGCTCATCACCACCTCGGACGGCAAGAAGATGGGCAAGACCGCGCATGGGGCTGTGTGGCTCAACGCGGAGATGCTCTCGCCCTACGACTTCTGGCAGTTCTGGCGGAACACGGCGGACGCGGATGTGGGGCGGTTCCTCGCGCTGTTCACCGAGCTGCCGATGGACGAGGTGCGCCGGCTCGGTGCGCTCGAAGGGGCGGAGATCAACGGCGCGAAGGTGGCCCTGGCCAACGCGGTGACCACGCTCGCCCATGGCGCCGAGGCGGCGGCGGCGGCGGAAGCGACGGCGCGGGAAACCTTCGAGGCCGGAGGGGCAGGGGCGGATCTGCCGACGCTGTCGCTCACGCCCGGGGATCTGCCGGAGGCGGGCATCCCGGTGGTCCAGCTCTTCGTGAAGGCGGGGCTTGCAGGCTCGGGCAAGGAGGCCAAGCGGCTCATCGCCGAGGGGGGGGCCCGGCTCGACGATGTGGCGGTGACGGATCCGGGTCTCCTGCTGCCGCGGGAGCGGTTCGCGGCGCCGGTGAAGCTCTCGGCAGGCAAGAAGCGCCACGCCCTCGCGCGATTGTCGGAAGGCTGAGGCCTAGCTCTCCCCAGGGAGAAGCGCCATCACCTCGGGCCCGATCCCGTCGACGATGACCGCCACGCCCTCGGCGTTGGGGTGGATCGCGTCCGGCTGCCAGAGGGATCGGTCCTCCGTCACGCCCGCCAGGAACTCGGGGTAGAGGCGCGCGCCATGGGCGGCCGCGATCTCTGGGTAGATCGCGTCGAACGCGGCCTTGTAGTCCGGCCCGTAATTGCCGGGCGCGCGCATCCCCGCCAGGAGGACCGGCAGCCCGCGTGCCCGGGCCCGGCTCACCAGCGCGTCCAAGTTGGCGCGGGTGGTGGCGGGGTCGATCCCGCGGAGGAGATCGTTGCCGCCAAGGAC
Source organism: uncultured Limibaculum sp. (assembly GCA_964467005.1). Taxonomy (GTDB): domain Bacteria; phylum Pseudomonadota; class Alphaproteobacteria; order Rhodobacterales; family Rhodobacteraceae; genus Thermohalobaculum. The sequence goes on along the minus strand of CAYXPI010000007.1, from coordinate 35,457 downwards.
GACGAGGAGCGCGTCCGCCCCGCCGCCGAGGCTCCAGTCGAGCCGCGCGAGCCCGCCGGCCGTGGTGTCGCCCGAGACCCCAGCGTTCACCACCTCGGCCGCGACGCCACGGCTCCGGAGCCAGGCCTCGAGCTGGGGCACGAAGCCGTCGCTCTGGGGCAGGCCGTAGCCATGCACCAGGCTGTCGCCCAAGGCGACGATGCGCGGGCCCTCTTCCGCGGCCGCGAGGCCCGGGGCAAGCGCGAGCGCCAGTACGGCGGCCAGGGTTCCGCGGCGCAGGTTGCAGGCCCGGCCGGGCGCGCCATATGCCCCACCGTGCCCGCGCACCGATGCGCCATCGAGGAGGACGCCCATGACCGAGCCCAGCGAGGACGCCATCATCCGCATCACGGAGCTCACGCTCTCGCTCACCAGCCGCGCGGGCCAGGTGGACATTCTGAAGGGCGTGGATCTGTCGGTGGAGCGCGGGGCGTCCGTGGGGATCATCGGTCCGAGCGGGTCGGGCAAGTCGTCTCTCCTCATGGTCCTCGGCGGGCTCGAGCGCGCCACCTCTGGGCGCGTGAGCGTTCTCGGCCGCGAGCTCACGAGTCTCGGAGAGGACGCGCTCGCCCGCTTTCGCCGAGACCATATGGGCGTGGTCTTCCAGTCATTCCACCTGATCCCGACGATGACCGCACTGGAAAACGTGGCCGCGCCCCTCGAGCTCGCCGGCCGGCGCGACGCGTTCGAGCGGGCGGAGGCCGAGCTTGTCGCCGTGGGCCTCGGCGACCGGGCCGGCCATTACCCCGCCGAGCTTTCGGGGGGCGAGCAGCAGCGCGTGGCGCTTGCCCGGGCGGTGGCCCCGCGGCCGGAGATCCTCCTGGCCGACGAGCCCACGGGCAATCTCGATGCCGCGACCGGCCGGGCGATCGCCGATCTTCTCTTCGAGCTCCAGGCGCGCGACGGCGCGACCCTCGTGATCGTCACGCATTCGCCCGAACTCGCCCAGCGCTGCGGCCGGGTGGTGGCCATGCGCGACGGCCGGCTGGCCGATGCGCGCCAGGCCTTCACGGAGGCGGCGGAATGAGCGCGCGGCTCGCGCTCGCCTGGCGCTTCGCGCTTCGCGAGATGCGGGGCGGGCTCAGAGGCTTCCGGATCTTCCTCGCCTGCCTCGCCCTCGGCGTGGCGGCGGTGGCGGGGGTCGGCTCCGTGCGTATGGCGATCACCGAGGGGCTCTCGGCCGAGGGGCGCGCGATCCTGGGCGGCGACGCGGAGATCACGACCACCTACCGTCCGGCGACGGAGTCCGAGCGCGCCTGGATGGAGACGCGGGCCGAGGCGGTCTCGGAGGTCGTGGATTTCCGCTCTATGGTCGTGGCGGATCAGGGCGACACGGCGGACCGCGCGCTCACCCAGGTGAAGGGGGTGGACGGGCTCTACCCGCTCGCCGGCGCGGTCGAGCTTGCCCCCGCCATCCCGCTCGACAACGCCCTCGGCCTGGTCGACGGGCTGCCCGGCATCGTGATGGAGCCCGTGCTGATCGACCGGCTGGGCCTTGCCCTCGGCGATGTGGTGCGCCTCGGCGTTGGGCAGTTCCGGTTGACGGCCGCGCTCGAGGTGGAGCCCGACCGCGCCTCCGGCGGCTTCGCGCTCGGGCCGCGCAGCCTGGTCGCCCGCGCTGGGCTCGAGGAGACGGGGCTCATCGCCCCCGGCACGCTCTACGAGACGCGCTATCGCCTGGCCCTGCCAGAAGCCGCGGATCTCGCCGCGCTCGAGGCCGACCTCGCCCGGGCGTTCCCGGAGGCCGGGCTCCGTTGGCGGGACCGGCGGCAGTCCGCCCCCGGGGTGCAGCGCTTCGTCGAGCGGATCGGGGCATTTCTCGTGCTCGTCGGCCTGGCGGCGCTGGCGGTGGGCGGGCTCGGCGTCTCGGCCGCCGTCAGGAGCTATCTAGACGAGAAGCGCGACACCATCGCGACGCTCAAGACCCTCGGCGCGGTGAGCGGTGAGGTGGTGGCCATCTATCTCCTCCAGATCGGGATGCTGACAGCGCTCGGCGTCGGCATCGGCCTCGCGCTCGGGGCCGGGGTGCCACTCGTGCTCGGGCCGATGCTGGCGGCCGAGCTGCCGGTCCCTGCGCTCTTCTCGGTCTATGCCTGGCCTTTGGCCGAGGCCGCGATCTACGGCACGCTCACGGCGCTTCTCTTCGCCCTCTGGCCGCTGGCCCGGGCGCGGGAGATCAAGCCGGCCGCGCTCTTCCGCGAGATCGTGACCGCCAAAGCGGTGCGCCCCGCGCCCGTCTACCTTGCGGCGATCGCAGTGGTGGCGGCCGCGCTCGTCGCGGCGGCCGTCGGGCTCTCGGGCGCGCCCCTCCTCGCGGCCTGGGTCGTCGCGGGCGTCGCCGCCGCGCTCGCCGTCCTCTGGGCCGCGGCTTGGGCCGTGCGGCGGCTCGCGGCCTTCGCGGCGCACACCCAGGCGGTGCGCGGGCGCCCGGGGCTTCGGCTCGCGCTTGCGGCCGTTGGCGGTCCGGGGGGCGACACGGCGGGCACCGTGCTCTCCCTCGGCCTCGGCCTCACCGTGCTGGCGGCCATCGGGCAGATCGACCACAATCTCCGCGCCGTCATCGACGACGAGCTGCCGGCCCGGAGCCCCGCGTTCTTTTTCGTCGACATCCAGAACGCCCAACTGCCGGAGTTCCTCGAGATCGCCCGCGCCGAGCCGGGGGTGGAGAGCGTCGAGACCGCGCCCATGCTGCGCGGCGTGGTGACGAAGCTCGACGGCGTGCCCGCGGCGGAGGCGAAGATCGACCCCGAAGGCGCCTGGATCCTCCGCGGCGACCGGGGCGTGAGCTACGCGGCCGAACCGCCGTCCGGCACCGTGCTCTTGGGCGGGGAGTGGTGGGAGGCGGAGCATGAGGGTCCGCCGCTCGTCTCCTTCTCGGCCGAACACGCAGCGGAGCTTGGCCTCGATCTCGGGGACACCCTCTCGGTCAACGTCATGGGCCGGGAGGTGACGGCCGAGGTCGCGAGCCTCCGCCGGGTCGAGTTCCGCGACATGGGGATCAACTTCCTCATGGTCTTTTCGCCGGATGTGTTCCGCGGCGCGCCGCACACCCACATCGCGACCGTTTATGCCGAGCCGGGAGCAGAGGCCGCGCTGCTCCGCGCCGTCGGCGAGGCCCTGCCCAACGTCACCGCGGTGCGCGTGCGGGACGCGATCGCCCGCGTGTCCGACGGCCTCGGCCAGATTGCGTCCGCCGCGCGCTGGGCGGCGGCGGCCACGCTCGTGACCGGAGCCGTGGTGCTCGTGGGGGCCGCGGCGGCGGGGGCGCGGCGGCGGGCCTACGAGGCCGCCATCCTCAAATGCATCGGGGCGGAGCGTGCGTGGGTGCTGGGCTCCTTCGCGCTCCGCTCGGCGCTCACGGGGCTCGCGGCAGGGGCGGTGGCCATCGTCTTCGGGATGCTCGCGGCCCAGGGCGTGGTGACCTTCGTCTTCGAGGGGGAGTACCGGTTCGATGCGGTCTCGGCGGTCGGGCTCGTGGCGGGCGGGGCGCTGGCCTCGCTGCTCGCGGGGCTCCTCTTCGCCGGCCAGGCGCTGGCCCCACCGCCCGCACGCATCCTCCGCGCCCGGGCCTGACGCCCCGCGTCGGTCACTCCCCACGGCGGAGGGCCCGGCGCAGGATCTTGCCCGTCGCCGTGACCGGCATCGTCTCGAGAAACGCGACCTCCCGGGGGGCGAGATGGGGCGAGAGCCGGAGCCGCACATGGGCGACGAGGCTCGCGGCCAGCGCGTCGCTCGGCGCCTGCCCGGGTGTCAGCGTCACATAAGCCTTGACCGTCTCGGTGCGAACCGGGTCCGGCACCCCGACCACCGCCGCCATCTCCACGGCGGGATGCGCCGTCAGGCAGTGCTCGATCTCCGTCGGCCCGATCCGGTAGCCGGAGGAGGTGATCACATCGTCCGACCGGCTGGCGAAGCGCACATAGCCCGCGCGGTCCATCACCCCTTCGTCGCCCGTCAGCATCCAATCTCCGGAGAACTTCTGCGCGGTCTTCTCGGGCAGGTTCCAGTAGCCGAGGAACATGGCCGCGTCCCCACGCTTCACTGCGATCTCCCCGGTCTCGCCCGGAGGCGCCGGCTCGCCGTCCGGCCCGAGGATCGCGACCTCGCTGCCCGGAAAGGCGCGGCCGATCCACCCCGGGCGCACCTCGAGGCGGGAGGCGCAGCTTCCGAGCACCAGGTTGCACTCCGTCTGGCCGTAGAACTCGTTGATCGTGAGGCCGAAGGCGCTCCGCCCCCAGTCGAGGAGCTCGGCGCCCAGGCTCTCGCCGCCCGAGCCGACCGAGCGCAGGACCGGGGCCTTGGCGCCGGTGGCGCGGATGAGTTTGAGGGCGGTGGGGGGCAGGAAGGCGTTTCGCACCTCCCACCGCGCCATGAGGGCCAGCGCCCGCTCGGGGTCGAACCGCTCGAAGCGGTGGGAGACCAGCGGCACCCCGAGATGGAGCGCCGGCATCGCAATGTTCATGAGCCCGCCCATCCAGGCCCAGTCCGCCGGGGTCCAGAACCGGTCGCCCGGCCGGGGCGCGAGCTCGTGGGTGAGCTGGACGCCGGGGAGATGGCCGAGGAGCACCCGGTGGGCGTGGAGCGCGCCCTTGGCCGGGCCGGTGGTGCCTGAGGTGTAGGCGATGAAGGCCGGGTCCTCGGGGCTCGTGGCGCGGATCTCGTGCCGGTCGGAGGCGCGGTCCAAGAGGGGCGCGAGGGCCTCGGCGCCGGTCTCGGGTCCGTCCACCGTCAGCACGGTCTCGAGCGCGGGCAGCCGCTCCCGAATCTCCGCGATCTTCGGCAGGTTGGCTCGGTCGGTTATGAGAAGGCGTGCGCCCGAATCCGCCAACCGGTGCTCGAGCGCATCGGGTCCGAAGAGGGTGAAGAGCGGCACCGAGATCGCGCCCATCCGAAAGGCGGCGAGATGGGTGACCAACACCTCCGGCGCCTGGGGAAGAAGGACCGCGATGCGATCTCGCGCCCCCATTCCGCGGGCGAGGGCCAGATTGGCGAGGCGGGCCGAGGCCCGGTCGAGATCGACGAGGCGCCAGGGCTCGGCCCGGTCCTCCGCGGCGAGGTGGAGGAGCGCCAGGCGCTGGGGGTCTGGGGCGCGCCCGCCCCGCAGCAGCGCCTCGGCGAGGTTGAGCCGCGCGGGGATCTGCCAGCGGAAGGCGGCGCGGATGGCGTCCCATGTGGGGGCCTGGGTGATCTCGGTCATCGCTTCGTCTCGTGGCGCGGGGCGCGCGGGGGTCTTTCCGTGCCCGTCGCGCGCGGCTATGTGGAGGGTGGAGAGCGGGCCGCACGCCCGGGCGAGGGAGCGCGAGGATGATCCTCTACCCAGCGATCGATCTCAAGGACGGCTGCTGCGTGCGGCTCCTGCGCGGCGATATGGCGGCGGCGACGGTCTTCAGCGACGACCCCGCGGCCCAGGCGCGGCGGTTTGTCGAGGCCGGGTGCCGATGGCTCCATCTGGTGGATCTCAACGGCGCTTTCGCCGGCCGGCCGGTGAACGCGGCGGCGGTGTCGGCGATCGTGCGGGCCGCGGAGGTGCCGGTGCAGCTCGGCGGCGGGATCCGCGACCGGGCGACGATCGAGCGCTGGCTTTCGGAAGGGGTGGCGCGGGTCATCCTCGGCACGGCGGCCGTGCGCGACCCCGATCTCGTGCATGAGGCGGCGCGGGCCTATCCCGGGCGCGTGGCCGTCGGCATCGACGCGCGGGCCGGCCGCGTCGCCGTGTCGGGCTGGGCGGAGGCCACCGAGATCGGTGTGGAGGACCTCGCCCGCCGGATGGCCGATGCCGGGGTGGCGGCCATCGTCTACACGGATATCGACCGGGACGGCGCGCTCGAGGGCCCCAATCTGGCGGCCACCGCGGCGCTCGCCCGATCGGTGCCGGTGCCGGTGATCGCCTCGGGTGGCGTCTCATCGCTGGCCGATCTCGTAGCGCTCCGGGAGTGCGGCGCGCCGCTCGACGGGGTGATCTCGGGCCGCGCCCTCTACGATGGGCGGATCGACCTCGCGGAGGCGGTCGCGGTGCTCGAGCGGCAGGAGGCGTGACGATGGCGCTGGTCGAGTGGCTCCTGAGCGGCGCCTTTCTGCTCATCGCCGTGGGTTCGCTTCTCTGGCAGCGACGGATGCCCACGGGCGACCGGAGGCGCATCGCCCTCGTGCTCATCAACCTGCCCTGGCTGGCGATCCTCCTCAGTCTCGGCCATCTCCTCATCGAGGGCTGCATGCTGCGCCCGGAGGGCTCGGGCTGCGCGGTCGCCGGGGTGGAGCTGCATGACGTCTTCTTCGAGCTCTACTGGATTGGCTGGCTTGCGGTGATCTTCGTCTCGACGCCCACGATCATCGTCATGGTCCTCACGGCCGCGGTGGGGCGGCGGGGCCGCGCGGCAAAGCCCGAGGGCGGCTGAGGCGGCATGGACGCGCTCTGGGTCCTCCTCGCGGCGGCGGTCGGGGCCTGGCTGTGGTGGCGGTGGACCTCCGTCTCCCGCGGCGCCCGGCGGCGGGACCGGTGGATCGCCAAGGAGCTCGATCCCGTGATGCGCCGCGTGGATGCCGGAGAGGCGGTTGCGCCCGAGGAGATCGACGCCGTCGCGGCGCGCGACGAGCTCCGCGCGCTCCTCATGCTCGCGATGACGCCGGAGGAGCGCGCCCGGCATCTCGGCGATCGCTTCCAGAGCCGGGAGGACATCGCCCGCGCCGCGCTGGCCTACTGGCTGATGCACCCCAATGAGAGCGGGCGACCCCCGCGCGATCTCCGCCTCCTCGCCGACCGCCCCGCGCCGAGCGACCCGGAGGCGAGCTACCTCGTCTTCGCCTTCACCGACGGGGCGAGCGGGCGCGCCGAGACCGGGGTCGTCGGCCCCGTGCCGCGCGAGGGCGCGACCTACGACCCGTTGCCGCCGGCCTTCTCCCGCGGCGATGGCGGCGCCATGGAGGCGGAGGCCCTGGTCGCCTGGTTCGATCGCCTGGGCCGCCGCGGGCGCCCGGCGCGTTGACCCCGCCCCGGGGGCCGGCTAGTGCGGACGCCGAGACGACGGAGAGCGCGATGCTGAAAACCCGGGTGATCCCATGCCTCGATGTCCGCGACGGGCGGGTGGTGAAGGGCGTGAACTTCGTCGATCTCCGCGACGCGGGCGATCCGGTGGAGCAGGCGCGGATCTACGACGCGGCCGGGGCGGACGAACTCTGCTTTCTCGACATCACGGCGAGCCACGAGAACCGGGGCATCCTCCTCGACATCGTGCGCCGCACGGCGGAGGCGTGCTTTATGCCGCTCACGGTCGGCGGCGGGGTTCGGACGCTCGACGACATCCGCGCGCTCCTCCTCGCGGGCGCGGACAAGGTCTCGATCAACACCGCCGCGGTGCGGGACCCGGATTTCGTGCGCGCGGCCGCGGAGAAGGTCGGCAGCCAGTGCATCACGGTGGCGATCGACGCGAAGGCGGTGGGCGCCGGGGCGTACGAGATCTTCACCCATGGCGGGCGCCAGGCCACGGGAATCGACGCGGTGGGGTTCGCCGCGAGGGTGGCGGAGCTCGGCGCGGGCGAAATTCTCCTCACCTCGATGGACCGGGACGGCACGAAATCCGGCTTCGATCTCGGCCTCACATCGGCCATCGCGCGGGCGGTGCCGGTGCCAGTGATCGCCTCCGGCGGGGTCGGCACGCTCGACCATCTGGTGGAGGGGGTGCGCGACGGCCACGCCTCGGCGGTGCTCGCGGCCTCGATCTTCCATTTCGGCGAGCACTCCATCGCCGAGGCCAAGGCCCATATGGCGGCCGCCGGCATCCCGGTGCGCCTGTGAGCGACGTGCTGGTCCGGCTGGCGGAGACCATCGCCGCGCGCCGGGGTGCGGACCCCGAGAGCTCGCACACCGCCAAGCTCCTGGCCAAGGGCCCGGAGAAATGCGCGGAGAAATTCGGCGAAGAGGCCATCGAGGCGCTGATCGAGGCGGTGAAGGGCGACCGGGCTCGGCTGGCGGAGGAGGCGGCGGATGTCCTCTACCACCTCCTCGTGATGCTCGCCGCCCGGGAGGTGACGCTCGGCGCGGTGCTGGCCGTGCTGGAGGGCCGGGAGGGACGCTCGGGCGTGACCGAGAAGGCGGCCCGGCCCGAGATCCGGCGCGCGGGGGCGGAGGAGCTGGAGGCGTGCCTCGCCATCCGCCGCCGGGTCTTCATCGAGGAGCAGGGGGTGCCCGAGACGCTGGAGGTGGACGGCGAGGACAGAGCCTGCCGGCATTGGCTCGGGCGCGTGGACGGTCGGGCGCTGGCGACGGCGCGGGCCAAGGTCGTGGAGGGTGCCGCGAAGATCCAGCGGGTGGCCGTGCTGCCCGAGGCGCGGGGGACCGGGCTCGGCCGGGCGCTCATGGGTGCAGTGCTGGCCGAACTCCGGGCCGACCCCGCGGTGGCGGGGGTCTGGCTCGAGAGCCAGGTGTCGGCGATCCCGTTCTACGAGGGGCTGGGCTTCGTGGCGGAGGGGCCGGAGTTCCTCGACGCCGGGATCCCCCACCGACGGATGGTGCTGGCCTAAGTGGCCGGCCGGGGCGTCACCCCAGATGCGCGGCGAGAAAGCGTCCGGCCTCGATCACCGTGCGGTCGGCCGCGCGGAGGATCCCGGCGAGGACCGGCCAGGCATGGGGGAGCCCCGAGCGCAGCGTGAGCGTCGCGCCGAGTGCGCGGGCAAGAGCGCGGGCGTCGTCGACCAGGATCTCGTCGCGGCTTGCCACGATCCAGGCGGGGGGCGGTGACAGGCAGCGGCCGAAGGCTGGGGAGGCGCGGGGATCTTCCGCGTCCGCACCCTGGAGCACCAGATCCACCACATCGGCGAGGCGCTCGGCCGGGAGCATCGCGTCGCGGCGGCGGTTGGTGCGCAGGCTCTCGGCCCGTCCGGTGAGGTCCGCCCAAGGGGAGAAGGCGACGAGGGCCGCGGGCGCGGGGAACCCCTCGGTTTCGGCCGCGAGGAGGGTGGCCGCCGCGAGCCCGCCGCCTGCGCTGTCTCCGGCGAGCGCGACCCGTTTGGGCTCATGCTCGACGAGGAGGGCGCGGTGGACGGCCAACGCATCCTCGAGGGCCGCTGGAAAGGGGTGCTCCGGCGCCAGGCGATAGTCCGGCAGCACGGCCCGGGCCCCGGCAGCGATCGCCAGACGCGCGGCCAGGTGCTTGTGGGTCTGGGGCGAGCCCGCGAGATAAGCCCCGCCGTGGAGATAGTGGATGACCCCGGCGCCGGCCTTTCGCGGTGTGAGCCAGAGGACGGGCACGCCGCCGATCTCGCCGGGTGTCTCCGTCACGCCCGGCGGCATGCGGAAGATTTGCCGGGCCGTGCGCTCGAGGCGCGCGCGCATGGCTCGGGGCGAACGCTCCCGCATGAGAGCGGGTTTCACCGCCAGGCGGAGGGCGAGGTTGACCGCCAGGCGGGGCAGGCGCGCGGGCATCGCCGCTCAGCCCCGGGCGCGGCGGGCCTCGATCGCGTCCCAGATGAGGCCGGCGACGTTGGTCCCGTCGAAGCGCTCGAGCTCTTGGATGCCGGTGGGCGAGGTTACGTTGATCTCGGTGAGCCAGGGGCCGATCACATCGATGCCGGTAAAGGTGAGGCCGCGCTCGCGGAGGACGGGGGCCAAGCGCGCGCAGATCTCCCGGTCGCGCGCGGTCATGGCGACCTTCTCGGGCCGGCCGCCCACATGCATGTTGGAGCGGGCCTCGCCCGGCTGCGGCACGCGGTTGATCGCACCCACAGCCTCGCCCTCCACCAGGATCACGCGCTTGTCGCCTGCGCTCACATCGGGGAGGAACTTCTGCACCATGAGGGGCTCGCGATTGCGCTCGGCAAACATCTCGTGGAGCGAGGCGAGATTGGAGTCCTCGGGCCGGAGACGGAAGACACCCGCCCCGCCATTCCCGTAGAGCGGCTTGACGATGATGTCTCCGTGCTCGGCGCGGAAATCGCGGATCTCCTCGAGCGAGCGGGCGATGCGGGTGGGGGGCATGAGGTCGAGAAAGTCGAGCACCAGGAGCTTCTCGGGCGAGTTCCGCACCCAAAAGGGGTCGTTCACCACCAGCGTCTGGGGGTGGATCGTCTCGAGCAGGTGGGTGTTGGTGATGTAGGACATGTCGAAGGGCGGGTCTTGGCGGAGGAGGACGACGTCCATCTCCGCAAGATCCCGCCGCTCCCGCGGGCCGAGCCGGGCATGCGCGTTCACCACCGCCTGCACCTCGAGCGCCTGGCCGGTGGCCAGCACCCGCCCGCCGTCCCACACCAGATCCGGCACCAGGTAGTAGAAGAGGCGATGCCCCCGCGCGCTGGCCTCAAGGGCCAGGCGGAAGGTGGAGTCGGCGCGGATGTCCACCGTCTCGATCGGGTCCATCTGGATCGCGACGTCGAGCCCCATGGCCTCATCTCCCGGTGCGTTCGGTCCGGGAAGCCCTTTAGCCGCTCTTGGCGATCCTGGCCACCCGGCGCGGGTCGTCGATGGTGAGCGCGTGGTTCACCACCTTGGCGACCCCCTCGGTCCGGCTCGCGATGTCGATCGCTCGGGCGAGTTCGTCGCGGGAGCGGGCGATGCCCGTGAGATAGACGGTGCGGTCGATCGTGGTGACCGTGAAGTTGAGCCGGCGCACCTGGGGGTCGATCCCGAACCGGTAGCGCACGGTGTTGGAGATCGCGACGTCGCGCAGATAGCTGTTGGTGCCCGCATCGGCGGCCACCGTGATCTCGTCGGCCACCGAGGCGACGCCGGGCGTGGCCCAGGCGGCCTCGGCCGCGGCGATCTTGTCCTCAGCCCGGGGCACGCTGCCGGTGAGCACGACGGCGCCCTCGGTCACGTCCACATGCACGTCGCGGTAGAGCTCGCCCGAATGGTTGCCGAGCCGGTGGGCGACGCCAAGGGCGATGTCGGTGTCGTTAAGGGCGGCCAGGGTGCTCCGCTCCTCGATCACCGTGGTGCCGAGGACGGCGCTGCCGCCGAGGATGGGGACGATGGGCGCGCAGGCGCCCACCAAGGGAACCAGTGCGGCCAGGGCCACGCGGCCCGCCCGCTTGCGATAACATGTCATCCGCTCTGCCTCATGGGTGTCGGGCTCCTTTTGTCGGCCCGTTTCTGTGAGGAAGTTACACGAATTGGTGCAGAACGGGAAGATGGCGTGGGATCTTGAGCGGTCGGTCGCGCAAGACCCCGTCCGGGCGCCGTCTCTGCGACGTGACCGAGGGCATGGTGGACCCCGGGCGCTCGGCGCTCGCGGTGCCGGGCCCGGTGGACGCGGCGACGTTCCGCTAAAGAGGAGGTCGCCGGGGAGGCGGCGCCCTTCCGCGCCGGGCTCGAGCGGCCTTTCGCCGGCACACCCTGCCGGCGCAGGCTGGCGCGGCACTAGTCGGGCGCGGGGCGATGCGCGTCGGCCAGGATCTCCACCCCGCCCGCAGCGTCGACCAGGGCGGCGTCGAAGCGGAGGCCGGCGATGCCCTCCGGCGCATGCTCGGCCATCCAGAGCTCGGCGGCGGCGCTGATCCGGGCCCACTGGCGGGGGCTCACCGGGCTGTCCGGGCCGGCCCTGCGACGGGCCTTCACCTCGACGACGACGGCGATGGCGCCGAGGCGCACCACCAGGTCGATCTCGCCCGCCGGCGTGCGAGCCCGGCGCGCGAGGACCGCGCCGCCCATCGCCTCATAGGCCGCGGCGGCGGCCTCCTCCGCCGCGAGCCCGGCCTGGTGCCGCGCCCCGCCACCGGGCCCCCGCCTCATGGGCCCGCGATCTCGAGCGCGCGGGCATAGACCCGCCGCCGGGGCAGGCCGAGCTCCAGGCTCACCCGCCGGACGGCGTCCTTCAGGCTCTCCTCGGCGAGGGCGGCGGCCAGCGCGTCGTCGAGCGCGGCCTCGGCCGCGGCCTCCGCCCGTTCGGCGGAGGGGGGGCCGATCACCAGCGCCACCTCGCCCCGGATCTCCGCCGCCGCCGCCGCGGCCGAGAGTTCGGAGAGCGGGCCACGGCGGACCTCCTCGTAGCGCTTGGTCAGCTCCCGGGCGACCGCCGCGTCGCGATCCCCCAGAAGCTCCACGGCGTCCGCCAGGGTGTCCGCCACGCGCCGGGGGCTCTCGAAAAGGACGAGGGTGGCCGGCACCGGAGCCAGCTCGGCCAGCGCCGCCCGTCGCGCCGCGCGCCGTTGCGGCAGGAAGCCGGCGAAGAGGAACCGGTCGCTCGGCAGACCCGACAGCGAGAGCGCGGCGAGGGCGGCCGAGGGCCCAGGCACGGCGGTGACGGCATGGCCGGCGGCGATCGCATCGCGCGCCAGCCGGTAGCCCGGGTCGGCGACGAGCGGCGTTCCGGCGTCCGAGCAGAGGGCGACCGAGAAGCCCTCGGCCAGCCAGCCGAGGATCTGCGGCCGCCGCGCCGCGCCGTTCTGGTCGTGGTAGCTCACGAGCGGGCGCGTCCCGAGCGCGATGCCGTGGATCTGCAAGAGCTTGCGGGTGCGGCGGGTGTCTTCCGCGGCGATGGCGTCGGCGCCGGCCAGCACGTCGAGCGCGCGGAGCGTGATGTCGCGGGCATGGCCGATGGGGGTGGCCACCAGATGGAGCCCGGGGGCCGGCGCGACGCGGGGCGCGGCCTCGAGGCCGGGGTCGCTCCGTTTACTTTCCTCGGACATGCTCCTAGGCTCCCGCCACAAGCCGGCCGCGGGCGCTGGGCCGCCGCGGGCATCTCGGTGTCGGGGAGAGGGGAGCCTATGCGCGCCTGTTTGTCAAAAGCCCGGGCGGGGCGGGGGGCCATGGGGCTCCTGGCGCTCCTCCTTGTCGCCGCCTGCGCCTCCGCGCCCGAGCCCGCGCCTTTGGGTGGCGGCGGAGCGGCCGAGCCGGGGGCCGCCCAGCCGCTCGCCCCGGGGCCCGGCGGCGCGCACCGGGTCTCGCCGCTCCAGCCCGTCACCGTGGCGCTCCTCTTGCCCCTCACGGCGCAGGCTGCGGGCCCGGCCCGCCTCGGCCGCGCTATGAGCAACGCCGCACAGCTCGCGGTGGCCGATCTCGGGGATCCGGCCCTGCGCATCCTCGCCTTCAACACCGCCGGCCGGCCAGAAACGGCCGAGCGCGTGGCGCAGGAGGCGCTCGCCGCGGGGGCGGATGTGCTTCTCGGCCCGCTCTTCGCCGCGACCACCGAGGAGGCGGGCCGCGTCGTCGCGCCGGCAGGGCGCCAAGTGCTCTCCTTCTCCACCAACACCCAGGTGGCGGGCCCGCGGGTCGCGGTGATCGGCTACACCCCGGAGGCCGAGGCCGAGCGCATCCTCTCCTACGCAGCCGGGCGCGGGCTTCGGCGGATCGGGATCTTCTATCCGGCCAACGACTATGGCGAGGCCGCGCTTCGGGGCGCCCAGGCGGTGGCCGGGGCGGGGCTGGTCGAGATCGTGGCGCTGGCAAGCTACGAGCGGAGCTTCAAGGGGATCGAGGCCGCCTCGGGCCCCTTCGCCGAGACGGCGCGCGCCGAGGCGGTGGACGCGGTCTTCCTCCCGGCCGGCGGCAGCGAACTCCAGGCCGTCGGCAGCTTCCTCAATTTCCATGGGGTCGACCCGCTCAGCGTCCGGTATCTCGGTTTGGGCGTCTGGAACAGTCGGGCGACCTTCGGCGAGCCCGCGCTGCGGGGCGGCTGGTTTCCGGCGCCCGACCGGGCCGCCTTCGCCCGCTTCGCCCAGCGCTACCGCGACCGCTTCGGAGAGGACCCGCCGATCCTCTCCGATCTCGGCTACACCGCTGTGCAGATCGCCGGGCAAATCCTCGCCACCGCCCGGGCCGAGGGGCGGGCGGCCAGCTTCTCGGCGCCCGAGCTCACCCGGGCGCAGGGGTTCCGCGGCGCGCTCGGGCCCCTGCGCGTTCTGCCGGACGGGAGCGCGCGCCACGCGCTTTCGATCCTCGAGGTGGGGGATCGGCAGTTCCTCGACCTCGAACCGGCCAGCCAGATCCCAGGGGCGGGATCGTGAGGCACGGGTGACCCTGGCCCCGGCAGAGGGCGCGGCGCCGCTCCGCCCGGGCGGCGAGATGGCGACGGCCACGGGGCTGGCCCATCTCGTCGATGCGCCGGACCGGCTCTCCGACCGCGACGCGCTCCTCCGCCGGATCGACGCGCTGGCCGAGGCGGAGGGCGACGCCGACGCCCTTCGCCAGGCGGTGCTCGCGCTCCTCGCCGAAACGCTGACCGAGGGGCGGGCCCGGGTGCGCTCGGCGCTTCTCGCGCGGCCGCGGGCGGGCCTCCGCGTGGCGCGCAGCTACGCGCATGTGACGGATGTGGTGGTGACGGGGGCCGTGCACTATGCCGCGCACTGGGCCCACGACGCGCCCATCCGCACCACGGGCGAGCAGCTCTCCGTCGTCGCGGTCGGCGGCTATGGCCGGGGCGAGATGGCGCCCTTCTCGGATGTCGATCTTCTCTTCCTCACGCCTTACAAGCGCACCGGCTGGGCCGAGAGCGTGGTGGAGACGACGCTCTACCTTCTCTGGGACCTCAAGCTCAAAATCGGGCAGGCGGTGCGCTCGGTGGCCGACAGCCTGCGCTACGCCCGCGACGATCTCACGATCCGCACGGCGCTCCTCGAGATGCGCTTCGTCGCCGGCGACCGGGAGCCCTTCGAGACGCTGGAAACCCGGATCTGGGAGGAGCTCTTCGCGCGCACGGGCCCCCAATTCGTCGAGGCGAAGCTCTCGGAGCGGGACCGGCGCCACGCCCGCCATGGCGGCTCGCGCTACCTCCTCGAGCCCAACATCAAGGAGGGCAAGGGCGGGCTCCGCGACCTCCAGACGCTCCACTGGGTGTCGAAGTACCTCCACCGCTGCGCCACGGCCTGGGATCTCGTGGCCCGCGGCGTCTTCCTCCGAGAGGAGGTGCAGCGCTTCGCCGACGCGGCCAAGTTTATCTGGGCGGTGCGCGCGCATCTCCACGATCTGTCCGGTCGGGCGCAGGACCGTCTCACCTTCGACCGGCAGGTGGAGATCGCCGCGCGCATGGGTTATGCGGATGGCGGCGGGCGCCAGGCGGTCGAGCACTTCATGCACGCCTATTTCCGCCATGCGAAGAATGTGGGCGACCTCACGCGGATCTTCTCCGCCGCCCTCGAGGCGCAGCACGCCAAGAAGCCGCCGCGGCTCTCTCTCCTCCTCCGGACTCTTTCCTTCTCGCAGGACAGCGCGGCCTCGGGCCCGTTCCGCGCGGCGGACGGGCGGCTGAGCGTGCGCGACGACCAGGTCTTCGCGGAGGACCCGGTGAACCTGTTGCGCCTCTTCCACGAGGCCGCGCGGCTCGACGCGCGCATCCACCCCGCCGCCATGCGCCTCGTCACGCAAAACCTCAACCTGATCGACGAACGGCTGCGCATGGACCCCGAGGCCAACCGCCTGTTCCTCGCCATGCTGACGGACCGGGCCCATGCGGAGTGGCTCCTCCGCCTCATGAACGAGACCGATGTGCTCGGCCGCTTCGTGCCGGAGTTCGGCCGCATCGTCGCGATGATGCAGTTCAACATGTACCACCACTACACGGTGGACGAGCACACGATCCGCTGCATCGGGGTCCTCAACCAGATCGAGCGGCTCGAGGCGCAGGAGAGCCTGCCCGTGGCCTCAGAGATCGTGAAGCAGGGGTCGATCAACCGTCGCGTGCTCTATGTGGCGCTCTTTCTCCACGACATCGGCAAGGGCGCCAAGCGGGAGCATTCGGCGCTCGGGGCCGAGATCGCCGAAACCCTCTGCCCCCGCCTCGGCCTCACGGCCGCCGAAACCGAAACGGTGGTCTGGCTGGTGCGCCACCATCTCGTGATGTCCGACACCGCGCAGAAGCGCGACATCGCCGACCCGGAGACCGTGCGGGCCTTCGCCGCCGAGGTGCGGAGCCCCGAGCGCCTCCGCCTTCTCCTCGTGCTCACGGTCTGCGACATACGCGGCGTGGGCCCAGGCGTGTGGAACAACTGGAAGGCCCAGCTCCTCCGTCAGCTCTACTGGGACACGCGGGACCGGCTGACCGGCAGCGCCAGCCCCACGACCCGCGGCGTCCGTGTGGAGCGGGCGCGGGAGCTCCTCGCCGAGCGCCTCGCCGGCTGGCGACCGACGGCGCTCGCGCGCGAGCTCGAGCGGCACTACCCCCATTACTGGCTCGGCCTCGACTGCGAGACCCACGCCGTCTTCGCCGAGATGGCCGAGACCCCGCTCGAGGGGGGCATCGGCATCCGCCTGATGGCCGACGAGAGCCGCGACGCGACCAAGGCCTGCCTCTATCTCTCCGACCATCCGGGCATCTTCAGCCGCATGGCGGGCGCCTTCGCCCTCGCTGGGGCCGATGTGAAGGACGCGCGCACCTACACGACGTCGGACGGCATGGCCTGCTCCGCCTTCTGGATCCAGGACGCCGAGGGCCGTCCCTTCGACCCCGCCCGGTTCGACCGGCTCACCCGCACCATCGAGCGCACGCTCGCGGGCGAGGTGGTGGCGCGCGAGGCGATCCGCGAGAAGGAGCGGGTGCGCCCCCGCGAGCAGTCCTTCACCGTGCCCACCCGGGTGCTCTTCGACAACGACGGCTCCGAGCTTTACACCATCATCGAGGTCAACGCGCGCGACCGGCTGGGCCTTCTCCACGCGCTCACCCGGACGCTGGCCGGCCTCAACCTCAACATCTTCTCGGCCATCATCGCGACCTATGGCGAGCACGCGGTCGACGTCTTCTATGTGAAGGACCTCTTCGGGCTCAAAATCCGCGGCGAGGCGAAGCAGGCGCAGGTCGAGGCGCGTCTGATCGCCGCCGTGGAGGCGGTCGAGTCCGAGACGTGAGCCCGCCGCCGAGGCGCCGCGCATGATCGCCCGGCCCGTGCGGCTGGTCGCGAGCTTCGCGACCGTGGGCGCCTGGACGATGGCGAGCCGCGTGCTCGGCTTCGTGCGCGACATCTTCATCGCCGCCTCCCTCGGCGCGGGGCCCGTGGCCGAGGCCTTCTTCGTGGCCTTCACGCTCCCCAACATGTTTCGCCGGCTCTTCGCCGAGGGCGCGTTCAACACGGCCTTCGTGCCGCTCTTCGCGAAGCGGCTCGAGGGGGAGGGGGAGGCCGCCGCCCGCGGCTTTGCCGAGGAGGCCATGGCCGCGCTCGTGAGCGTGCTCGTCGTCGTGACCCTGCTGGCAAGTCTGGCGATGCCGGCCCTCGTGCTGATGCTGGCCAGCGGCTTTGCGGGCGACGACCGGCTGGAGCTCTCGGTGGCCTTGGGCCGGATCGTCTTTCCCTACATCCTCTTCATCTCGGTGGCGGCGCTTCTCTCGGGCGTGCTCAACAGCCTCGGGCGTTTCGCGGCGGCGGCGGCGGCGCCTGTGCTCTTGAATGTGGTGCTGATCCTTGCGCTCGCGCTGGCCGAGACCGGGCTGGCCGCGGAGGTCGCGATCCCGGGGCCGGACGGCCTCGTCGGTCTCCACGAGGGCACGTTCCTCGCCATCGGTGTGCTGGTGGCGGGGGCCGCGCAGCTGGGGCTCCTCCTCTGGGCGATCGCGCGGGCGGGCCTGGCCCTCCGCCTCCGGCGCCCGCGGCTCACCCCCGGCATCCGGCGGCTGGCGGTGGTGGCGCTGCCGGCGGCACTTGCGGCCGGGGTGTTGCAGGTGAACCTCGTGATCGGCCGGCAGGTCGCGAGCTATTTCGAGGGCGCCGTCGCCTGGCTTTGGCTGGCGGACCGGGTCTATCAGCTGCCGCTCGGCGTGGTGGGGGTTGCCATCGGCGTGGTGCTCCTGCCCGAGCTCTCCCGCCATGTCCGCCGGGGCGATGCGGAGGCGGGGCGCGCCGCGCTCAACCGCGCGGCGGAGTTCGGCCTTGCGCTCACCCTGCCGGCCACCGCCGCGCTCCTCGCCATGCCGGGGCTCATCGTCGCCGTTCTCTTCGAGCGCGGGGCCTTCACGGCGGAGGACGCCGCGGCCACCGCCCAAGCCCTCGCCTTCTACACCCTGGGACTGCCCGCCTATCTCCTCCAAAAGATCGTGCAGCCGGTCTATTTCGCGCGGGAAGACACGGCGACGCCGCTCCGCTTCGCAGTCTGGGCGATGGCGGTGAACGCCGTGGTCGCGGTGGCCCTCGCGCCGGTGGTCGGCTTTCTGGCGGCGCCCCTCGGGACCACGCTCGCGGCCTGGGTCAATCTCTGGCTGCTGTGGCGGGGGGCCGCGGCCCGGGGGGCTGACCTCACGCTCGACGCGCGCCTCGCCTCGCGGCTGCCGCGGATTGCGCTCGCGGCCCTCGGCCTCGGCGCGGGTCTGGCGCTCGGCGCGCATCTCGGCGGCGATCTCGCAGGCGGCGCGCGGACGGCGCTTCTCGTCGCTCTGGTCCTCTGCGGCCTCTGCGGCTATGCCATCTTGGCGTGGGCGCTCGGCGCGCTCCGCCTGTCCGATCTCCGATCCGCCCTCCGACGGGGAGAGCCGCGATGACCCACGCCCTCCGCCTCCTGCCGCTCGCCGCGGCGCTCATGATCCTGGCCGCCTGCACCGGCGTGCGCCCTCTGCCCGCCGCGCCGGCGGACCGCTTCCTCGAGGCGCGCACGCCCGGCTACGACGACATCCGCATCTGGGGGGACGAGGCGCCGCCCGACGCCGCCGAGCGGCTGGCCGAGTTCGTGGGCCAGATCCGAGCCCGCGCGGCCCGGGAGGGCGGCCTGCCCAACAACGCCCGGCTCGACAGCCTCGTCCTCTCTGGCGGCGGCTCGGACGGGCCCTTCGGCGCGGGCCTCCTCGTCGGCTGGAGCGAGACCGGCGAGCGCCCGGAGTTCACGGTGGTCACCGGCATCTCGGCCGGCGCCCTCATCGCACCCTTCGCCTTTCTCGGCCCCGACTTCGACGAGGCGATGCGCCAGTTCACCGTGGAGAGCTCGACCGACACCCTGATCACCGTGACGCTTCTGCGCGGCCTTCTCGACGGGGTGGGCCTTGTCGACAATTCGAAGCTCCAGCAAAAGCTCCGCGGCCTCATCACCCCGGCGGTGGTGCGTCGGATCGCGGAGGAGCACGACAAGGGCCGGCGTTTGGAGATCGGCACCACCAATCTGGATGCGCAGCGCCCGGTCTACTGGCGCGTGAGCCGGATCGCCGCGCTCGGCCGCGACCGCCCTCAAGAGGCCGCCGATCTCATCACCAAGATCATCATCGCCTCAGCCTCGATCCCCGGCGCCTTCCCGCCACAGTTCTTCACCGTCGCAGTGGGGGAGGGGCGCTACTCCGAGATGCATGTGGACGGCGGCGTGACCAATCAGCTCTTTTTCCTGCCGCGCCAGACCCGGCTCGACGGCATCCTGCCCCCCGATCTCGCGGCCTTCGCGGCCCGCGGCACGATCTACATCGTGCGCAACACCAAGCTCACGCCCACCTACGAGCCCTTGCCGCTCGGCATCTTCGACGTGGCCAGCCGGTCGATCTCCACCATGATCAAGTTCGGCGGGCGGTCGGATGTGTTCCTGCTCGAGGATCAGGCGCGGGAGGCCGGGTTCGGCGTGAAGGTGACCGCGGTGCCCGACAGCTTCGTCGCGGAATCGCGAGAGCTCTTCGACCCCGTCTACATGCAGGCGCTCTTCGATGTCGGCCGCCGCATGGGCGCGAGCGGCGAGGCCTGGACGCTGGAGGTCGTGCCCGCGGCCCTCAGCGAGGGCGCGGCGCCAAGCGATGCGCGCGCCGAGGCCCCACCGCCGACGCCATGAGCCAGCCGGCGACGAACCCGCCCAGATGCGCCTCCCAGGCGAGCATGCCGCCCATGGCGAAATGCAAGAGCGCGTTGATCGCCACGAGGCCCAAGAGGCGGTTCCAGATCGGCCGGCGGTCGAGCCCGCGACGGCGGAGCTGGCGCTCTTGCCAGGCGGTGACGTAGCCCAAAAAGCCGAACACCACGCCCGAGGCGCCCACCATGGGCCCCCAGAAATCCGCGATGAGCCCGTAGGTGAGGGCCCCGGCCACGGCGCAGGCCACGAAGAGCTGAAGCGTGGCGCGGATGCCCGCCTGCACCGTGATCATATGCCCGAGGCCGAGAAAGGCGGCGCCGTTGACCAGAAGATGCAGCCACCCGCCATGGAGGAAGGCGTGGCTCAAGGGCGACCAGAGCAACGGCGCCGGCACCCCGTCGCCGGCCCGGGCGCGCTCGAAATCGCTGTCCCAGAAGCCGAGGAGATCGTAGGCCGCCGCGCGCCCCACCTCGTGACCGAGATAGCCCGCCTCCACCGCCGCAAAGACGAGCTCCGCCAGCACCATGGCGCCGGTGAGGATCCAGAGGACGGGGTGCACCGGATGGTGCGAGACGCCGGGGTCGATCAGGCTCATCTCTCGCACTTAGGCCCTTCGCGCGGGGAAGGCCAGCGCCCGCTTGACGCAATCGGCCCGAGCGGCCATCACGCGGGGCCACGGCCCACAAGAAAGCGATCCCGATGCCCGCCCACACTCCGCGCGTCTTCTCCGGCGTGCAGCCCACCGGCACGCTCACCCTCGGCAACTACCTGGGCGCGGTGAAGCGCTTCGACGAGCTCCAGGCCGCGGGCATGGAGACGATCTATTGCGTCGTCGACATGCATGCGATCACCCAGTGGCAGGACCCTGCGGAGCTGACCCGCGCAACGCGTATGGTGACCGCCAGCTTCCTCGCCTGCGGGCTCGACCCCGCGCGCTCCATCCTCTTCAACCAGTCCGCCGTGCCGGGGCATGCGCAGCTCGGCTGGATCCTCTCCTGCGTGGTGCGGATCGGCTGGCTCAACCGGATGACCCAGTTCAAGGACAAGGCCGGCAAGAACCGCGAGGCGGCGAGTGCCGGGCTCTACACCTATCCCGCGCTGATGGCGGCCGACATCCTGCTCTACAAGGCGACCCATGTGCCTGTGGGCGACGACCAGAAGCAGCATCTCGAGCTCGCCCGCGACATCGCGACCAAGTTCAACCTCGACTACGGGGCGGAAGATTTCTTCCCGCTGCCCGAGCCGATGATCGAGGGGGCGGTGACGCGTGTGATGTCGCTGCGGGACGGCACGAAGAAGATGTCGAAATCCGATCCCTCGGACATGTCGCGCATCAACCTTACCGACGACGCGGACGCGATTGCCCAGAAGATCCGGAAGGCGAAGACCGACCCCGAGCCGCTTCCCGAGGCGGTGGAGGGGCTGGCCGAACGCCCGGAGGCGAAGAACCTCGTCGCGATCTACGCGGCTCTCACGGGGCAGGGGGTGCCGGAGGTGCTGGCGGCCTTCGCGGGCCAGGGGTTCGGCGCCTTCAAGCCCGCGCTGGCCGAGGTGGCGGTGGAGACGCTCGCGCCCATCTCCGCCGAGATCGCCCGGCTCATGGCCGACCCGGCGGAGATCGACCGGGTGCTGAGCGGGGGGGCGGCCAGGGCCGAGGCCATTGCCGCCCCGATCCTTGCGGAGACGGAGCGGCTCGTCGGGTTCCTGCCCAGCAAGCCTGAGAGAGTCTAAACTACGCGAGGATTGCTGGTCTATTTGACAATCGTCATGGACGCTCCGATTGAATTCGTAAAGCCTGTTGTGGGATGAAACGAAAGAACGGGCTTACCGACATGCAGAAAAAAGTTGTCATACACACACTGGTCTCGCTTGCCATTGCCGCCCCCGCGCTTGCCGGCCTTGCGAATGCTCAGGATGCAGCGCTCGGTCAAGATGAGTACATGCAGCGATGCGCCGTCTGCCATGGGGCAACCGGGGAGGGCGACGGCTCTGTGGCCGAACTCTTCACCCAGCGGCCCAGCAATCTTCGGAAGCTTGCGGCCGAGAACAATGGCGCCTTCCCCTTCTCGGAGGTGTATCAAACAATCGACGGCCGCCGGGAGGTCCAGGGCCACGGCACGTCTGAGATGCCGGTCTGGGGTCATTACTACGGCGATCTGGCCATCCGCCACGCCCGGGAGACATACGGTCTTGGCGCGCGCGATGCGGCCCGAATGGTGCAGGGCGATATCCTCTCGCTCGTCTACTTTTTGCAGTCGATCCAGGAGTAAGCGCGCGTACACACCAGAGGCCGCCCGCCCTTTCGATGCGAGCGGCCCGTTTGGTTCCGTAATCCGTTACTTGTAGCCGACGGCGTCGTAGACCGCTTGGGCCTCCGCCTGCCGCTCGCCGAGGACGGAGAGGTTGAGGTCGTCCGCGCGGAAGGTGCCGAGCTCCTGGACCGAGGTGGAGGCGGCTGCCCCCTCGACCACCGGGTATTCGTCGTTTCCGGCGGCGAAGTAGGCCTGGGCCTCCGGGCTCACGAGATACTCGAGGAACTTGATCGCGTTCTCCCGATTGGGGGCATGCTTGGCCACCGCCGCGGCGGAGATGTTCACATGTGCGCCGGCCTCGCCCTCGCCCTGATCCGGGAACACCCACCCGATCATCTCGACGCTGTCGGACAGGTCGCGCACGTCCTTCCGAATGGCCCGGGCGAAGTAATAGCTGTTGGCCACCGCGATGTCGCACTCTCCCGAGACGATGCCGCGAAGCTGGTCGGTGTCGCCGCCCTGGGGCTCGCGCGCGCGGTTCTCGTAGAGCCCCTGCGCCCAGGACTGGGCGGCGTCGCGGCCGATATGCTCAATCTGCGCGGCCATGAGCGACAGCATGTAGATGTTGCTCGAGGAGCGCGTGCAGATCTGGCCCTTGTAGGTGGGGTCCGCCAGGGCGGCGTAGGTCTCGGGCGGCTCCGGCACCCGATCCTTGGCGTAGAAGATGATCCGCGCTCGCGAGGAGACGCCGAACCACAGGTTGTCCGGATGCTGCAGCGCCTCGGGCACCCGAGCCTCGAGCTCGGCGCTGTCGACGGGGCTCAGGAGACCGGCTTCGGCCGCGCGCCAGATCCGGCCCGCATCCACCGTGAGGAGCACATCCGCCGGCGAGTTGGCGCCCTCGGCCTTCATCCGCTCGATCAGCGCGTCGGCCTTGGCCTCGATCCGGTTGATGGTGATGCCGGTGGCGGCCTCGAAGTCGGAATAGAGGCGCTCGTCGGTGTCGTAGTGGCGCGACGAGTAGAGATTGAGCTCGCCCTCCGCCATGGCGGGCAGGGCGACGGTGGCGGCGAGTGCTGCGAGGACAAGGGTGCGAGGCATGGAGAGGGTCCCTCTTCTGTGCGACCTGGCTATTACCTGACTGATGAAGTCGGGATAACAGGGCTTTCCTGACGATTCAAGTCGGAATTAGCTCAGGCCCCGTGTCGTGCGAGCGTCGCGCAGAGATGCTCCCCTCAAACAGGTGGCGGGGCCCATTGCGCGGCGTGTTCCGTCCGGCTCTCGATCCGGGACGTCCCGGTGGGAAACGCGCTTTTGCCCGGCCCGATCGCGCCGTCGGGGCTCGAGGTGACGACCTCCCGAGTTTTCCAGTCCTATCCCGGTGTTACGCAGGCGTTCGTCGGTCTGCCCGGGACCGACCTCGCGCGGCTTCAGCCCGCCCGGAGCTCTCTGGGCTCTCGGGGCTCTCCGGCAAGCCCTTCCGCATGGTCCCCGATGAGGAGACGGCCAATGCACGGCCGGGGGAGAGCCACGCGCTCGCCCGGCTGGCCCCGGCGACCATCCCGCTCCCGCCGGCCCTGCCTTTCCTCACCGCCCTTGCGGGGATCGCGCGCGTCGGGGGCGGCCGCGTTAGAGCCGGGCCTTGGCGGCCCGCGGCGGGCGAGGGCGGGCGAGCATCGGCAGGCAGATCTCGAAGACCGTGCCTTGGGTGGTGGATTTGACGAGGTCGAGCCGCCCGCCATGGGCCGTCACGAGGTCGTGCGCGATGGCGAGGCCGAGCCCTGTGCCGCCTCGCCGCGCGCCGCCGCGGAAGGGCTTGAAGATGTGCTCCCGCGCCCGCGCCGGAAGGCCGGGCCCGGTGTCGGCGATCACGATGCGCTCCCATGAGCTGTCGCGCGCGGCGGAGACGGCGATCTCGCCCGGGCGCCCAGTCTCGGCGATGGCCTCCGCGGCGTTCCGCATGAGATTGGCGAGCACGCGGTAGAGCTGCTCGGGATCCGCCGGCACCGTGTGGTCGTGCGGCACGGAGATGCGCGCGGAGACCGGGCGAGAGCCCTCTGAGAGACCGAGTGTCTCCGCCACCTCCGCCACCAGGGCCGCGAGCGCCACCTCACGGATTTCGGGCGCGGATTCCTCGGCCCGGCCATAATCGAGCGTGCGCTGGCAGAGCCGGATCGCCCGATCGAGGGTGCCGAGGATCTTGGGCATCACCCGCACCACCGTGGGGTCGGAGGACGTCTCCAGGCGGTCGAAAAGGAGCTGCTGTGCGGCAAGCATGTTCCGCAGATCGTGGGAGATCTTGGCCAGCGCCTGGCCGAGCGAGGCGAGCCGCGCCCGTTCCTTGAGCGCGGTGTTCACGTCGCGCTGCATCTCAGCCAGCGCGCGCTCGGCCTCGGCCACCTCCCCGATCCGCGCGTCGGGCTCGATGATCCGGGCCGTGTCCTCCGGATTCTCCTGGAAGGTCTTCATCGCCTCGATGACCCGGCTCATGGGCGCCACCACGAGCCGCCGGATCGCAACGAACACCACCGCCGCCGTGAGAAGCGAAATGATGAGCGAGAGATTGAGGATCCGCACGCCGTAGTCGAGCATCTCGTCGCGGAGGGGGGCAGCGTCGAGCGTGATCTCCAGCGCCTCGGCCCCTTGCGGCGGCTTGCCGATCACCCGGATGAACTCAGAGCCCGGGGCGGCGGCGAGGCGGCGGAGCGCGTCGGTCACCATCTCCACATTGATCATCCCGCGCAGATCGAAGGTCGCGTCGATCATCTGCGGCGGATCGGGCGCGAGCACCATCGCGCGGGCGCCGTCGCGGTGAATGACGATGCTGCTCACCTCCGCCTTGGACAGGAGCTCGCGCTGGATCTCCTCGCTCACCATTCCGTCGGAATAGGCGAGCATGGCGAGGGCCGCGACCTCCGCCCGGGCCAGCCGCTCCTGGAGGTAGTCCATCCGGAAGCGCGCCACCGAGGGGATGAAGATCACGACCTCGACAATCATCACGGCCACGATCGTCACGATCAGGAGCCGCCCCGAGACGCCGCGCAGAAACGCCATTTCGCCCTCTGATGCCGCGAGTTAGCCGAAACACTCTAGAGCGTGTCAGCCCAGCCGGGCAAGGAGGCGAACCACGCGCTTGACGGTCGCGCTCTCGAAGAGCCGCGGCGCGAAATAGGCGCTCGCGGCGCGTTTCGAGACCTCGCCGAGGGTGGGGTAGGCCGCGACATGGCCCGCGATGTCCTTCACGCCGAGGCCCTTGGAGATGGCGAGCGCCCAGGGTTGGATGAGGTCGCCGCCATGGGGCCCGACGAGGCCGGCGCCGAGGATCTTGCCGCGCTTGGTGGTCACGATTTTGAGAAGCCCGGGGCCGATGCCGTCCGCCCGGCCGCGATCCGTCTCGTCGATCTTGGCGCGGTGGACCTCGACGCGCGACTCCGCGCCCCGGGCCTCTGCCTCGGAGAGCCCCACCTCGGCGATCTCGGGATCGGTGTAGGTGACGCGCGGAATATGTGCCGTCCGTGCCGTTACGGGAAGGCGGAACAGCGCGTTCCTCACCACGAGCCCGGCGTGGTAACCCGCGACATGGGTGAACTGGAGCCCGCCCGCCGCATCCCCGATCGCATAGACCCGGCGGTTGGTGGTGGAGCGCAGCCCGGAATCCACCTCCACGCCGCGCTGGGTGCGCGCCACGTTCCCCGTTTCGAGATCGAGCCGCTCGAGATTGGGGCGACGGCCGGTGGCGACGAGAAGGTGGCTGCCGGTGACCGGGCCCGAGGCGAGATCGAGCGTGATCGCGCCGGCTCCCGCCGAGACGCGGCGCACCTCCGCCCCGCCCAGGAATTCGACGCCCTCGGCCCGAAGCGCGGCCAGCGCGATCTCCGCGAGTTCGGGATCGTGGGCGCCGAGAGGCGCGGCCGCGTCGACCACGGTCACGCGGCTGCCGAGCCTCCGATGGGCCTGGGCCATCTCGATGCCGACCGCCCCGCCGCCCAGGATGAGGAGATGCTCGGGCCGGGTCCGCAGATCCCAGAGCGTCTCGTTGGTGAGGTAGGGCACGGTGTCGAGCCCCGGGATCGGCGGCACCGCCGGGCGCGAGCCCGTGGCGATCACCACCCGGCGGGGGCGGATGCGCTGCCCGCCCGCCTCGATCTCCCGCTCCGAGACGAACTTGGCCCAGGCGCGGATCACGGTGCAGCCGAGGCCCTCGAACCGCTCCTGGCTGTCATGGGGGGCGATGGCGGCGATGGTGGCGGCCACATGCTCCATGGCGGCCGCGTAGTTTGCCTGCGGTTCCACCGGCGCCACGCCGAGCCCGCCGCGGCGGGTGGCCTCGGCCCGCTTGGCCGCGGCGATCAGCGATTTCGACGGCACGCAGCCCACATTGAGGCAGTCGCCCCCCATCTCGCCGCCCTCGATCAGCACGACGGAGGCGCCCATTTGCACGGCTCCCGCGGCCACCGAGAGCCCGCCCGAGCCCGCGCCGATGACGCAGAGATCGGGGGTGAGCGTGTCGCCATCCGTAGGCGCGCGCACGGGCTCAGCTCCGCCCGGCGAGGCCGAGGCGCCGGAGCGCGATCGGCAGGGCCGCCAGCGCCGCCAGGCCGAGGAGCGGGCCTAGGATATGTGGCTCGAAGATCACACCGAGATCCGGGCGCTCGCCGCGCGCAAGCTCCTCGCCGAGGCCGGCGCCGATCCAGGAGTAGACGATGGTGGCCGGGATGATGCCGAGGAAGGTGGTCCAGACAAAGCTCACCAGCCGGGCGCCGAGGAGCGCCGGCGCCACATTGGCCACGAAGAAGGGCACCGCCGGCACCAGGCGCATGATGAGGAGAAAGCTCACCTCGTCGCGCCGGAAGCCGTCCTCCAGCCGCGTGAGCCAGCCCGAGGCGCGGGCGCGGAGCGTGTCCTCGAATGCGGTGCGGGCGGCCAGAAAGATGAGCGTGGCCCCGGTGGTGGCCGCCACGACCACGAGTGCGGCGCCGAGCGCGACCCCGAAGAGGAGCCCGCCGAGGATGGTGAGCCACACGGCGCCGGGCAGAGAGACCGACACGGCCGCCACATAGACGACGAAGAACACGGCCGCTGCGAGGCCGCCCTGCCGCGCCCGCCAATCGAGGAGCGCCTCGTAGTTGCGTTCGAGCGCCTCGAAGCTGAGGGCGTCGCCCCCGAGGATCACTGCGAGCGCCGCAAGAGCCAGCACCGCGATGGGCCAGAGGCGCTTGGCCGGTGCCCAGCGCCGGCGCAGTGTTCCGGTCTCGTCGGTCATCGCGTTCCCCTCTAAATCCTCGGCCTCGCAAAGATGGCCCATCGGCTGCCGCGGCGCCACCGGCCTCACGTGGGCTTGAAAGGGGCGGAGCGACCCGTGCGCACCCCCGAGCCTCGGTTGACAGAGGCGGCGCCGGCACGTAGACGGCGAGGTCTGATTTTCACGCGGCGACCGACCTTGCGGGCGCGCGTCAGAGTGGAGAGACCTTATGAAGCGTCCCTATCAGCCGAGCCGCCTCGTGCGGAAGCGTCGCCACGGCTTCCGCGCGCGCATGGCGACGAAGAACGGCCGGAAGATCCTCAACCGTCGCCGCGCGCATGGACGCAAGCGTCTCTCGGCCTGAGGCCGGCCCCCGCCGGCTCGCCAGCTTGACGCTCCGGCGGGATTTCGTCGCCTGTTCGCGTGCGCGGAAATGGGTGGCGCCGGGCCTCATCCTTCAGGGGCGACGGCGGGGCCCGGGCGACGAGGCCAGCCCTCGCATCGGCTACACCTGCTCGAAGAAGATCGGCAACGCGGTCACGCGCAACCGAGCCAAGCGCCGGCTGCGCGCCGCTGCGGCCGAGGCGCTGGCGCCCGTTGCGCGCCCGGGATGGGATTACGTCCTGGTTGGCCGGCCGGGGGCCACGGTGGCGCGGGGCTATCCCGACCTCATCGGCGACATCCGGACAGCGGTGGCCAAGCTGCACCGCCCGCCGCCCAAGCCCAAGGCCGCCGCCGAGGATCCGCGCGCATGACCCCGCTCGCTTGGGTCCTGGCGCTGCCGGTGCGCGCCTATCGGCTGGTGGCGAGCCCCTGGGTGGGACGGCATTGTCGCTTCCAGCCCACCTGCTCGGCCTACGCGCTGGAGGCGCTGGAGCGCCATGGCGGGTTTAAAGGCGGGTGGCTCACCCTCCGCCGCATCCTGCGCTGCCACCCGTTCGGCCCCTCGGGCCATGACCCTGTGCCGCCCCCTCGGTAACCCGGCGCGAGGATCCGCCGGCTTGGGTGTTTGGTCAGCGGGGCCCAGGCAGTGTCTCCACCGCCGCCGCCACCTCCGGTCGCGCATGGTTTTCCCAGGGCGCCTCAAGGCGGGGCCCCGCCCCAGGGCCCATGCGCGTCCGACGCCCTTTCCGGCACGTCGTGGCCAGGGTATAGCAGCGCCATGTTGGACGCGACGGATGACGAGATCATCGCCCGGCTCTACGCCGAGGCGCCGGACAGCCTGGAGTTCCGCAAGCTCCGGAAGCGGCTCTTGCGCGAGACTCGCGAGGCGCTGGCCGCCTTTGGCATGGTGACGCCGGGGGCGCGGTGGCTCGTCTGCCTCTCGGGGGGCAAGGACAGCTACACCCTCCTCGCCGTCCTCCTCGAGCTCCGCTGGCGAGGACTGTTGCCGGTGGACCTTCTCGCCTGCAATCTCGACCAGGGGCAGCCTGGCTTCCCCGCGACCGTGCTGCCGGAGTTCCTGTCGCGTCTTGGCGTGGCGCACCGGATCGAGCACCGGGACACCTATTCGATCGTCACTGACAAGGTGCCGGCATCCAAGACCTACTGCGCGCTCTGCTCGCGCCTGCGCCGCGGCCATCTCTATCGCATCGCGCGGGAGGAGGGGTGCCAGGCCGTCGTGCTCGGGCACCACCGCGACGACATCATCGAGACGTTCCTGCTCAACCTCTTCCATGGCGGTCGGCTCGCGACCATGCCGCCCAAGCTCCTCAACGAGGAGGGCGATCTCCTGGTCCTCCGCCCGCTTGCGCATGTCGCCGAGGCGGACTGCGCGCGCTTTGCCAAGGCGATGGGCTTTCCGATCATCCCCTGCGATCTCTGCGGCTCTCAGGAGGGGCTCCAGCGGGCGCAGGTGAAGGCGATGGTCGACGACTGGGAGCGCCGCTCCCCCGGCCGCCGCGGCGTGATCTTCAAGGCGCTGACCAACATCCGCCCCTCCCATCTCGCGGACCCTACGGCTTTCGACTTTACGGCACTCATCCCGAGCTCGACCGACCGCTGACCGGCGCGCCGCGACCGTCGTGGGCCCTGAGGGCGCCTAGTCCGGGTTGACACGGGATCAACTTGACTGTGGGCAATTCTCCCACCGGTCGGTGTGACGTTTCCGCAGGAGGAATTGTTCCGCGTTCTCGAATGGTTGGCGTCGACTTCCGGCTGTCCGCGCCACTTCGACTGGCGTGGCATCCCGCCGCAAGAGACGATAATCGGGAGAACCAAATGCGCAGCATGCTCACCTCCGTCGCCCTCGGCGCGTTCCTCGTCGCGGCCTCGGCTCAGGCCGCCGACCAACAGAAGGACATCGTCGACACTGCCGTCGGCGCCGGCGACTTCACCACCCTCGTCGCCGCCGTGCAGGCCGCGGGGCTTGTGGAGACGCTGAAGGGCGACGGCCCGTTCACCGTCTTCGCGCCGACCGACGAGGCCTTTGCCGCGCTGCCGGCCGGCACCGTCGAGGACCTGCTGAAGCCCGAGAACAAGGACCAGCTGACCGCCGTCCTCACCTATCACGTGATCCCGGGCAAAGTGATGTCGGGCGATCTGTCGGGCGAGATGTCGGTCGAGACGGTCCAGGGTTCGAATGTCGACATCGTGGTGGGCGACGCCGTGACCGTGGACGGCGCCACCGTGACCGCGGCGGACATCGAAGCCTCGAACGGCGTGATCCACGTGATCGACGCCGTGATCCTGCCGAACTGATCCGCATCCCGGGGCGGGCGACCGCCCCGGGACCGCCTTGCGCGGCCCCGCCCATCTCACTTATGTGAGCGCGGATCAGGGATGGGCGGCATGGCGAACTACCTCGACTTCGAGAAGGGCCTGGCGGAGCTTCAAGGCAAGGCCGAGGAGCTGCGCGCGCTCGCACGGCAAACGCCGGAGGTGGATCTCGATCAGGAGGCGGAGGCGCTCGACCGGCGGGCCGAAGAGATGCTGGTCGAACTCTACGCCGACCTCTCGCCCTGGCGGAAATGCCAGGTGGCGCGGCATCCGGACCGCCCCCACGCCTCGGACTACGTCGACGCGCTCTTCACCGACTACATGCCGCTGGCCGGGGACCGGAACTTCGCCGAAGATCACGCGGTGATCGGCGGCCTTGCGCGGTTTGAGGACACCCCTTGCGTGGTGATCGGGCACGAGAAGGGCCGGGACACCAAGACCCGGCTCGAGCGAAATTTCGGCATGGCGCGGCCGGAGGGGTATCGGAAAGCGATCCGCCTCATCGCGCTGGCGGACCGGTTCCGCCTCCCCGTCGTCACGCTGGTCGACACGCCCGGCGCCTATCCCGGAAAAGGGGCGGAGGAGCGGGGCCAGGCGGAGGCGATCGCTCGGGCGACGCAGATGTGTCTGGCCTTGCGCGCGCCGCTCGTGAGCGTGGTGATCGGCGAAGGCGGGTCCGGCGGCGCGGTGGCGATTGCCACGGCCAACCGACTCATCATGCTGGAGCACTCGGTCTATTCGGTGATCTCGCCGGAGGGCTGCGCCTCCATCCTCTGGAAAAACGCCGAAAAGATGCGCGAGGCGGCCACGGCGCTCCGGTTGACGGCGCAGGATCTTCAGCGGCTCGGCGTGTGCGACCGGGTGGTGGAGGAGCCGATGGGCGGGGCTCAGCGAGACCCTGGCGCCACAATCGCCGCCGTTGGAGCTGCGATCTCCGAGGCTCTGGCCGCGTTCGCCGAAGAGCCCGGGGAGGCGGTGCGGACCGCACGACGGGACAAGTTCGTCGGGATGGGGGATCGGGGGCTCGCCTAGTCGCGCACTTTGGCTGTGCGCCGGCAGCGCTCGGAGCAGAAGCGCACCTCCGCCCATGCCCGCGCCCATTTCTTGCGCCAGGCGAAGGGGAGCCCGCAGGTCGCGCAGATCTTCCGCGGCAGGTCCGCCTTCTTGCGCATCCGCGGCATGGGATCAGGAGACGCAGGGGGCGGCGGCGACGGCCAGCGCCTCGGCATCGAACGCGCCGGAGTAGGTGGCTGTGCCCCCGTCTGCGTGGCGGAACGTGACCGTGAGGGTGGCGCCGGTGATCTCCTGATCCGCGACTGTCGTTCCCCCCGCGCCGGAGATCCGGTCGTCCATGTCGATCGTAAAGGCGAAGCGCGCGCCCGGGGGGAAGAGCGCAAAGGCGAGGGCAAGCGTCTCGGCGCCGTCCGGCACATCGGGGCGTTCGGCAAGGCGTGCCGCCCCCTCAAGGGCGCGGAAGGGCTGGGGGACGTTGCGCCCGGGGCCTCCGCGCGCGGTGTCGAAGACCAGGCGGCCGGAGGACCCCTCGAGCGCGATCTCGGCCCGGTCGACCGCCCAGGGACCGGCGGAGATGTTGGCGATCTCGAACCGGTCGACCGGCGCGCCCTCGGCAAAGCTCGCCTGGGCGGCGGGGCCGCAGACCAATGCGGCTTGGGCGAGGAATGCAACGGCAGAGCTCATGCTCGAAAGTTAGGGCCGCTCCCGGCGGCGCCAAGCGGCTCAGAAGTCAAAGCTCGTCTGGGCCGTGGACGCGCGGCGGCCTTTCGGCGCCGGGTCCTCGCCCCGCGGGCGGCGGCGGGAGGCGTGGCGGCGGATGACCTCGGCCTTGGCCTCCTGGAAGCCCTCGGCCCGGCGGCGGGCATAGACCCGCTCCCGCGCCGTGCGCGCGGCGGCGACGGGCTCGATCAGCCGCTGCGGGTAGGTCTCGCCAAGCGCCACCCCCGCCGCACGCGCCACGCTCTCGGGCGCGCGCCAGGGCTCGTGCACATACTCCGTGGGGAGCCCGGCCAGCTCTGGCAGCCAGCGGCGGAGAAAGACGGCGTCCGGGTCCTGGTCCTTCCCCTGCTTCACCGGGTTGTAGACCCGGAGCGTGTTGATGCCCGTCACGCCCGACTGCATCTGGGATTGCGACCAGTGGATGCCCGGCTCGAAATCGGTGAAGAGGCGCGCGAGCGGCCGGCCGAAGCGCCGCCAATCGAGCCACAGGTGATAGGCCGCGACCGAGACCACCATCGCCCGCATGCGGAAATTGAGCCAGCCCGTGGCGGCGAGCGCGCGCATGCAAGCGTCCACCATGGGCAGGCCGGTCTCGCCCCGCTCCCAGGCCGCGAGGCGCGCCGGGCAGTGGTCGGGCTCGCGCAGGCCCTCATAGAGCGGGTGCATGCAGCGATGCTCGATCTCGGGCTCGTCCTCGAGCTTCTGCATGAAGTGGCAGCGCCAGTGGAGGCGGGTCGTGAAGCTGTCGATCGAGGCGCGGAACTTCGCCAACGCGTGGGCCTTTTTGGCCATCAGCGCCTCCTGGTAAGCGGCGCGTGTGGAGATCGTGCCCCAAGCGAGGTGCGGCGAGAGGCGGGAGCAGGCGTCGTAGGCTGTCACTGGGGAGGACATCGCCCGGCGATAGTCGGCGCCCCGGTCATAGAGGAAGCTCCGGAGGGTCTCGCGCGCAGCGGAGGCGCTCGCGGGGATGTCCTCCGCGGGATCGGGCGCGAGGGCGAGTTCGGCGGCGGTCGGGATGGCGCCCGGAGCGTCGCCATGGGGCGCGAGGCCCTCGGGCGTGGGGATCTGTGTGGCGAGCATGCGCCGGTCCCACCGCTCGGCCCAGCCGTCGCGGCTGGCGAGCCGGCGGACAACGCCGGTCCCGGGGTGCTCGTGCCAGGCGACGCCGTGGGCGCGAGCCCAGGCCGCCACCCGCCGGTCGCGCGCATAGGTCCAGGCGTCGCCCGTCTCCTCGTGGGAGTGGAGTGCCACGGGCCCGTGCCGGGCGCGGAGGTCCTCGAGAACCGCCTCGGCCTGGCCGACGCGGATGACGAGGGGCGCGCCGAGCGCCGCAAGCTCCTCCCGCAGCGCGGCGAGGGCGGATGCGACGAAGCGCCATTGCCGCGCGCTCGCCACCGGCTGCGCCCAGAGCTCCGGCTCCACGATGTAGAGAGGCAAGACCGGCCCGGCCTCCGCAGCGCGAGCGAAGGCCGCGTGGTCCTCCACCCTGAGATCGCGCTTGAACCAGACGATGTTGCGCATGCCGCCTCCACTCGTCGAGAACAAAGGGCGGCCATGGCCGGGGTCAAGCGCTCAGCCGCGGGCGGCCACCGCGCCGCAGGCCGCGGCCATCGCCCGAGTGCTGGCACGGAACCGGTCCGCGCTCTCCCGGAACTCGCGGGCGACCTCTCCGAGCGGCCGGCCGGACGAGACGATCCCTCGGAGCGGGCGGAGCGTGAGATGCGGGCTCGCCCCCTCCGGCAGAACGCCGCCGCTGGGATCGCGCGCGAAGATGGCGGCCATATCCGGCGGCAGAAGCTGCGCCGCCGCGATCTCCGCATGCTCGAGCTCGAAGATCGCGGCGAGGACGGCGGCCTCGACCGTCTCGCCATCCGGCTCCTCTCCGGTTCGAAGCCAGGCGACACCGAGCTCGATCCACTGGGCCTCCCGGTCGAGACCGAGGGCGAGATCCAGGCAAAGCTTGTGCTCCTCGAAGCTCGCGGCCGCCGCCGGCAGCGCGAGGAGGACGGCCAGCGCCAGGCGCATCGCTCAGTCGTCCTTGCCCTCGACCATCATGATCTCGGCCTTCGCGTCGATCAGGAGCTCGGCCGCCTTGGCGCGCACATCGGTCTCGGCCGTGATCCCGGCCATGCGCAGATCCGCCTGGATTTGGGCGACGACGTGCTCGATCCCCGGCTGCTCGAGGCTCCGTTGCAGCATGCGCTTGGCGTAGAGGACCACCCCGGCCTCGTTGAGCCCGAGCGCCTTGCCGGCCCAGAGGCCCAGGCTCTTCGCCCGCCGCGCCTCGGCCTTGAACTGCATCTCCGCGTCGTGGGCGAACTTCGCCTCGAAGGCGCGCTCGCGCTCGTCGAAGGTGGTCATCTCCTGCCTCCCCGTGATCTCCGATTCTCCGCGCACGACCATGAAACGCCCCACCGCCTGGGGCAATGCGCAAGGTCAACCCCGGGCGCTCGCGTCAGCCGAGGATGGCCGAGAGCGGCGCGCCGCCGCGCTCCCCGGCGATGAGCACGGGGTCGCGCCGTCCGCCGGAGGCGAAGAGGGCCGCGAGGTCGATCCCCAGCCGGCGCAGGAGTTCGGCCTGGATCTCAGGCGTCATGCGACGGCCCTGCCCTCGGTCGGCGTAGAGGTCCTCGGTCTCGAAGGGCATGAGGGCGTCGACCTCGTCGATGTCCTCCCACCAGGGAGCGGCCTCCACCCCGTGGGGCCGTGTGAGATGGGAGAGCACACGGCGGAGGCACGCGCCGTCGCGATCGACGTGGAAGTCGACGTTCGGCTCCGGCGCCTCTGTCCCGCTTCGGCGGAAAAAATGGATATCGGTGCCCGGAAGCCCGACCGAGAGGCTGTGGGCCAGGGGCTGACCCCGCTGACGATTTCGCGGGTTTCGACCAGCGTCCAGTCCGGCCGCTCGGCAATGGCGGAGATGCGGATCTCGGTTGGGGGCAGGGCGTGCGCCGCCTCCGCCGCGCTCCAGGTGAAAGGGCGCCCGATCTCCGCGGCCTCGTCGATGTGGAGGGTCGGCGGCGGCTCCATCTGGGGCGCCTCGGCGCCGGCCCGGCGCCGCGCCTCTGCCCGCCGCGCCCGCCCGACGCCGAAGATCCGCCCGATGCGCAGACGACACCTCGTGAGCCAGAGCCTGAGGCCGCTCCGCACGAGGTACCAGAAGACCGAGCGCTGGGTCGTCATCGCCTTGGGCGGGCCCTCGGTCACGCCGCCATCGCTTCGGGCGAGAGCCTCCTCCGTCGCGGGGTCGCCCGACCGGCCGAGCGCAGGAAGAATGCCGAGGGCCTCCGACTCGAAACCCTCGGCCAGCCTCTCGGCGCCGGCGCACAGATCCCGCGCGACGGCGAGGAGCACGTCGACCTGCGGCGCGGCCACCACGATGAAGTCCTGATACGCGTCGCCACGTGCCATCGCCGTCCCCCCTGACGCGTACGAAATGGCGCAGCGCCGCACAACCGCCGAGGCGCGGCGCCGGCTCCGGGCCCTTGGCAAAGCCCGCGCAAGTGCCTATAGACGCCTCTGGCGCCCCCGCAACGCGGCCCGGGCGCCCTTATCGTTTCCTACGCGGAGATCGCCCATGGCGCGGCGCCGACTCGTCTACGAGGGCAAGGCGAAGATCCTCTACGAAGGCCCGGAACCCGGCACTTTCATCCAGTATTTCAAGGACGATGCCACCGCCTTCAACGCCGAGAAATTCGACGTGATCGACGGCAAGGGCGTGCTCAACAACCGGATCTCCGAGCATATCATGACCGCGCTGACGGGCGTCGGCATCCCCAACCACTTCATCCGCCGTCTCAACATGCGCG
>CAYXPI010000006.1:0-36687 GCA_964467005.1 uncultured Limibaculum sp. | reverse complement strand
GATTGAATCAGGCGGTCACGACAACTTCAACACCGACTTTTTCAACAGCATTCGCCCGGCGTGTGCCCACGGCTTTCCAGTTGCCTCCGGCGATCCGGGGATGCACTATTAATCCCCTTTGGTGCGTCGCCTCAGATGAGGGATTGAGCTGAGATCGAACGGTCGAAAAGCCGCTTGAAGTCAGGCTCTTGAGCCGCCGGCAGGCGGATCGCATGCCGCGAAGCGGTGCGCATGGGGTGTGGTTCCCGCTGTCGTAGCGGAAGGTGGAAGACCTGACGCCGAGCCTGCCTTCGGCGGGCCGGAGGCTGTGTTGGCCCATCTCAGCCGCTACACCCACCGCGTCGCGATCTCGAACCACCGCCGTGTCAGCGGCGAGGCCGGCACGGTGGCCATCCGATGGAAGGACTACGGGATCAAACGCGGCAACAGGATGAAGGTCATGCGCCTGCCCGCGGCCGAGTTCATCTGCCGGTTGCCTCATCCAGGTCCTGCCCTCCGGCTTCCACCGCATTTGTCATGCCGGCGTCCTCGCCAACGGCATCCGCCGCACCAGGATCGAGGCGATCAGGCGGCTGATCGATGCGGAGCCACAGCCGGAGCAGCCAGCCGGTGAGGGTGGGCGTACCGATGCCGATGCACCGGACCCATCGCGAAAATGCCCCCTCTGCGGCAGCCCGATGCACACCATCGAAACCTTCACCCGCGGTCAGACCCCGAAATCGCGCGCGCCGCCATGGGAGGATGCCGCACGATCCAGCCGTCAGACCTGGCCCTGGCGTCCGTGGGCGCCGGATGGCTCAGTGCGGCCATGCAATCAGACATCTCGCCAAAACAGGGCCTCGATGGCGATCGCGGACGTCGTCCCGCGGCATCCGAACGGGACCATGCACCGGCCAGCGCCCCGTCATCTCATCGACACCGCAGCTCGGCGCATCAAACGTCCAGACGCTGACGCACAATCCCCAGAGCACCGAAATCCGCCCGCGCTTTCCTCCTCGTCGGATTTGTCGCCGCTGGATGGCAAGCATCCAGCAGCCACAATCCTCAGACCAACACGCCATTGGAGCGAACGGCAGTTTTCAATCTCCCAGCGCACGATTGAGGCGTGTCCACAGCTTGACGTCGCGCATGACAGGTGCCGCAAAGCTCTGAGGCGCGCCCGGAGGCTCATCCCGGAGGCTCGGCGCAACGTGGCGAGGCAAGGGCCTCGCGCCGCTCGGGATAATCCGGAAACAGGCGGTTCATCGCGTCCAGAGGGGTGAGCACGAGGCCGAAGCCGGCCGCGTCCGCACGGGTGAACGCCGCCACCCGGAAACGATCGCAGAGCCTCTCGACGAGCCCTGCAGGCAGCGGGCGCAGCGAGAGCCCGACCGGCTCGGCGACCCCGAGCGGCGCGTTGCGCGTGAGATCGCGGCCGGCCAGGGCCCCGATATCGTCGACGATGACGAGCTCTGCCGGCATGGACGAGATGCGCGCGCTGGCCGCGGCATGGCGCCCGACGAGGTCGGAGATTTGTGCCGCCCGCAGGGGCACAAGAGCGACGGCGGTCGCGGCGAGGAGACCGAGGGTGGCGGCCCGCAGGCGCAGCCGCGCGGCGTCGGGCTGTCGGGCGAGGGCGAGCCACCCGGCGGTGCCGAGCAGCGCGAGATTGCCGATGAGCCCATGGAGGTAGCGGTACCCCCAACCGTGGCCCTGGTCGGGCATCAGGATCGGGTAGGGCAGCAGGCTGAGCGCGATCGAGGCGGTGAGCAGCACGGTGAGGGCCGGCGGGCTGCGCCAGCGTAGCATGAGGAGGAGCGGCACGAGCGCGAGGCTCTGCCAGGCGAAAAGGCGCACGAGATTGGCAAACACGCTGGCGAGCGCGGCCGGGCCTGGCAGCCCGGCGATCGCCTGGATCTTGGCCCACAGCCCCTCGAGGGCCGCGAGGCCGCCGTCCAGCGCCGCGGTCGCCGCTCCCGGCCCGCCGGCCGCTTGGGCTGCCTCGGCGGCGAGGGTGGGCATGAGGGGGTTCCAGTGCCAGATCGCGAGGTGGCCAACGGCGTAGACGGCCCCGTAGTAGAGGACGAGCGGCACGCGCCCAGCCTGGCCGGGACGGAGCAAGAGGAGGAGGAAGGGCAGGGCGAAGAAGAGATGGGGATGGATCTGGTGGAGCGACGCGGTCGCGACACCGATCCAGGGGGCCAGGAGATGCCCGGGCCAGCTGTCGCTCAGGAAGAGCCGGAGCCAGAGAAGATTGAGGCAGAGATGCGCCGGCATCGCGTAGGATGTGAGCCCCATCGCCAGCGCCTGCTGCGAGCTTGCGAGGAGGAGGGCGGCGATGGCGGGAGCCTCGGCCCGGTCCGGCCAGATCCGCCGCGCGAGGGATGCGACGAGGAGGACGCTGGCCGCGGTCATGGCGGCAGAGACATAGACCCCGCCGATGCCGACCGCCTCGAAACCGGCATAGAGCGCGGCCATGCCGGGGCGATAAGAGCTCGCGAGCTGCCCGGTTTCGACGTCGTAGCGGGCGAAGTCGTGGTACATCGCGCGGCCGAGCGTGCGCAGCGCCTCGGGCACCTCACCCGTCATGTGGCCCTCGGCAAAGACCGTGCCCTGAAGCTGCACCATCCATTCGTCCATCGAGAAGGCGTAGCGGTGATGCACGAGATCGGTCCCCGCGACCGTCAAGGCCAGCGCGAGCGCCGCCAGCGCCCAGGGGATCGCCGGGGAGGTGAGCGACCGTCGTCCGGCCCAGGCGACGGCCTCGGCCGGCAGCAGCCTCAGCGCCAGCACCACCGTGAGCGTCGCGAGAAGCACCGCGGCGAAGCCGGGCAAGTCGACGGTGAGATAGATGTGGCGGGACATGTCCATGGTGGCCGTGCCCTCGATCACCAGCGCCGCCGCGAGCGCGAAGAGGACGCCGAGAAGCAGCGCCGATGCCAAGATCGGAGTGTCGCGCATGGTGTCGTCCCTCGCCCCTTCGGTCCCCGCCGACCCCGGCCGGAGGCGAGACTACCGGTTCGGACGCCGCCATGCACGCGCCCTGCGCCGGCGCGGTTTCTGTTGCGCAGGACGGCCGGGCGCCGCATCTTGCGACCGCATCCAGCGACGCCGAGGCCCCGGACAGGACACCGTGCAAGTCAGCGACCCCCCCACTGCGCCCGCGGCGGCGCGCGACGCCGCACAGCCTGACGCGCTCGATGTGACTATCGTGATGCCGTGCCTCAACGAGGCGGGCACCGTCGCCGAATGCGTGGCGCAGGCGCGGGAGGCGCTTCACCTGCTGGCGGAGAGCCATGGGCTCGCGGGGGAGGTCGTCGTCGCCGACAACGGCAGCACGGATGGCAGCCGTGAGATCGCCGCGGAGGCCGGAGCCCGCGTCGTCGCGGTGACCGAGCGCGGCTATGGCGCGGCGCTGATCGGCGGGTTCGAGGCGGCGCGGGGCCGCTATCTCGTGATGGGCGACAGCGATTGCTCTTACGACTTTCGCGAGGCGGCGGCGATGGTCGCGCGGCTGGTCGATGGGGCCGATCTGTGCATGGGCTCGCGCTTCGCAGGGGAGATCAAGCCGGGCGCGATGCCCTGGAAGAACCGGTATATCGGCAATCCGGTGCTCTCTGGCACGCTCCGGCTGCTGTTCGGCACCCGGGTGGGCGACGCGCATTGCGGTCTGCGCGCGCTCACTTCGGAGTGTTTTCGCCGCCTGGGGCTGACGGCGACGGGCATGGAGTTTGCCAGCGAGATGGTGATCAAGGCGGCGTTGCTCGGCGTCCGGATCGACGAAACGCCGGTCACGCTGCATCCGGACAAGCGCGGGCGGGCGCCGCATCTTCGGCCCTGGCGCGACGGCTGGAGGCATCTGCGCTACATGTTGATGCTGAGCCCGACCTGGCTGTTCTTCGTTCCGGCCGTTCTGCTGGCGCTCCCGGCAATCGCGGCGATCGTGGCCTTGCTGGGCGACGGGCGCACCATGGTGACCCTCGGGCCGTTCCGGATCGGCGACCATTGGCTGGTGGTGGCCAGCGCCATGCTGGTGGTCGCGGTTCAGATCGCGGTGTGCGGCGCGGCGGCGATCGTCTACGGCATCTCTGAGGGCTACCGGAAGCCGCGCGGGCTGCTCCACCGGCTGGTGCGCGCCTCCCGGCTCGAATACTGGCTGATCGCGGGAACCGCGCTCGCGGGCGCCGGCGCGGTCTGGGCCGGGGTGATCGTGAGCGGCTGGGCGGTCGCGGGCTTCGGCGCCCTCAGCGCGATGCGGGACCTCACCGCCGCCATGATGCTGCTCGTGATCGGCGCGCAGGTATTCTTCGGCGGGTTTCTCTTGTCGATCATTGCCGGCAACCGCGCGACCATCGCCCCCTCCGCCTGAGCCGCTGAGGGGCCTCGCCGCGTCATCCCTCGCGCCGGGCTCCGGAGCGCGCGAGCAGCGCCCTCAGGCGGGGCAGGGTTCGCGGGACGATCTGGCTGTGGCGAAGAAGCGCCGCCCAGCGATGCGGTCCAACCCGGAGCAGGCTGGCCAGAAGCGGCCGCGGCGACGCCCTGGTGCCGTGATAGCGTGCCGCCAGGAAGACATTGATCTCCGCGGCCGCCGCCGCGAGCGCCTCGGTGCGGCGCCGCTGGGGATCGGCGAGGGCGGCGCGGTGCCGGCGCCGCGGGATCGCCAGCTGCTCGGCGAAATCGGCCAGGTCGCGCGAGCCGCGCACGGTCTGGGACCCGGCATGGATCCGGAAGCCGGCCAGGCGACGGGGCAGCCAGGCGATCGGTCCCTGTCGGGCCAGATCCAGCCAGAGATCCCAGTCCGCGGTGTACCAGAGCGCGTCCGACAGCCCGCCCCGGTCGCAGGCCATGTCGCGCCGGAACATCGCCGCGGGCAGCGCGATCGTGTTCTGAACCAGAAGCGAGCGAAGGGCCTCCGGGGGCTCGATTCGCCGTTCCCTCCCGCCGAAGGGCGGGCCGAAGCGACCGATCCGTCGATCACGCTCGTCCACGAACCAGGCGGGATGCAGCCAGAGCGTCGCATCGGGGTGGCGCTCGGCGAGGGCGAGCATCGCCCCGGCGCGTCCGGGCATCCATAGGTCGTCCTGGTGCAGCATCGAGACCAGCGGAGCCCGCGCCGCGCGCAAGCCGGCATTGGTCGTCTGCATCCAGTTCTTGCCGTCCGGCGCCGAGACGATGCGGAGCGGGAGCCGATCCCGGTAGCTCTCGAGGATCCCGCGCGAGCCGTCGCTCGAGGCCTGATCGACCGCGACAATCTCCAGGGCGTCCAACCGATCCTGCAGGATCAGAGACCGGAGCGTGCGATCAAGGGTCCGCGCGCCGTTGTAGACCGGGATCACGACGCTGAGTCTCGTCGCTCCGGCACGCGCGATCGCGTCGGCGGGCGCCTCCATCCGACCGCCCCGCTACCCGGCTCCGGCCCGCCTCAGGACCACCATGGCGACGCGGAACGGGCCGTCGGGCTTTTCGAACACGTCGACATCCTCCAGCACCTCCCAGTCGTAGAGCGCCCGGTCGAGGCTCTCCACGACCTGGTTGCATCCGAATGCCTCGGTCAGATCCGGCCGACCCACATAGTAGTCGTCGAACACGACGGTTGTTCGAGGTCCCATGAGCGCGGACACCTGGGTCCAGTCCGAGCGGATGGTCTCGACCGCATGCCCGCCGTCGATGAAGGCGAAATCCACCGTGGCCCCCGCCTGTTCCGCGACATGGGCGGGCAGAGTCTCCTGCGACAGGCCCGGAATGAGCGTCACCGCGGCCCCGGTCGCTGCGATCCGACGGCGCACCGCGTCGATCGGATCGGGCCATTTCGAGAGCTCTGCATCCAGTTTCTCGCCGTCCATCTGATCAAAGAGGTCGAACCCCGTGTAGCGGATGTCACGCACCCCTGCGAGCCGAGCCGCCTCGATCATCTCGACCGCGCGCTGCCCGGTGTAGACGCCGATCTCGACCAGCGTCGCCGGCGCCGCTGCGCGCACCAGCCGGAGCAGCTGGCGATAGCGCCGCGGCCGGCGGCCGTACTTCACCCGGCACCGGTACTCGTGCCGCAGGGCGAGAAGAGGACTGACCACGACGCACTCCCTGGACCGTGGGTCGGATCACGGCGCGCGACGCCCGAGCCCCGGCTCTCTCCGATGGCCGAGGCCGACCCGAGGCGCATACTCGACCGAGCGCGGCCTCGGGGCAAGGGTCAGCGGAGGGCCCCGAGCGCCGCCGCGAGATTTGGCGTCGTCGGCGCGCCGAGCAAGCGACGAAGCCTGAGCCAGGACAGCGCGCCGAGGGCGAGGTGGGCCAGCACCGTCGCGCTCGCGGCGCCGATTGCGCCGTAGACCGGCACCAGCCAGAGATTGAGGCCCGCGTTGAGCACGCACACGCCGCCGAGGACGACGGCCGCCTGGCCGGTCGCGCCGGCATTGGCCAAGACCACCTGGGGCTGGCCGATGCAGGCCTCGAGCGCGCGGCCGAGCGTGAGCGTCACGATGCAGAGCGCGGCCCCGGCATACCCGGCCCCGAAGATCGCCTCGGTGAACGGCGCGACCGCGCACGCGCCCGCCGCAATGGCCATCGACATCAGGAGAGCGAGGCTGCTCGACTGCCGGGCCGTCGCGGCCACCCCGGCCAGATCGCCCGCCGCTGCGAGCGCGGCCACCCGGTGGGACACCGCCGCCGCCATCGCCGCCACCGGCAGCGCCATCATCAGCCCGAAGCGCGCCGCGATGGCGTAGTCCGCGGTTTCGGCCGGCGTGGAGAGGAAGCCCAGCATCACGACGTCAGTGGTGGCGAGCAGCACGGCGCCTGTGTTGATCAGAGAGGATTTCAGCGCCTCGGCGATCCAGCGGCCGAGGCGCAGGCGGGGCCGCACCAGCCGCGGCGCGAGAACATGGCGCCAGAAGGGCACGAAACCCGCCGCGAAAGCCGCGAGCTGCGAGACCACCATGACCAGGAGCGCCGTCTCGACCGTGGCGAGCCGTCCCGCCGCCGCCAGGGCCGCGACGCCGACGAGGAACACGCCGGGTGCGACCAGAAGCTCCGGCGCCTGTCCGGCCACCGGTCGGCCCACGCCGCGCACGCAGCCCTGGCGGACGGTGTTCAACGTCGCGAGCGCCATGACGAGGAGAAGCCAGCCGAGCTCGGCGCCCCCGATGCCGTTCGCGTCGAGCGGGCCGGATGCGAGAACCCCGACCCCGGCCGCGAGAAGGCTGGCGCCGAGCGCCGCGGCGAAGGCGACCGCGACGAGGCCCGCGACCTCTCCGGGATCGCCCAGGACCTCGAGCCGGGGGATCTCCCGCACCGTGAGATGATGAAAGCCGAGCGTCGTGAAGATCGAGGCGAAGCCCATGAGCCCCATCGCGAAGGCCAGAATGCCGAACGTCTCCGGGCCGAGCGTGCGGGTGAGCACGACGGTGCCGAGAAAGCCCATGGCCGCGCCGGCGACCGACAGGGCGAGGGAGCGGGAGAACGTGCCGGCGAGACTCACGGCGCCGTCCCGAGATAGGTCGCTTCGGCGCAGCGCTCCCAGGTGAAGCCGAGGGCCCGGGCCTTGGCGGCGCGACCCATCCGGGCTCGTCGCACCGGGTCGGCGGCCATGGCGCCGATCGCGCCGGCCAGAGCCGCGACGTCGCCGCCTGGGGTGACGATCCCGCTCACCCCGTGCTCGACCGCCTCGGCGACCCCGCCGACATCGCCGGCGACCGCTGGGGTGCCCTGCGCCGCCGCCTCGAGAAAGACCAAGCCGAAGCCTTCGACCGCCAGCCCCCCCGGCCGC
This sequence comes from uncultured Limibaculum sp., assembly GCA_964467005.1. Classification (GTDB taxonomy): domain Bacteria; phylum Pseudomonadota; class Alphaproteobacteria; order Rhodobacterales; family Rhodobacteraceae; genus Thermohalobaculum. The sequence goes on along the minus strand of CAYXPI010000006.1, from coordinate 28,943 downwards.
CCTGGGAGGCAGAAGAGATCGGCCGCCGCGTAGGCCGCGCGCAGGGCCTCGTCGTCGAGCCCGTCCTCCACGGCGATCTCCGCCGGGGCCGCGGCGGCGGCGGCGGCGTGGATCCCGGCCTCGTAGCGTCGCTCTGTTTCGAGCGCCCGCCCCGCAATCACCGCCGAGATCCGCCGGCGCAGATGCTCCGGCTGCCGGGCGATCGCCTCGAGCAGGAGGTCCTGGCCCTTGCGCGCCGTCAGCCGGCCGACCGAGAGGATGCGGAAGCGCGCGGGGTCGCGGAAGGCCGCCGGGGTCAGGTCGTCGCGAGCCGGCGTGAAGCACCGCTCCGCCACCCCGAGGGGGACCGCGACAATCCGGTCGGCCCCCAGGCCCGGGATCTCGGACAGCGCGAGGCGCCGGGTAAACTCGCTGTTGGCGACGAGGCGCTCGGCGCAGTCGAATGGGCGGATCAGCGCCATGACCCGCCCGCGCCGGGTCCGCGAGGCAAGGTTGACATCGGTGCCGTGCAGCGTCGCCACGATGGGCCCGGGGCGGCGGCGGCACAGCAGGGCCAGCCCCTCCAGCGCGCAAAGATCGGCCGCGTGGATGAGGTCGTCGCTGCTCCGCAGGGCCCGCGAGGCCGCGCGGACATAGGCCGGCAGGCGCAGCGGGCTCGTGAGCCCGGCCGGATAACGCCGCACCGCGAAGGGGAGCGAGCCGTCGCCGTCGTGCGGGTGCCGGCGCCCGTAGGACGGCGCGTGCACGGTGACGGCCAGCCCGAGGCGCGTGGCGGCCGCGGCGATCTCGTGCACATAGGTCGCAACGCCGCCACGGAAGGGGGCGAACTCCGATGTCAGAATGGCGATCCGGCGCACGCGCTCCCCCCTCAGGCCGGGCGTCCCGGCCGCGGGGCGCCAGGCCCCGGCGCGCCCGGGAGGTCGGGATGTCGACAGCTCCGGCTGGTGACTGTACAGTCTCTCTAGTCGAGCGGAGGTCGACCGTCGAGGCGCTCACCCATGGAGGCACTCCGCCTGGACATCACCGTGAACGGGCGGTTTCTCACGCGGCCCTCCACCGGGGTGGACCGTGTGGCGTACGAACTCGTGCGGGCGCTCATCCTGCTCAAACGGGCGGGACGTTGGAGCGGCCGACTCCGCGTTCCCTATCCCGCAGGGGGCACGCTCGAGCGCCCGGTGGTGGCGCGCCTCGATCGGCTCGCGCGGGGTTGCGGCGGCGTGGAGATCGGCCCGCGGGGCCGGCTCTCGGGGCTGGTCTGGGAGCAGGTGGAGCTGCCGCTTCTGGCGCGGCGCGGCCAGCTGCTCAGCCCCTGCAACATCGGCCCCCTCGCCTCGCGCCGCCAGCTCGTGATCCTGCACGACGCGCAGATCCACGCCTTCCCAGAGCCTTACACCCGCGCCTTCCGCCTCCTCTACGGGGTGGCGCAGCCCCGCCTCGCCCGACATGCGGAGAGGGTGACCACGATCTCGCAGCACGCGCGGGAGGCCTTGGAGCGCCACGGCGTGGTCCCAAAGGGAAAGGCGCGCGTCGTTCCCAACGGCGTCGATCACATGCGCCGCATCGCCACCGACCGCGGCGCGCTCGAGCGCCACGGCCTCGCGCCGGGCGGCTATGTGCTCGCGGTGGGCAGCCTCGCGCCGCACAAGAACCTCGCGATGCTCGCCGCCGCGGCGCGAGCGCGGCCGCCGGGCTCTCCACCTCTGGTGCTCGCGGGGCAAACGGGAGATCCGCGCGTGTTCGCGGCGGCCGGCGTTGCGGAGGGCGGCGGCGTGCGGCGCCTCGGTCGGGTCAGCGACGGCGAACTCAAGGCGCTCTATCGCGGCGCGCTCGCGCTCGCCTTTCCCTCCTTCGCCGAAGGGTTCGGGCTGCCGGCGCTCGAGGCGATGGCGCTCGGCTGCCCGGTGATTGCGGCGTCGGCCGGGGCGTTGCCGGAGGTGTGCGGGGATGCGGCGCTCTATGTCGACCCTGCCGACGCCCCGGGATGGACCGCGGCGCTTCAGCGGATCGCGACGGACCCCGTGCTCCGGCGGAGCCTTTCCGAGCGGGGTCGCGCGCAGGCCCGACGCTTCCGATGGGCGACGGCGGCCGACGCGCTTCTCGCTGAGCTTGCCGCAGAGCCGGTCGGATGAGGATCTGCCTTGCCGCCCAGACCTTTCGCCCGCAGGACGAGGGCGGCGCCGAGATCTCGGCGCGCCACGCCGCGGCCGCGCTCGCCCGAACCCACAGGGTGACGGTGCTCTCGCTCGGGCGCGCGGGCGATCCCCTCGCCCCGCCGGGCGAAACCGCCACCGGCGAGGCCTACCGGCTCCGGCGCCTGCGGTTCCGCAACGCCTATCTCCCGCTGCCGCGCCGGGCGCCCGTGGCGATGACGGCGAAGCTCGCCTGGCACCTCAAGGCGGCGGTGGGCGCGCTCGATCCTCGCGAGGTCCGCGACGTCCTGGAGGAGGAGCGCCCCGATCTCCTCTACGCCAACAACGCGGCGTATATGCAACCCGTGCTGTTTCGCGAGGCCCACCGCATGGGAATCCCCATCGCGATGCATCTCCGGGATTACTCCGTGCTTTGTCCGCGTGGGGAGATGCGCCGAGGCGGTGGCAACTGCGCCGGGCCTTGCGCCGACTGCCGCCTCCTGAGAGCGCCGGCACGCGGCGCCTTCAGCCACGTCTCCCACGCGATCGCCGTGAGCGCCTTCGTCCGAGACCGGCTCCGGGCCGGGGGCGCGATGCCCCGGGCGGAGTGGCACGTGCTGCACAACACCAATCTCGCCCATTCCATGCCGCGCCGCAGCGACCGCCGCGCGGGGGGGCCCTTCACCATCGGCTTTCTCGGGGCCGTGACACCTGAGAAGGGGATCCTGGACCTTCTCGATGCGTTCGAGACGCTGCCGGAGGGGCGCGCCAGGCTCTTGATCGCCGGCCGCGGCGCACCGGCGCTGATGGCCGAGCTCAAGGCTCGAACCGCGGACCGGGCGGTGTGCTGGCTCGGCTTCGTCGACCCTCAGACCGTGATCGCCCGGAGCGATCTCGTGGTCGTCCCCTCGCTCTGGCACGAACCGCAGAGCCGCGTCCTGATCGAGGCGGCCGATGCGGGGGTTCCGCTTCTGGCATCGCGCCGCGGCGGGAGCACGGAGATCGTCGAGGGCCGAGGGATCGGCTGGGTGTACGAGCCCGACACGGCGGGGGCCCTGGCGGACCGGCTGGCCGAGGCCGTCGCCTTCGCGCCGGACGACTGGGCCGCGGCGCTGCCGGGGCTCTTTCCGGGCCTCGCGGAGTTTCGCGGGACGGCGGAGGCAACCGGCTACTACGACCGGTTGGAGCGCATTCTGCACGCCTGCGCAGCGCACGGGCCGGGGGGGCGGCCGGCTCACCCTTAGACACTGCGGGCCGCGCCGGGCCCCGTGGGGCTGTCGGAACTGTCTTCGAACAATCGCAAAATTTATCTTGTCAGCCACAGGTGGACACGGCAACGATTTGTTGGCACCGCAGCACGGCGTGAGGCGACGGAGCGGGGGCGGCACGGGACGATGGCTCCTAGCCCCAGGTCGCGGGTTCGGTGGAGGTGAGGGTGTGCGATGACGCGTTTGGTGGTGCGCCGAGATCGACCGAAGCTGAAACGCCTCCGCCACTCTGCGGGTCGTCACGGGGCGGCGTGAGCCTTGCCGCCTGGGGCTGACCTCGGCGGTGTGCGCTGGCCCACTTGGCGCCGCCTTGCCCTGCCGGCGGCCCTCGTGCTGGTGCTCGTGGCGGGCGCGCTCGCCTGGCTTTTCGTCCCCGGCCTCGAGGAGCGGGTGCGCCATGCGGTGCGCGATCTCGGCGGCGGCGGGCCCCAAGGCCGGCCGGTCGTCATCGCGGTCGTCGGAGATCTCGGCGAAACCCCGCATCCAGCGGACCGCGCGGCGCTTGAGGGCGCGCGCATGCTGGCCGATCGCGTCAACGCCCAGGGCGGAGTGACGGGCCGCCCTCTGGCGATCCGCGCGGTCGACGATGGGCGCGACCCGGCCCGGGCGGCGGAGGTGGCGGTCGAGATCGCCCGCTCGCGCGATGTGGTCGCCGTGATCGGGCATGCAACGAGCGACACCGCGATTCCGGCCAATACCGTCTACGAGGCGGCCGGCATGCCCTCCCTCGCGGTCACGGCGACGAACCCGCAGGTGACCCATGAGAACGCCTTCGCCTTCCGCACGATCTTCAACGATGACCGGCAGGCCGAGATCCTCGCCAACTACGCCCGCAGCGTGCTCGGCTATCAAGGGCTGGCGGTGGTCAACACCGACACGACCTACGCCCTCTATCTCACCCAGGCGCTGCGCCGCAGCGCGGCCGATATCGGACTCAACATCGACCCGATCTATACTCTCACCCGCGCATCCGATCCGGCGCAGCTCGCCGATGTGGCGCGGAGGCTGAGCCTCATGACCGCGCTCGACGCCGTGCTGCTCGTGCTGCGCCCGGAGCAGGCGGAGGCGCTGGTGCCGGTTCTGCGGCGGGCTGGGCTCGAGGCCGACCTGATCGGCTCGGACACGCTCTCGCTCTTCGGCATCTCCGTCGGCGGGGAGGAGGGCGCCGAGCGCACGCCGATCCCCGCGCATCTGGAAGGCGCTCTCCTCACGCTGCCCTTCTTGCCGGAGACGGCCAGCGCCGGGGCCCGGGCGTTTCTGAGGGAGTACGAGACGCGGCTCGGCGCGCCCGCACCGTGGTCCGCTCTTCTGGCGCACGACACGGCGCTCGTCGTCGCGGAGCTCCTGTCGGCGCTCGATCCCGCGGTCCTCGACGGACCGGCCGCGGATCTGCGCGCGGCGCTGCGTGGGGAGCTTGCCGCCACCGCGACGCCCGAAACGGCGGTCTCCGGGCTGACGGGCCCGATCCACTTCGACGAGACCGGAGATGTGGTGAGGCCGATCTTCCTCGGTCGGGTCGCGCTCGGGCGGCTTCGCACGGCACCGCGCCAACTCACGGCGGTTCAGGACGCCACGACCATCGAGCGCCTGCTGGAGGAGGGGGAAGCCGCGGTCGAGATCGACGGCGCGCTCCTCCAGGTCACCCAGGTCGTGACGACGGGCCTGCATGTCCGGGAAATCGCCGACATCGACACGAGCGCCAACACCTTCCGCGCGGTGTTCGACCTGTGGTTCCGCTATGAGGGGGATTTCGATCCGGGTGAGATCGTGTTCCCGGATGCGGTCGAGCCGGTGGCGCTGACCACGCCCAAGGTTGCGCTCGACGGGGAGCGCGAGAGCTACAGGGCCTACGAGGTCGACGCCCTCTTTCAGTTTCGAGCCGATGTCGAGTCGCTTTGCTGCGCGTACCAGGCCTTCCGGATCCGCTATCTCCACGGCGAGCGCGACTTCAACCGCCTCGTGCTCCTGCCCGATCTGCGAGGGATGGGCGCGCTTTCGGTCCGGCGGCCCTTGGCGGAGGCGCTGCGCTCGGCCGGCGTGATCGACCCGGGTGCAGGATGGGTCATCGACCGGGCGAGTGTGAGCCAGGAGACCGAAAACCGGAGCACCCTCGGCAATCCGCTGATCGCCTCGATCGAGGCGCCGTTCTCCGCCCTCGTCGCCGAGATCGGTGCCTATCGCGGGGAGATCTCGCTGAAGCGCGAGCTCGCGGCGATCTTGCCCGAGCATCGGTCCTGGGCCGCCCTGCTCGTCTTGGTCGCGGCGATCGCGGCCACCTTCTTCGGGCGGCTGCGGCGCACGCATCCGGTGGCGGTCCTCGTGCTGCGGCTCGCGCTGACGGGCGTGGCGATGGTCGTCCTCGAGGATCTCCTCTTCGCGGCCTATGGCGACCGGCTCCAGATCTACCAACTCGAGATCCTTGCGGTCACCTTCAAGGTGCTCTGGTGGCTCCTGCCGGCGGTGTGGCTCATCTATCTCTTGCGCCGCGCCGTCTGGGACCGGATCGAGGCCCGCACCGGCTATCCCGTGCCCAGCATCGCCCGGCTCTTCGTCAACCTCTTGGTGCTGATCGTCGCCGCCGCCTGTGTGTCGACCTTCGTCTTCGGGCAGTCGATGACATCGCTCTGGGCCGCCTCGGGTGTTCTCACGCTCGTGCTCGGTATCGCGCTGCAAAGCCTCATCCTCGACGCGTTCGCCGGCCTCACCCTCAACATCGAGCGCCCGTTCAAGATCGGCGAGAAGATCATGCTCGACGACGACAACGAGCTATGCGGTCATGTGATCGAGATGAACTGGCGCACGACCAAGATCAAAACTGAGTTTTATCAGGAGATAAAGGTGATCCCCAACAGTGCGGTCAGCCGCGCCAAGATCCTGAACTTTGCACAAACCGGGCCGCTCTTTCACGGCGTCTTCGTCGTGCTCGACCACGCGCTGCCCTGCCCGGAGGCGGAACGCATTCTCTTCGAGGCGACGGAGGCATGCCGCGGTCAGGGCGGCGTGCTCGACATGGAGGGGGAGGCCGTCACGATCGGCTGGGAGATCATCGGGATGAAGTACTTCGTGGCGATCAAGATCGACCGCAACCGAAACAGCCGCGCCTCCGGCCTGCGCCCGCTGGTGATGGCCATCGAGGCGGCGCTCGAGCGGGCCGGGATCAAGCCCGCGATCCCGCTCAACAAGATCGACATCAAGGACGCGGCGGCCGCGGCGGTGGTGGGATGACGTCCCCGGCCCGTCCCCGCGGCGCCGCCGTCGCGCTGCTCGCCCTCGGCGCCGCGCTCGCGCCGCGTCCGGCAGTGGCGCAGGAGGGGGCGGAGCCACCCGTCCTCACCACCTACGGGCCCGAGGCCCCGGCAGCAGAGGGCGATCCCGACCATCGCCAAGAAATCACGGTGTCTCTGCCCGCCGGCGCGGGCGTCCATCACGTCCGGCTGTTCGATCCGGGCGCGGGGACCGATCTCGACACGATCTTCGGGCGTGCGCGGGACACGCGCACCCGCTTTGCGCTCTTCGGCGCGGAGCGCGACGGCCCGCCTCTTGCCCAGGCGGAGTTCGGGCCCGAGGGCGGGGACGGGGGCGCGGGCGCCGGGGACTGGGTGAGCCTGGGCGAGATCGACCCCGCCGACGGCCTGGCGGAGGGCGGGCTCAGCCGCTTCACCCTGGTGGTCGAAGGGCTGGCCGGCGACGACGGGAATGTCTATTCGGTGATCGCCACCCCGGATCCGGTGGGCGTCGTCTCCGGAGAGGGCGTCGCGCTCACCACGAGCCAGGCCACCGTCTCGATCCCGCGACGCAACCTGTCTCTCGAGTTCGGCGTCGACCTGCCAGAGGACGCCGAGGCGCTCGTGGTCGACAGCTTCGACGTGGCGGGCGGGGAGGTCGCCTATGTCGGGCCCTTCCGATCCGTGGCGATCCCGAGTTCGCCGCAGGGCGAGTGGCGCGAGGCCGAGATCCCCATCGCGCCGGAGGAACGCGGCGGGCGTGTGGGGATCAGCGTCTCCGGCGGCGAGGAGACGCCCAACGAGGTGTCGCTCCGGGTATTCGCGGTTGTCGGAGAGGACCGCCGGGCGCTGCCGGTGGTCCTGCCTCCCCGCCTGCTGATCCCCAACGGTCGCCCGACGGCGCGGATCCAGAGCCGGGCGCTCGACTGCCGTCGCGTGGAGCTGGATGCCGGCCGCTCGACCGACCCCGAGGCCGAAGCGCTGAGCTACACATGGCGGTTCGACGACGGCTCCACGGCAGGTGGACGCCGCGTGGAGCGGGTCTTCCCCGGGCCGGGCCGCTACCCGGTTCGCCTCGAGGTTCGAGATCCGGGCCCGCGCATCGGCAACGGCGCCGCGGCGGAGACCGAGATCCTCGTCAAGGATCCCCCGGCCGCCGTGATCGCGCCGCTTCCCCGGACCGTGGGGGTCGGCGAGACCGTCACGCTCGACGGTTCGGGCTCTGAGGCGGCCGGCGAGGGGGTGGCGATCAGCCGCCATGAATGGCTCGTCACCGACGGCACGCTCCTCCAAGGCGCCGAGGTTGCGCACCGGTTCGAGGTGCAGGGGCGGTACGGTGTCCGTCTCCTCGTCCAGGACGACAGCGGCCATCCGTGTCGGAGCGCGGCCGCGCAGGTCGTGGTCGCGGTCAACGCGCCGCCGCGCGCGGAGGCCGGGCCGGATCTTCGCGTGGCCGCGGGAGAGCGGTTTCGCCTCGACGGCGCCGCGAGCACGGATCCCGACGGGGCCGTCGAGCGCGCCACATGGACCATCGCCCCGCTCGACGACACGGAGACCGCGACCCCGGTCGCCACCCTCTCCGGCATCGCGGTCGAGCATGCCGTTGCGGAGCCGGGCCTCTACCGCGTGCGCCTGACCGTGGACGATGGCACCGGAGTGTCGAACGCGACGGCAGAGGACGACCTCGTGCTCGTGGTCAACGCCGCTCCGATTGCCGATGCGGGGCCCGATCTTGCGGTTGCCGTCGGCGAGCTCGCACCGCTCGACGCCTCGGCGAGCCGCGATCCCGACGGCCAGATCCTGGAGTACGTCTGGGAGCTCGGCAACGGCGACACGGTCGAGGGCCGAACGCCGAGCTACGCCTTCCAGCGCCCCGGGGTCTACGAGGCCACGCTTACCGTGACCGACGACAGCGGCCTGTCCAACGCCGTCGCGACGGACGCCTTCCGCGTCCGGGTCGGACCGCGGCCGAACGCGGCCCCGAGCGCCGATGCCGGGCCCGACTGGCATGTGATGGTCGGCGAGCCGATCCTGTTCGACGCGAGTGGGAGCCAGGACGGCGACGGCAATCTGATCGGCTTCGACTGGGAGTTCGGCGACGGCCGGCAGGGCAGGGGGCTGCGCGCCCGCCACGCGTATCTCGCCGAGGGCGTCTACACCGTTCGCCTTACCGTGACCGACGACAGCGGCCTTGCCAACGACCGCGCGACCGACACTGCCGAGGTCCGCGTGCGGCCGAGGCCCAACACGCCGCCCGTCGCCGAGGCGGGGCCCGACCGCACCGTCATCGTCGGGGAGCGTGTGGTCTTCGACGGGCGCGACAGCCGGGACCCTGACGGCGCGATCCTCGGATATTTCTGGGATTTCGACGACGGGGCGCGGGGCCGTGGCCCGGTCATCACCCACGCCTGGCGGCGCCCCGGCGTGTACGAGGTGGCGCTTGAGGTCGAGGACGACGGACCCCGCGGCGACGGGGTCGCGACGGACCGGGCCACCGTGACGGTCAATCCGGTGCCCAACGAGCCGCCGATCGCCGTGGCGGGGCCGGATCGGGTGGTCGCCCTCGGCGAGACGGTGGTGCTCGACGGCGCTGCGAGCTCCGACCCCGACGGCAATCTCATCGCCTGGGTGTGGAGCCTTGGAGACGGGCGCACCGCCACGGGCCCTGGCGTCCGCCACCGCTACGGCGCGCCGGGGGTCTACACCGTGCGCCTTTCGGTTCAGGACGGGTCCGGCCGCCCGAACGACACCTCAGAGGACGAGCTCGAACTCGTGGTGAACGCCCCTCCCGTGGCGGAGGCGGGCCGCGACCGGAGGGTTGCCGCGGGCGCGGTCGTCGCGCTGGACGGTACGCTCTCGCACGATCCTGAGGGGGAGCTCATCCGCCACGATTGGCGCATCGAGGACGCCGATGGCACCCTCGTCGCCGAGGCGAGCGGCGCTACGGCCGAGATCGCGCTCGAGACGCCAGGGCGCTACCGCGTCGCGCTCACGGTCGAGGATGGCGCGGGCGTGGCGAACAGCGTCGCGGAGGACGCCTTCGCGCTCGTGGTCAACGCGGCGCCCGTGGCCGTGGCGGGCCCGGACGTCACGGTCGAAGCCGGTGAGCCGGTGCCGTTCGACGGGGGCGGGAGCCGCGACCCGGACGGTCTCCTCGTCGCGTACGATTGGGCGTTCGGGAACGGCGACGCGGGACGCGGGCCGCGGCCGGTCTACGCCTATCACGAGGTGGGCGAGTACGAGGTCGCGCTCACCGTCACCGACGACAGCGGGCTCGCCAACGCCACAAGCGTCGACACGCTGACCGTCACGGTCAATCCACCTGCCAATCTCGCTCCGATTGCCGAGGCGGGACCGGACGTTGCCGGCGTGGTGGGCGAGCGGCTCGTGTTCGACGGCTCGGCGAGCCGCGATCCGGACGGCGACATCCTGGTCTATACGTGGGATTTCGGCGATGGGCGCGCCGCCAAGGGCGTGGGCCTGTCCCATGTTTATTGGGCGCCAGGCGAGTATGCCGTCAGCCTCACGGTGCGCGACGACAGCGGGCGGCCCAACGATGCGGCGACCGACACGCTCGCGGCCCGCATCACGCCGAGGCCAAACCGCCCGCCGATCGCTGCGGCGGGGTCCGACGTCACGGTCCTCGCCGGCGAGCGGATCGCCTTCGACGCCGCGGGCTCGTCCGACCCCGACGGCACGATCCTCGACTACACCTGGGAGTTCGGCGATGGCGCGACCGCCCGGGGCCAGCGTGTCCTCTATGTCTATCGCACGCCCGGCACCTACACCGTGCGCCTCGCCGTGCGGGACGACGGGCCCGATGGGGGCGCGGAGGCGGAGGACACCGTCACCGTCACTGTCGAACCGAACCCGCTCTGGAGCGTGGTCGCCTCCGATCTCGTGCCGCGATCACCGGCCGATGGGGGGGCGGACGATCCGGCCCAAGACGCGCCGGACGAGCCCTCGGAATGAGGCGCGGCCACGTCGCGCTCGCCGCCGTGGTCGTGCCCTGGTTGGCGACGGCTCAGGTGGCCCAGGGCCCGGGCGGGGGCGGGGGCGGCCCGTTCGCGCCTCTGCTCGTCGCCTACTCGACCGGCGCCCCCACCGCCGAGGGCGACCCGGACTACCGCCAGATCGTCTACGTCGCGCTCCCGGCGGGCGGGCCCGCACGCCATCTCTGGGTCTACGACGCCGACACCGCCGGCCGGCACGATTCCGCCTTCGCCCCGGGCCAGGAGAGTCTGACGCGCATGTCCGTGTTCGCGGGGCCCGACGCCTTCCGGGGCCCTTTGGAGCCCGAGGCGGAGCCGGCCCTCCTCCGCATGGGCGCGCGGCTGGCGAGCCGCGTCTTCGGGCCCGAACCGGCGCTCGATGGGCAGTGGGTCCGCCTCGCCCGGCTCGACCCGGCCTTCGGCGCCCCGTTCGGCGAGGAGCGCGTGTTCCGCTTCCAGGCCGAGGGTCTCGAGGGTGTGGAGGGCAACGTGTTCGATCTCCGCCTCGGGACTGCGGACGGCCCGGATCTCGGCCCGAGCCTCCACGGCGCGCGGCTCTTCGCCTACGATCTCAGCCTTCGCGCGGCGACGCCGGAGACCGTTCTCGAAGCCCCGCTCGACCTCCCGGCCGATGGCGCCGCCCTCGAGATCCGCAACTTCGACTCGGGCGGGGGCGTGCTCGATCTCGTCGGGCCGTTCCGGACCCGCCGTCTCGCGGCCTCGACCAACGACGCCTGGGCGGTCGACCGGATCGCGCTCGATCCGGACGAGCCGGGGGCGACCGGTGCCATCAGCTTCTTCGGCGGGCGCGAAACCCCCAACGACCTGTCCCTCACCGCACGGGTGGAGACGACCTTTGGACGCACCCGTCGGCTCGCGCTCGCCTTGCCGCGGACGCTCGCGGCGCGCAACGCCCGGCCCAAGGCCGAAGCGCTGGCAACCCCGGTGGGCTGTCGCTCGGTCCGGCTCGACGCCCGGCTGAGCGAGGACGAGGAGAGCGCCGCCCTGGCCTATCGGTGGCGGCTGCCCGGAGGCCGGGTTCGGACCACGCCCGTCGCGCTGGTGCGCCTCGACGCGGCCGGCGAACACCCCGTTCGCCTCGAGGTGGACGATCTGTCCGGCCGGTCGAACGCGCGCGCGGCGCTCGGGTTCACGGTCACGCTTCGCGATCCGCCGCGCGCGCACATCGCGGTCGCGCCGGCCATCGTCGCCCCGGGCGAGACCGTCCGGCTCTCCGGTCTGGGCTCGACGCTGGGGCCGGACGCGGCCGAGGGCGCGGTGATCGAGAGCCATGTTTGGCAGGTGGGGGAGGACCGGCTCGACGGCGCCGAGGTCGCGGTCGCGTTCGAGGCCCCCGGCCCCCACGAGGTGCGCCTCACCGTCACCGAGAGCGGCGACCACCCGTGCCGCATCGGCGAGGCGACGGCGCAGGTCCGCGTAAACGCGCCGCCGGTCGCTATGGCCGGCCCGGATCGGACGGTCGTGGCGGGCGCTCCCCTGGTGTTCGACGCCGGGGCGAGCCACGACCGCGACGGGCATATCCGCCACCACCAATGGTCCTTCGGCGATGGGCGAGACGTGACCGGCGCGCGCGCCACGGTCGCCTTCCCGGAGCCCGGACGCCGGGAGGTCCGGCTGACCGTGGTCGACGACAGCGCGGTCGCCAATTCCGCCGCCCGGGACGTGGCGGTCGTCGATGTGCGGCGAGCGCCCAACCTGGCGCCGATGGCCGAGATCCTCGGGCCGGATGCCGTTGCGCTCGGCCTGCCGGTGGCGTTCAGCGCCGCGGGGAGCGCCGATCCCGACGGGCGCCTCCTGGCCTTTCGCTGGCGCTTCGACGACGGCTCCACCGCCGAGGGGCCCGCGAGCTGGCGCAGCTTCTTCGCGCCAGGGCCCGCGGTGCTCGGGCTCGAGGTCGAGGACGCGAGCGCCGCCGCCGGGGGCCGGGCCGGGGCGCGCCACCGGCTCGACGTGACGGTGCCGCCCAATCGCCCGCCCGTCGCCGATCCGGGGCCCGACCGCCGGGTCGCCACCGGCGAGCGCGTGATCTTCGATGCCAGCGGATCGCGAGACGCCGACGGGCGCCTTCTGGCCTTCCGCTGGGTGTTCGAGCCTGGGGTCGAGGCCGCAGGGCCGGTCGCGGTTCACGCGTTCCAGCGACCGGGGCGCTACGCTGTGCGCCTCGAGGTCGAGGACGATCACCCGACGGAGCCGGCGCGCGACATCGGCGTCGCCATCGTCACCGTTCGGCCGAAAGAGGCGGCGCCATGACCGGCTGCGCCGCGCGCGCCGTGGTGCTCGTTGGCGTGCTCGTCGGCGTGCTCGTCCTCGGCGCCTCCGCGGTCCGCGCCCAAAACGCGGCACCCTTCGCCGAGGCCGGCCCCGATCGCCAGGCGACCGTGGGGGAGGTCGTGCGTTTCGACGGGTCGGCCAGCGCGGATCCGGACGGCGCCGTGATCCGGCATCGCTGGTCGTTCGGCGACGGCGGCGGAGCGGACGGTGCCGCGGTGCGCCATGCCTACGAGGCGCCGGGCACCTATCGCGTGCGCCTCCACGTCGAGGACACGGGCCGCCCGCCGGCCATCGCCGAGGACACCGCCCTCGTGACCGTTCGCGCGCGGCCCAACGCCGCTCCCCGCGCCGATGCGGGTCCGGACCGGACGGTGCGTGTCGGAGAGCCGGTGCTCCTCGACGGACGGCGGAGCCGAGACCCCGACGGCGCGATCCTCGCCTATCGGTGGCAGATCGGGGGCCGGGTTCTCCACGGGCCGCGAGTGGCCCATGTCTTCCATCGCCCGGGGGTAAAGACCGTCGCGCTCGAGATTCGCGACGATCTCGGGGCCCGCGCGCGCGACCGTCTCGAGATCACGGTGCGGCCGGCCACAAACCTTCCGCCGGTCGCCGAGGCCGGCCCGGATCGGACGGTGGCTCCGGGCGAGCCGGTGCGCCTCGACGCGCGCGAGAGCCGTGACCCCGACGGGGCCTTGATCGGCTGGGAGTGGGACATGGGGGACGGAACGACGCGGTCCGGGCCCGCGGTCGAGCATCGGTACGCGGCCCCTGGCCGCTACACCCTGCGGCTGATCGTGGAGGATGGGAGCGGCCGGCCGAACGCCCGGGCCGAGGACACCGCGGAGATCGTGGTGAATGCGCCCCCCATCGCCGAGGCCGGGCCCGACCGGCGCTCCAGGGTGCGTCGCCAAGTCTTCGACGCGGGCGGCAGCCGCGATCCGGACGGACGGGTGATCCGGCATCTCTGGGACTTCGGCGACGGCACGACCGCCGAGGGCGCCCGCGTCGCCCACATCTTCCGCGGCCCGGGAGAGTGGGGCGTCACGCTGACGGTGACCGACGACAGCGGCGCGGCCAACGCGACGGCGACCGACCGTGCCCGCGTCGTGATCGAGCCCCCACCGCTGGCCGAGGCCGGGCCTCTCCGAACCGCCGCCCCGGGCGAGGCCGTGGCGTTCGATGCCGGGCCTGCGGGTGGCGCGGCGCTCGTGGCGGTCTGGCTGTTCGGCGACGGGACCCGCGCGGTTGATCGGAGCGTCGAGAAGCGATTTCACCGAGCGGGCCGTCACGCCGTCCGGCTCGAGCTTCGCCGGGCGGAGGATGGCCGAGTTGTGGCGAGCGACGAAACCGCCGTCCTTGTCAACGCCGCGCCGGTCGCGCGCGCCGGGCCCGATCTCAGGACGGCCCCGGGCGAGGTGGTGCGGCTCGACGCCGGGGGCTCGTTCGATCCCGATGGGGAGATCCACCGCTATGTCTGGACCGTCGATGGCGAGACCCGGCGAAGCCCGGTTCCCGTCTGGTCTCGCCGCTTCGACGCGCCCGGCCGGTACGAAGTGGTCCTGACCGTCATCGACGGGTCCGGAGCGCCGAACGACCGCGCGACCGCCGGGCTCGTCGTCGCGGTCAACGGCCCTCCGGTCGCTGCGGCGGGCCCCGACCGTGTGGTCGCCGACCGGGCGGTGAGCTTCGACGCCGGCGGCTCGCGCGACCCCGACGGGGATCCGCTGACCTATCGCTGGGCCTTCGGCGACGGAACAACGGGAGAGGGCCTGCGCGTCGGGCATGTCTATGCGGGGCCTGGGCGCTACACCGCGACGCTCGAGGTGGACGACGGCACGGGTTTCGCGAACGCGCGCGCCCGCGACACCGCTGTGGTCCGCGTGAACGCCGCCCCGGTGGCTGAGGCGGGCCCCAATCTCGCGGTGTGCGCCGGCAATGTCGTGACCTTCGACGCACGCGAGTCGGCCGATCCGGATGGCGACGCCCTCACTCACCTTTGGGTGTTCGACGACGGGGTGACGCTCGCCGGCCAAGAGGCCCGGCGCAGCTTCGAGAGCCCTGGCACACAGGCCGCGACCCTCGTGGTCGACGACGGCTCGGGCGTGCCCAACGCCGCGGCGCGCGACCGGGTGTTCATCTCGGTCGATCCCCGCCCCCGGGCCGAGGCCGGACCCGATCGCCAGGTGTGCGCCGGCGAGACGATCGCCTTCGACGGCACGGGGTCGCGCGACCTCGACGGCGCGGTCAATCGCTATCGCTGGAGCTTCGGCGACGGCGCGACGGCCGAGGGCGCGCACCCGAGCCACGCCTATGCCGAGCCGGGCCGCTACCGGGTGTCGCTCGCGATCGAGGGCGATCCCCTGCCGCGGTGCGACAACACCGATGTCGACTGGGCGGGCATCGAGGTCTTGCCCGCGCCCCGGGTCCGGATCCAGGGGCCCGCGGCCATCTCGGCGGGGGAGGCGATCCGGCTCTCCGCCGTCGCGCGCTTGCCGAGCGGGGACGGCGAGGTCCTCTCCCACAGCTGGGATCTCGGCGACGGGACGACGGCGCGCGGCCCTGTGGTCACGCATCGCTACGACCGGCCGGGTGCCTATGTCGTGCGGCTTCGGATCAGGACCTCCGGCGCGCGGGCGAGCTGTGCGGCGGCCGAGGGGCGCCATGGCGTGCGGGTGAATGCCCGTCCAGAAGCCGTCGTCTCGGTGCCGGAGGTGATCGCGGCGCACCGTCCCGTCCGGCTCGACGGCTCCGCATCGCGTGATCCGGACGGGGTGCTGACGGCGTATCGCTGGATCGTCTCCGACGGCACAAGGCTTTCCGGCGTCGCGCCGGAGCACGTGTTCCGCCGGCCCGGCCTCTACGAGGTCGCGCTCGAGGTCGAGGACGAGTCGGGCCAAGCGAACAGCATCGCGCGGCGAACCGAGCGGGTCGAGGTCGTCGCCACGCCGGCTCTCAGCATCGAGGGCGCCGGGGTGAGCTGCGTGGGCGAGCCCCTCACCCTTCGGGCGCGCCTCCAAGGCGCGCCGCCGGGGCTCGAGCGGCGGGTCTCTTGGGATCTGGGCGACGGCACCCGCTCGGATCTCCGGGCGCTCACCCACATCTACCGCGATCCGGGGCACTACACCGTGACGGCGATGCTGGACGCCTCGGTGCGCGGTGCGGCCCTGCGCGGCGAGGCCAGCCGCCGCCACCGCGTGAACGCCCCGCCGGTCGCCGTGGCGGGACCGGACATCGTCGTCTGCCCCGGCGCGGTGGTGGATTTCCACGGTGGGCGATCCCGAGATCCCGACGGCGACGCGCTCACGGGCCGGTGGGAGTTTGGCGACGGGGCGTCGGCCGAGGGCCGCGCGGTCTCGCACCGGTTCGACGTCCCAGGGCTCTACCGGGCGCGCCTCACGGTCGAGGACGGCGCGGGCTCGGCCTGCTCGGCGGCCACGACCACCCGATTGGTGCGTGCGAACGCGGCGCCCAAGGCCGAGGCAGGGTCGGACGTCACGGCGAGGCTCGACAACGGCGTGGCCCAGGTGACCCTCGATGGTGGCGGCTCTCGCGATCCTGAGGGGCGGCCCCTCCGCCATCTGTGGACGGTCGAGGGTGGCGATCCGGTCGAAGGCCGGACCGCGACGCTGAGCTTTCGCGAGCCGGGGCGGTACCGCGCTCGGCTCCACGTCTCCGACGGCACGGGCCTCTCCTGCGGCGTCGACACGGATGTGGCGGTGATCACGATCCTGCCTTGACGCCGCGTGCGGGCTCCCGCGCCTCGGTCCGGTCGCCGACCCCGCCCGGCGGCTCAGGAGGCGGTCGACGCCTCGAGATGGGCGGCGAAGGCCGCGCGCAGGTCGGCGCTGGTCCGCGGCCCCGAGAGAACGGTGCGAAGCGTGCCATCGCCGTCGAACAGGAGGAGCGTCACATGGCCGACGCCGTGTCGGGTGGCCAGCGCCCGGCCCTCGTCGGTCGTGATGTTGGCGACGATGTAGCCGAGCGCGCCGTCCTCGAAGCTGGCCAGCGCGTCCCGGGTCTCCCGTTGCAGCGAGATGCAGACCGGGCATTGCGGGTCGTGGATCTGGACGACGGCGGGCGTGCCGTTGCCGATCCGCGTGAGGTCGGTCTCCTCGATGCTGGCGGAGACGCTGGCCACCGTCCAGTATCCGACCCCGCCGAGCGCGAGCGCAACCACGCCCCAACTCGCCGCCGCCCGGAGCACCGCCCGCCGCCGTTCGCCGGCTTGGGCGTGGGCTTGCCCCCCATCCGCCGCTTCTTCATCGAGGCCTCCCAGCCGAATTACCTTTTGGAGCGTCTCTCACCCGCTGGCAGGCGGCAACGCCCGGTCGCGAGACCGTGTGCGCGCGTGATCGGCGCGGCGGCGGCTTCTCATCGGGCCGGCGGATCGGCTAGGGTCCGGTCGGCGGTGGGACGAACGAGGGCAGGCATGCGCGAGACGGCAGAGCGGGCGGCGGCGGGGCTCGAGGGCTTCGCGCCGGAGTGGGGGCGGCACGCGCTCTTTCTCGATTTCGACGGGACACTGGCGCCCATCGTGGCCCGGCCGGAGGACGCGGCGCTGGCGCCTGGCCTTGGCCCGGTGCTGGACCGGCTGGAGGGGGCGACGGGCGGGGCGCTTGCCCTCATCAGCGGGCGGGCCCTCGCTGATCTCGACCGGCGGCTCGGTGGGGCGAGGCTGGCGGCGTCCGGCTCGCACGGGGCGGAGATACGGCGCCCGGGGGCCGAGATCCGGGCGGTCCCCCCGCCGGAGGCCCTGGCCGGGGCGACGGCGGAGATGCTGGCCTACGCGGCGGTGGAGGGCCTCCTCGCGGAGGAGAAACCCGCCGCCGTGACGCTCCACTATCGGGGGCGGCCGGAGCTCGAAGGCCCCTGCCGCGCGCTGGCCGAGCGGCTGGCTGAGGGGTCGGACCGGCTCCGCGCGCTCCACGGGCATATGGTGAGCGAGGTGGCGCTGCGCGGGGTCGACAAGGGCACGGCGCTGGCGGCCTTCATGGCGGAGGCGCCCTTCGCCGGGCGGATCCCCGTCGCCGCGGGCGACGACACGACGGACGAGGACGCTTTCCGCGTGGCGGCGGAGCTCGGCGGGGTCGGCGTCAAGATCGGACCCGGGCCCACGGCGGCCGCCCTCCGCGCCGACGACATCCGTGCCTTCCATCGCTGGCTTGCCGGCAGCGTCGGCCTCGCCGCCGCGGTGGCCTGAGGAGGGGAGCATGGATCTGGGGCTGATCGGGAACTGCGCGGTCGCGGCCTTGGTGGACGGGCAGGGCCGGCTCGTCTGGTTCTGCCTGCCTCGGGTGGACGGCGACCCTCTCTTCCACGCGCTCCTCGGCCATGGCGCGGGCCGGCCGGGGGACGGAGCCTTTGCCGTGGAGCTCGACGATCTCACCTCCGTCGAGCAGGCCTACGCGCCAAATTCCGCGGTGCTCCGAACCGTCCTGCGCGGCGGGTCCGGCGCGGTGGAGATCCTCGATTTCGCGCCCCGCTTCGAGGCCCGGGGGCGCATCTTCCGGCCGAAGACGCTGGTGCGCCGGGTGCGGCCCCTCGAGGGCTGGCCGCGGGCGCGGATCCGGCTCCGGCCCAGGTTCGACTGGGGGCGCCGCGCGCCCGAGATCACGCAGGGCTCGAACCATGTGCGCTTCGTGGGGCCCCAGCAGACCGTGCGGCTCACCACCGACGCGCCCATCGACCATGTGCTCGACGAGCGGCTCATCAATCTCGACCGTGCCATGACCTTCGTTCTCGGCCCGGACGAGAGCTTGACCGAAAGCCCGGCCGAGATCGGCACCGCCTTCCTCGACGAGACGCTGCAATACTGGCGCCGCTGGGTGCGCCGGCTGGCCATTCCGCTGGAGTGGCAGGACGCGGTGATCCGCGCGGCCATCACGCTCAAGCTCTGCTCCTACGAGGCGACGGGCGGGATCGTCGCGGCCGTCACCACCTCGCTGCCGGAGGCGCCCAACAGCGGCCGGAATTGGGACTACCGCTTCTGCTGGGTGCGCGACGCTTTCTTCACCGTGCGCGCGCTCAACAGCCTCGCCGCGATGAAGACGCTGGAGAACTACTTCACTTGGCTGATGAATGCGGTGGCGGACGCCAAGGGCGGGCACATCCAGCCGGTGCTGGGGGTCGGGCTCGAGACCCGGCTCACCGAGACGATGGCCGAGGCGCTCCAGGGCTTTGAGGGGATGGGCCCGGTCCGCGTCGGCAACCAGGCGCATGAGCATTTTCAGCACGACACCTACGGCAACATCATCCTGGGCGCTGCACCGGCCTTTTTCGACCAGCGCGTGTTTATGGAGGCCGGGCGCGGGGCGTTCGAGCTCCTGGAGCCTTTGGGCGAGCAGGCTTGGGCGCTGCACAACCAGCCCGATGCCGGGATCTGGGAGCTGCGCACGCGGGCGCGGGTGCACACCTCCTCCTCTCTCATGTGCTGGGCGGGGTGCGACCGGCTGGCCAAGATCGCGGCGCATCTGGGGATGGCGGACCGCGCGGCCTTCTGGGCCGGCCGGGCCGCGACGATCAAGGCCAAGATCCTGGCCGAGGCGTGGTCGGACAAGCGCCAAGCCTTCACCGAGAGCTTCGGCGGCGAGACGCTGGATGCGAGCGTCCTCCTCATGGGCGAGGTCGGTTTCCTCGCGGCGGATGATCCGCGCTTTGTGGCGACCGTCGAAGCGCTCTCCGGCGCGCTCGGGCGCGGGCCCTTTATGCTGCGCTACGAGGAGGCCGACGATTTCGGCCGGCCGGAGGTGGGCTTCAATCTCTGTGCCTTCTGGCGGATCGACGCGCTCGCCCGGATCGGGCGGATGGCGGAGGCGCGTGAGCATTTCGAGGCGCTCCTGGGCGCGCGCAATCGCCTGGGCCTCATGTCCGAGGACACGGATTTCACCACCGGACGAGCGTGGGGCAACTTTCCGCAGACCTACTCGATGGTGGGGATCGTGAACGGCGCCATGCGGCTCTCCAAGCGCTGGGAGGCGGAGCTGTGAGCCGGCTCGTCGTCGTCTCCAACCGGGTGGGCGACCTCTCGAAGGGCGCCCAAAGCGGGGGCCTCGCCGTCGCGCTCGGCGACGCCCTCCGGAACGACAACGGCGTGTGGTTCGGCTGGTCCGGCGAGATCGTGGACGAGCCGGCGAAGGCCGGCCTCTCGCTCGACCGGCAGGGCAAAGTCACCATCGCCACCCAGGCCCTGACCCACGCGGAGTACGACGCCTACTACCTCGGTGTGTCCAACCGCGCGCTCTGGCCGACCTTCCACTATCGGCTGGATCTCGCGGTGTTCGACGGCGCGGCGATCCAAGGCTATTGGGAGGTGAACCGCCGCTTCGCCCGGGCCCTCGCGGGCCTTCTCTCAGAGGACGACGTGGTGTGGGTGCACGACTACCATCTCATCCCGCTCGGCGCCGAGCTTCGCGCCCTGGGCGTCACCAACCGCATCGGCTTCTTTCTCCACATCCCCTTCCCGCCGCCGGAGATCGTGACCGCGATCCCGGACCATGCCCGCCTTTTCGACACGCTTTTCGCCTACGACGTCGTGGGCTTCCAGACCGAGCAGTATGTCGCGAATTTCGGGCGTTACGCCGAGGAGACGGCGGAGGAGGTGAGCCCCGACACCCATCCCCACCGGACGAAAAAGCGCGAGCTCCTCGCCAAGTGCTACCCCATCGGCATCGATGTCGACACCTTCCACGCCATGGCCCAGACGCCGGAGGCCGACGACCGCATTCGCCGGCTGAAGCGCGGCAACATCGAGACCCACATCATCGGGGTGGACCGGCTCGACTACTCGAAGGGCCTGCCGGACCGGTTCCGCTCCTTCCGCCGGCTCCTGCAGCTGCATCCCGAGCATGCCAAGAGCATCGTGCTCATGCAGATCGCCCCGCCGACGCGCGAGGAGCTCTCGGCCTACGCCGACATTCGCGCCGAGCTCGAGCAGCTCTCGGGCGCGATCAACGGCGAGTTCGGCGATTTCGACTGGACGCCGGTGCGCTATGTCCACCGCTCCGTCGCTCGGGACACGCTGGCCGCGCTCTTCCGCGGCTCGCGAATCGGGCTGGTCACGCCCTTGCGTGACGGGATGAACCTTGTGGCAAAGGAATATGTCGCGGCGCAGGACACCGAAAATCCAGGGGTGCTCGTGCTCTCCCAGTTCGCCGGCGCGGCGGATGAGCTGAAAGAGGCGCTGCTCGTGAACCCTTACGACCCGGACGAGGTGGCCCGGGCGCTCCACCTCGCAATCGGCATGCCGGCCGCGGAAAGGCTGGAACGTCACGCCGCGCTCATCGAGCGGGTGCGCCGGCACGACGCGACCCGCTGGCGGGAGAGCTTTCTGGCCGATCTCCGGGCCAAAGGCGGCTGACACCCCATGCGCCTCGTGGCCGATATCGGGGGGACGAACGCGCGCTTTGCGCTGGTCGAAGGCGGGACGATGGGGGCGCCGGTTCGGCTGCCGGTGGCGGAGCATTCACGGTTCGAAGACGCGCTTCGGGTCGCGGCGGGGTCGCGGGCGGGCGCGATTCGGGAGGTGGCGATCGCGGCCGCGGGGCCGGTGCGCGACGGGGCCGTGCGGCTGACCAACGCCGATTGGGAGGTTTCGCCAGGCTCCGTCGTGCGGGTCACGCCCGGTGCGCGGGTCCGTGTTCTCAACGATTTGGAGGCGGTCGCGCATCTTCTTCCCGAGCTTGCGCCAGAGGAGACCGAGACGCTCCAGCGGGGCCTCGCGGCGACTGCGCCCCAACCGCGCCTCGCCCTCAATGTCGGCACCGGGTTCGGCGCGGCCGTCGCGGTGCCGTGCCCCACGGGCTGGGCTGTGCTCGCCACCGAGGCCGGGCATATGCGCCTGCCCGAGGGCGGCGGGCGCACGGTGGAGGATGCGCTGTCGGGCCCTGGCCTTGCGCGGCTTCGCTCGGAGGTGGGGGTCGTCGAGGCGCGCGCAGTCTTCTCCCGCCTCCTCGGGCGGGTGGCCGGAGATCTCGCGCTGGCCACGGGCGCCTGGGGCGGAGTCTTCTTCTGCGGCGGCGTCTTGGGCACGCTCGACGATGTGGCGGACCGCGCGGCGCTGACGGCCGCCTTCGCCGATCGCCCCGGGCTCGCCGGACGCCTGGCCGAGGTGCCGCTCCGCCGCATCGTCTTGGCCGAGCCCGCGCTCACCGCGCTCGCACGCCTCGCGATGCCGGGTGCGGGCTAGGTGCGTTCGTCTCCGCTCGCGGCGACCCCGAGGGCCGCGAGAGGCGCGTGCTGGGTTTCCAGAAACCAGGCCGCCCGGCGGGCGAACTGGGCGCGCGCCGCCGCCTCCGGAAGGGGCACCCCGTCGATCTCCGGGCGTTCTCCGCGGGCTGCGATCTCCGCCAAGGCGACGGCCGCCATCGCCGCGGGGTCCGGGGTCTCGGTCGGGTCGTCGGGCAGGCAGCCGAGCCAAAGCTGTTCCTCCGCGCCCACCTCGAGACTCGCGCCGAGCCCGCTCGCGAGCACGGAGAGGGGCGCTCCCGCCGCAGCGAGCCGGCGGATGGCGCCGTTCAGCCGGCGGCTGGCCGGGGCGGGCCGGGAGCTCCGGCTGAGCGGCACCGCTTGCGCGCTCGCGATCAGGCGAAGGATGGGGGCAGAGGCCGCCTCCGCCCCTCCGAGCGCGGCGACGAGCTCGGCCATCGGCCGCGGGCCTTCGGAGAGCGCGTCCACCAGGCACCTCGCGGCATCGGCCTCGAGCTCCACATGCCGGCCCTGCACCGTGCGCGCCGTCTCGATCCGTCCCGGCGCCCGGGTGAGCCCGAGGGCAAGGCGCCCGAGCTCGCTCGTCCGCTCCGCCGGCGCGAGGCGCGCGCCACCGCGACTGTAAAGGTCCGTCCGGAACGCGGTGTTGAGGCAATAGTCTTCCACGAGCTCGCGGAGGGCGGCTTCGGGCTGGGCGGCGGCGAGTTGCCGTTGCTCCGCGGTCAAGCCGTCGAGCGACGCCCGGCGCACGAGATCGGCGGAGCCGACGAAACCGAGCTTCGCCTCCGCCATCTCCGCCATCACATCGCCCGCGTGGAAGGGGTGCCAGTCCGCGGTCGTGTATTCGTGGGCGAGATAGGCCGGCGCGCGCCCGGCGAGCTCCTCGAGCTTTTGACGCGCGAATGGGTTCCGCGCGAGGGCTGTGGCGCCGCTCTCGGCCAGGGCCTGGGCCAGCGTCAGAGCCTCGGCCACCCGCTGGCCGGAGCCGCCGCGCCCCACGACCGCCCGCCGCGCGAGGAGGTCGCGGAGCGGGGCCAGCATCGCCCGCCCGGGGAGCGCGTTGTAGGAGAGCGCGACCAGCCCTCCCGGACGCACCCGCTCGGCCAGAAAGCGCCGGATCTGCGCGCGGTTCTCCGGCGAGACCCAGGAGTAGACGCCATGGAGCACCACCAGGTCGAAGCGCGGCAGGCCGGCCTCCGCCGCGTCGGCGAAGGAGAGCTCGAGCGCCTCGAAATTCGCGAGGCCGGCCGCCGCGGCGAGCCTGCGGGCCCAAACGACATGCGCGGGGTTGAAGTCGATCGCGACCACCCGCCCCTCCGGATGGGCGGCGGCCACCATCATCGCGCCGAGAGCCCGGCCTGCGCCGAGATCGCAATAGGTGAAGGGCCCCGCAAGATCGGGCGGCGCCACCCCGCGCTCGAGAGCGGCGAAGGCGAGATGCGCCGGCATGAGCTCCGGCTGCACCTCGATCGAGTAGTCTTGGTCGACGACATATCCGTCCGCCCAGCCGGTCATCCTCGCCCCCTCGTCGCCTGCGGCGTTGGTGGCCTCACCGGGGCTCGAACCCGGACGCCCATGGGCGGGGGATTTTAAGTCCCCTGCGTCTACCAGTTCCGCCATGAGGCCGTGCCCATCGGGTCTGCCACGGGCGCCGCGGGATGGGCAAGGCGGCCGAGCCTCAGGCGAGGACGGCGGCGGCCAGGGCGCGGCCGCTCGTCCAGGCCGCCTCGATGCCCGCGAGGGGCGGGGGCGGGCACCAGTCGCCGGCCAGGCCGAGCCGGAGGTCGGGCGCGAGGAGACAGGGGCGACTGAGGGGCGCCGTGGCCCTGGCGTAGCGCCAGCGATGGGCGGTGCGGTAGCGGGCGGGGGGCAGGGGGCGTCCGCAAACCGCGGCGAACGCCTCGAGCAGAGCCGCTTCCACGGCCTCCGGCCGCGCCTCGAGATGGGCTTCCGACCAGGCGGCGCCGGCGTGCAGGGCCCATGTTTCGCCGGCGTTGCGGCCGGGCTTCGCGCCGTCGCGCACCGCGAGCGCGAGGGGCTCGCCGTCGCCCTCCTGCCAGCTGGGCGCCTCGAGGGGCGCGTCGAAGGCGGCGAGGACCGCCCAAGATGGGCTCAGACCCGCATGCGCGAGGTCGGGGAAACGGGCGGCATGGGCGCCGAGGAGCGCCGCCGCCTGGGGCGGAGGCATCGCCAGAAGCGCCCAGGCGAAGGGACCGAGGGCCGGCCCATCCTTCCGCAGGACATGCCACGCACCCGGCGCGCCGGAGAGCCCGGTCGCCCGTGTCTCGAGCGCGATCTCCAGCCCCTCGGCCATGGGGCGCGCGAGGCCGCTCATGCCCGGAAGGCCGACATGCGCGCCCGGGCCCGCCTCGGCCCATGGGGCGGCAGCGCCGGCAGCCACCCAGCGCGCGACCTCGGCAGCGAAGTTGGGGCTCGTGGCGGAAAAGGCCGGCGCCCCGTGGTCGATCGCGACGCCCGCCTGGCGGCTCACCCGGCAGGCCGCCCGCCCGCCGAGGCCGCGGCTCTTCTCGATCACCCGAACCCGTCGCCCCGCAACCGCGAGCGCCCGGGCGCAGGCGAGGCCGGCCACCCCGGCACCGATCACGGCGATGTCCTCGGCCATGCCCGCCTCCCCTCGCATGTCTTCGCGATCGTGGCGCGATCGGGCGGTGGGTCAAGCGCGCGGCCGCGCGGCTTGCGCGAGGCCCGGGGCTCAGGCTCTATGGCGCCGAAGCTCGCGGAGGAGGGTGCGATGCGCGCGACGACGGAGGGGCCGGGCGCCCGCTCGCCATTCGATCCTGCGGCCGTGGCGCCCGAGACGGCGGCGTTCAATGCGGCCCTCGAGGCGGCGCTGGCCGCGGTTCCGGACCCGACGGAGGTGCCGATCCCGGAGATGCGGCGGCTCCGGGCCGAGGGGCGTGGGATGTTCCTCTTGCAGGGGCCGCGCCCTGGGGTCGAGTGGATCGAGGTTCCCCGCCCCGCCCCGCGCCCGGGGCCGCTGCGCCTGCGCCACGCACCGGCCGGCGACGGCGCCAGAGGCACCTGCCTCCACATCCATGGCGGGGGCTGGACCTTCAACGCGCCGGAGCAGTACGACGCGCCCAATCTCGCGCTCGCCGCGGAGGCGGGCTGCCGGGTTCTCTCGGTCCGCTACCGTCTCGCGCCCGAGGCCCGCTGGCCCGCGCCGCTGGAGGACTGCGTTGACGCCGCGCTTTGGGCGATCGAGACCGGGCCCGGCCCCCTCATCCTCATCGGCGAGAGCGCGGGCGCCCATCTGGCTGCCGCCACGCTTCTCGAGCTCCGCACCCGGGGGGCCCTCTCGGATGTGGCTGCGGCGGTGCTCTCCTACGGGATGTTCGACCTCCGCGGCACCCCGTCCCTCCGCCTCTGGGGCACGCGCTTTCTCGTCCTCTCCACTCCCATCGTCGACTGGTTCGTCGGCAATCTGATGGGGGAGGGCGACCGGGCGAACCCCATGGCCTCGCCCCTTCTGGCCGATCTCTCGGGGATGCCGCCCGCGCTTTTCCAAGTGGGCACCGCCGACCCTCTCCTCGACGACACGCTCTTCATGGAGGCGCGCTGGCGCGCGGCGGGGGCCGCGACCGCGCTCGAGATCGTGCCGGGCGGCGTCCATGCCTACGACCAGTTCGACCTCGCGATCGCGCGGGAGGCGGCGGCGTCGCGCCAGGCTTTCGTGGCGGATCGGTTGCGGCGGTAGCGGTCAGTCCCCGGCGGCCACGCCCTCGCGCCGGGGGTCCGCGGCGCCCGAGAGCCCGCCCTCGCGGACCTGGATGACGGCGAGGCCCGAGGTCATCTCGGCCCGCTCCACCGCATGACCCCGGTCGGCGAGGGCCTCCGCGAGCGTGTCCGGCGCCCGCTCCGCCTCGAGAGAGAGGGTGCCCGAGTTCCGCTGCGAGACGTGGAAGCCCGAGACCGCCACGCCCGGCTCCTGCCCGAGATCCAGCATCCGGATGAGCGCGCCGGCCACGTATTCCGGGATCCGGCTGCCGCCGGGGCTGCCGATGAGGAGCCGCGGGGCCGCCTCGCCCGCGCGGTAGACGATGGTGGGCGCCATCGAGGAGCGTGGGCGCTTGCCGGGCCCCGGGGCGTTGGCGAGCGGCCGGCCCTCGACCTCCGGGATAAAGGAAAAATCGGTCAGCTGATTGTTGAGGAGGAGCCCCGCGGCCATGCGGCCCGAGCCGAAGGCGGTCTCGATGGACGCGGTGAGGGAGATCGCGAGGCCGTCGGCGTCCAGGATGGCGATGTGGGTGGTGCCGGGGCTTGTCCGGGCGGGGCCGGGGGTGCGGTCCGTCGCGCCGGGGGGGCGGCCCGGGGTGGCCGTGCCGGGGCTGGCCTCCGTTCCGCCCATCTCCGCGGCGCGGGCGGCGAGATATCCGGGGTCGAGCAGCCCGGCCACGGGAACCGCCACCTGATCGGGATCGCCCAGGTAGGCCGCGCGGTCGGCATAGGCGAGGCGCGAGGCCTCGGCCATGAGGTGCCAGAGCGCCGCGTCGTCGTGGGGTGCGCCGCCCGGGGTCGCGGCGGAAAGGAGGCCCAGGATCTGCCCGACCGTCGTCGCGCCGGAGGAGGGCGGGCCCATGCCGCAGACCCGCCAGGCGGCGCGGTGGCGCGCGCAGACCGCCGGGCGCTCCACGACCTCGTAGGACGCAAGATCCGCGAGAGCCAGCCCGCCGGGCCGCGGCGGGCGGCGCGCGGCGGCCAGGATGGCCTCGGCCACTGGCCCTGCCCGGAAGGCGGTCGATCCGTCGGCGGCCAGTCGCTCCAGCGTCTCCGCGAGCTCGGGCTGGACGAGGCGCGCGCCGGCCTCGATCGGCCGGCCGCCGGGGAGGAAGAGCGCCCCCGCCTCCGTGCGCCGGAGCCGGTCGGCCCCGCGGGCGACAAGGCCAGCCAGGCGCGGGCTGACGGCAAACCCCTCGCGGGCAAGGCGCGCGGCCGGGTCCACCAGCTCGGCCCAAGGGCGGCGCCCCCAGCGCCCGTGCAGCGTCTCGAGAAGGGCGGCGAGCGCCGGGACCCCCACCGCGCGGCCGCTCTCGGACGCGACGAGCCAGGGCAACGGTTCGCCGTCCTCGAGGAAGAGATCGGGGCCGGCCGCAGCGGGGGCCGTTTCGCGCGCGTCGAAGCTCGTGAGCCCCTCGGCGCTGTGCACGAGCGCGAAGGCGCCGCCGCCGAGGCCCGAGGATTGCGGCTCCACCACATTCAGCACCAAGAGCGCGGCGACGGCCGCGTCCGCCGCCGAGCCGCCCCGGCGAAGGACTGTGAGCCCCGCCTCCGTGGCGTGAGGATTGGCCGTCACCACCATCTGCCGGGCGGCGTGCACCGTCTCGGCCTGGCCGAGCGCCGCGGTCGCCGACTCGGGATCGGCGCGCGACTGCGCCAGCGCCGCCCCCGCTAGGAGCCCGATCCCCACCGCCAGCCGTGCCACCGCTCTCATCATGCGCGCCCTCCGCCCTGTGCCTCCTGAGCCTAGCGGATCCGGTCCCGGGTGTCCCGGCCGAGGCGACAGGCCCGCGGCTTTCTGCTAGCTCGCGAGGGATGGACACCTTGCCCGCTCTCGCCGCCGCGCTCCCCCGGCTGTTCGACCGGCTCGACCTCGCGGCCCTTGCGCTCCTCCTCGTCTGCTGGGCGGGGCTCAACCTCGCCATCGAGCGCTCCGGCCCGCGCTGTCCCAGCGTGAGCGTCCTGATGGACGGCTACCGCCGCGCCTGGCTCGAGGAGCTCGCCGCCCGCGAGGTGCGGATCATGGACGCCCAGCTCCTCACGATGCTGCGGGCGGGGGCGGCGTTCTTCGCCTCGACCTGTCTGCTGGCCATCGGCGGGGTGGCCGCGCTGATCGGCCAGGCCGACCTTCTGGTGGGCATCGCGCGCGACCTCGGCGGAGACAGCGCCGCCCGCGCGCCCGTCTGGGAGGCAAAGCTCCTCGTCATCCTTCTCATCGTCGTGAACGCGTTCCTGAAATTCGTCTGGTCGCACCGGCTTTTCGGTTACTCGGCGGTGCTGATGGGGGCGGTGCCCGCGCCGGGGGCGGAGGGGATGGAGGCCGCGATCGCCCGCGCCTATGCGGTCGACCGCGCGGCGGCCCGCAGCTTCAACCGCGGCCTGCGCGCGATCTATTTCGGCATCGCGACCCTCGCCTGGTTCCTCGGCCCTTGGCCGTTTATGGCGGCGACGCTCCTCACCACGGCCATGATGGTGCGCCGCGAGTTCTTCTCCCGCTCCCGCCGCGCGCTTCTCTAGATCGCTGTCGCCCGGACCGGCCCTCGGGTGGGGCGCCCGCCGTCGAGGATGGGGCGTGCGGATGCGGTCGCCGCCGTGTCGGGTGTTTGAGCTCGGGGTCTGCGCTGGGGCGGCTGAGCGATTGACCGGGCGGGTCCGCGGGGCCTACACAGCGGGCGGCTGACAGGGAGGGCCCGATGGACGCCGCGCCGCGCTCGTTTCAGGAGATCCTGCTCCGGCTCTCGCAGTATTGGGCCGGCCAGGGCTGCGCCGTGCTTCAACCTTATGACATGGAAGTGGGCGCCGGCACCTTCCACCCGGCCACGACGCTGCGGGCGCTCGGGCCGCGGGCCTGGGCGGCGGCCTATGTCCAGCCCTCGCGCCGGCCGACGGACGGGCGCTACGGCGAGAACCCCAACCGCCTCCAGCATTACTACCAGTATCAGGTGATTATCAAACCCTCGCCGCCGGATCTCCAGGAGCTCTATCTGGGCTCGCTCGCGGCCATCGGGCT
The DNA here is from genome assembly GCA_964467005.1 of uncultured Limibaculum sp. GTDB lineage: Bacteria > Pseudomonadota > Alphaproteobacteria > Rhodobacterales > Rhodobacteraceae > Thermohalobaculum. The sequence goes on along the minus strand of CAYXPI010000006.1, from coordinate 86 downwards.
CGACGCCGCCACCCACGACATCCGCTTTGTGGAGGACGACTGGGAGAGCCCGACGCTCGGCGCCTGGGGCCTCGGCTGGGAGGTGT
>CAYXPI010000005.1:0-40108 GCA_964467005.1 uncultured Limibaculum sp. | reverse complement strand
CTCCACACCATGGTGCGTGTGCGCGACATCGACGCCTCCAAGCGCTTCTACTGCGACCTCCTCGGCCTCGAGGAGATCCGCCGGATGGAGAGCGAGGCGGGCAAGTTCACTCTGGTGTTCCTCGCGCCCCCGGGTCAGCACGACGCGCCGATCGAGCTCACCTACAACTGGGACTCGGAGGAGGAGTACGACGGCGGCCGGAATTTCGGCCACCTCGCCTATGGGGTCGAGAACATCTATGAGATGTGCGAGAAGCTCCGCCATGCGGGTGTGACGATCAACCGCCCCCCGCGCGACGGGCGCATGGCCTTCGTGAAGTCGCCCGACGGGATCTCGATCGAGCTTCTGCAGATCGGCGACGCGCTGGAGCCTGCCGAGCCCTGGAAGTCGATGGAGAACACCGGGAGCTGGTGACGGGCGCAAAAATCCCGGATCGGCACAGTCGGCGCTTCCCTGGACGGGCCGGACGGGGCAATCTGAGGACATGTCGGTTCGGCTGCCCCTTTTTGCCCTTGCCGTGGCGCTCGCGGCCACGCCCGCCCGCCCCTGCGCGCTCGCCCTTCTCTTCGCGCTCGACGTCTCCGCCTCGGTGGATGCGGGCGAGTATCGGCTTCAGCGCGACGGGCTGGCCACCGCCCTTCGCGCGCCCGAGGTGGTGGAGGCCATCCTCGTCCAGCCTGGCGGGATCGCCATCGCCGCCTACGAGTGGTCCGGCCGCTACCAGCAGGACGTGATGCTCCCCTGGACCCGGGTGACCGACCTCGCGAGCCTCACCGCCGCCGCCGAACGCCTGGGGTCCGCCCGCCGGAGCTACGCCGAGTTTCCCACGGCCATCGGCTACGCGCTCGGCTTCGGGGCCCGGATGATGGGCGAGGCGCCGCCCTGCCAGCGTAAAGTGATCGACATCTCGGGCGACGGTGTGGGCAACGAGGGCTTTCAGCCCGACGCCGCCTATCGCGAGTTCCCCTTCGACGGCGTGACGGTGAACGGCCTCGTGGTGGGCGCGGCCGATTCGAGCCTTGTCGCCTATTATCTCGAGAACATCCCGCACGGGCCCGGCGCCTTCGTCGAAGTGGCCACCGATTTCGCCGATTACGAGGCGGCGATGAAACGCAAGCTCCTGCGCGAGCTCTTCGGACCGAGCCTCGCGGAGGCGCCCTGATGCGCATCGGCCTCGCGGCCGCCCTGGCCCTCGCCGTCGCCGGTCCCGCCGAAGGCGCCTGCCGGCTGGCGCTCGTTCTGGGGCTCGACATCTCCTCGAGCGTCAACTCCCGGGAGTACGACATCCAGCTCCAGGGCCTCGCCAACGCCTTCCGCGTGCCGGAGGTGGCGGCGGCCATCCTCTCCCCGCCCGGCACGCACATCGCGGCGATGGCCTTCGAATGGTCCGGCCGCCACCAGCAACGCCGGATCGTCGACTGGGTGCGCCTGGACAGCCCCGAGGCCATCGCTGGCTTCGCGGACCGGCTCTCGGCCCACCGGCGCACCGCCAACGACCTGCCGACTGCGGTGGGCGAGGCTCTCCGCTACGCCGTCTCGGGCTTCGAGACCGCACCCCCTTGCGCGCGCCGCACGATCGATCTCTCCGGCGATGGCGCGAACAACGACGGCCCCTCCCCCCGCATTTATCGCGAACAGGGGCTCTTTGCCGGGATCACGATCAACGGCCTCGTCATTCAGGGCGCCTATCCCGACCCCGGCATTTTCTACCGCGCCGAGGTGATGCACGGGCCGGACGCCTTCGTGGCGCTGGCCCGGGACTTCGACGACTATCCGAGTGTGATCATCGGCAAGCTCCTTCGCGAGATCCAGCACGAGCTGATCCTGGGGGCGCGCCCGTGAAGGCGCTCGGCGCGGCGCTCACCCTCCTGCCGGGGCCGGCGCTCGGCTGCGCGCTCGAGCTCGTGCTGGCGATGGACGTCTCCGGCTCGATCAACGCGCGGGAGCACGCGCTGCAAACCGGCGGGCTCGCCGCAGCGTTCGAGGACCCCACGCTCATCCGCGTGGTGACGGAGCTGGAGGGGGGCATGCTCGTCACCCTCACGCAATGGTCCGGCGGCTCGCGGCAGGAGCGGATGATCCGCTGGCACCACATCGAGGACGAGGCGGGGATGCACGCCTTCGCCCGCGCCGTCCGCACCACCCGGCGGGAGTGGCGCAACTTCTCCACCGCAATTGGCGAGGCGCTCCGCCATGCCCGGGCGGTCAGCGGCACCGCGCCCGCCAACTGCCGGCGCAAGGTGATCGACGTCTCGGGCGACGGGGTCTCGAACGAAGGCCGGGCTCCACGCCCTGTGGCCGACAATCTGGCGGCGGAGGGCTACACGATCAACGGCCTCGTCATCCGCGGGGCGGACCCGGACCCGGTCGCGCATTACGAATCGGAGGTGATCGCGGGGCCGGGCGCCTTCGTCGAGGTGGCCGAGGATTTCGAGGACTACCCCCGGGCGATCTTGCGGAAGCTCCTCAAAGAGATCGACCGGCCGCTCCTCATCTCAGAGGGGCGATACGGCCTTCAAACCATCGCGTCGTCCTCGGAAAGGACCACCACGCCGTCCTCGAGATAAGGGCGGGTGCGGGTGATGTTCTCTGGGCTATCGGCAAAGAAGATCAGCATCTCCACCCGATCGAAGGCGCCGCTCTCAAGCTGCTCCACCCAGAATTCGAAGCCGCTCTGGTCGAGCTCGCGGCGGAGCGCGTTGTCGTAGAGGAGGGAGATGTACTCCTCATCCGTCGGCTCCTGGAAACCCGCCATGTCTGGATCGCCGTCATACCGGAACTCGAACTCGGGAACGGTGATGAACGCCTCGGCCAGCTGGCGCTGGGCAATTTCCCCGTTCGCATAGCGCTCGGCCCAGAAGCGCAGGCCCGCCTCGTCCGGCGTGCGCCCGTAAGCTGCGCCATAAAGGCGGTAGACGGTGGCGAGATCGTCGCCGACGGGCTGGATGCGCTCGGTCTCGCCGATCTGCCCGGACTCGATCCGCGCGTAGAGACTGGCGAGCTCCGCGCCGATAGCAAGGTCGTAGAGATAGGTGGCGTCGTCGAGTTCAATGCGCTCGATGCTCGAGAGGGTCTGCCGAGCGCCCGGCGTGTCGAGGGCAGAGGGCCCGTTTGCGCCGAGCTCCGGCCGCACCGCGCCGTCCGGGGCGGGCAGCGGGTTCCGCGGGTCAGTGTCGTTCGGGTCGATGAGGGCCGAACCCGGAAAGATCAGCCGATCCATACCCGGCCCGCCCGAGAGGACGTCCGCGCCCTCCGAGCCGAGGAAGACGTCGTTGCCCGGGCCCCCCTCCAGGCTGTCGCGGCCCGCGCCACCGTCGAGGACGTCTGCGCCCTCCTCACCGAGCAGCGTGTCGTTTCCGGCGCCACCGCGCACGGTGTCATCGCCGGACAGGAGGCTGAGCCGCTCGGACGCCGCGCTGCCGGTCACGTCGTCGGCGCCACCGAAGAGACGCTCGACCACCGCCTCGCCCTGCCCGGCAACATACAACTCCGAGAGCGTGACGGCCGGGATGTCGAGCCCCGTCGCCCGCGCCACCAAACTGCTTTGCAGGCGATACTCAATTCCGGTCACCGTGCCGCCGGTGAGTCCGAAAGGCGTGCTGGTGAAACCCGAACCCAAAAACGTGTCGGTCTCCCCATCGCCGAAGTCGACGACAACGGTGGTGGGCGTGACTGAGAAGTCGACGATGCCGGTGACATCCGCGAACTCCGGATCGAGCATGTCGAGACCGGAGCCGTCGGGGAGCGGGAAGATGACAGCGGTGCTCATTTGGTCCTCCAAGGTGCTCGCGAAAGGCTCGATCAAGCCCCGTCCGCGGTCAATGCCGGAAATGCCGAACCCCGGTGAAGAGCATGGCGAGGCCAGCGCGGTCCGCCGCCGCGATCACCTCCGCATCCCGCACCGAGCCGCCGGGCTGGATCACGGCCGTCGCCCCAGCCTCGGCTGCGGCCATCAACCCATCCGCGAAGGGAAAGAACGCGTCCGACGCCACGACCGATCCGCGGGTGGTCGGCTCCGGCAGGCCCAACGCCTCGGCCATATCTGCCGATTTGCGGGCGGCGATGCGGGCGCTGTCGACCCGGCTCATCTGCCCCGCGCCGATGCCGACGGTCGCGCGATCCTTGGCGTAGACGATGGCGTTCGACTTCACGTGCTTGGCCACGGCCCAGGCGAAGAGGAGATCGGCGCGCTCAGCCTCGCTCGGCGCGCGCTGGGTGACCAGCTCGAGATCGTCCGGCACGAGCCTGCGGGCGTCCGCGTCCTGCACGAGAAACCCGCCCGCCACCTGGCGCGCGGCGAGGCGCGCGGCCGCAGGGTCCGGAAGCTCCTCGGTGACCAAGAGCCGGAGATTGGGCTTTCCGGCGAAGACCGCGCGGGCCGCTGGGTCCGCCCCCGGGGCGACGACGACCTCGGTGAAGAGCCCGGCGATCGCCTCCGCCGTGGGCGCATCGAGCGGGCGGTTGAGCGCCACGACGCCGCCGAAGGCCGAGGTCCGGTCGCAGTCCTGCGCGCGAGTGACCGCCTCGGCCAGGGTCGCGCCGAGGGCCACGCCGCAGGGGTTGGCGTGCTTCACGATCGCCGCCGCGGGGCGCTCCTGCCCGAACTCCGCGACCAGCTCGAAGGCCGCGTCCGTGTCGTTGATGTTGTTGTAGGAGAGCGGCTTGCCCTGGAGGAGGGTGGCGGTGGCGACGCCGGGGCGCGCGGTGCCGTCGGCGTAAAAGGCCGCGGCCTGGTGCGGGTTCTCTCCGTAGCGGAGGGTCTCGATCCGCCAGCCGGCGAACACCCGCCGCCGCGGCCAGTCCTCCCCGGCCTCGGAGGCCAGCCACCCGCTCACCGCCGCGTCGTAGGCCCCCGTGCGGGCGTAGGCGATGGCGGCGAGGCGCCGCCGGGTGGCCAGGCATGTGCCCCCATGCTCGGCGATCTCGGCCAGGGTGCTCTCGTAGTCTTGCGGGTCGAGGAGTACGGCCACCGAGGCGTGGTTTTTCGCAGCCGCGCGGAGGAGGGCGGGCCCGCCGATGTCGATCTGCTCGATGCTCTCGGCGGGCGAGGCGCCCCGGGCCAGCGTCGCCTCGAAGGGGTAGAGATTGACCACCAGGAGGTCGATCGGCTCGATCCCATGGGTGCGCATGTCGGCGAGGTGCTGAGGGTCCGCCCGGTCGGCCAGGAGCGCGCCGTGGATCATGGGGTGCAGGGTCTTGACCCGGCCGCCCATCATCTCGGGAAACTCGGTGAGGCTCGCAACGTCGCGCACCCCGAGCCCGGCCTGTCGGAGCGCCGCAGCCGTGCCCCCGGTGGACACGAGGGAGACGCCGAGCCCAGAGAGCCGCGCGCCGAGATCGGCAAGGCCCGTCTTGTCCGCAACGGAGAGAAGCGCGGTGCGCACGGGAACGATGTCGGCGGTCATGGCGGCCCTCGGCAGAACGGCTGGGTCCCCTGATACTCGGCCGAGAGGCGGAGGGCCAGCCTCGGCGCTCACCCGGGGGCGCGCAGCCGGGCCGCGAAGAAGCCGTCGAGCCCGCCGAGCTCCGGCCAGAGATCGGGGAGGGTGCGGAGCGTGCCCTCCGGCGTGGCGAACGGGCCCCCCACGGCGCAGAGCTCGGCCCGGCCCTCTGCCAGCGCCGTGGCGACGATCTCCTCGCCTTCGGCCTTGAGGATCGAGCAGGTGGCGTAGACCAGCGCCCCGCCCGGCGCCAGCCAGCCGAGGGCGCGGGCGAGAAGGCCGAACTGCAGCGCGGTGAGCTCCGAGAGCGCCGCAGGGTCGAACCGGTGCTGAAGATCCGCGTGGCGGCGCATGGTGCCCGTGGCGCTGCAGGGCGCGTCGAGGAGGATGGCGTCGAACGGGGCTGGCGGCTCCCAAGCGCGGGCGTCGGCCACCACCACCTCGGCCTCGAGCCGGGCGCGGGCGAGGTTTTCCCGAAGGCGCGCAGCCCGGGGTTCGGAGATGTCGAGGGCGGTGACACGGGCGCCCGCGGCAGCGAGCTGGAGCGTCTTTCCTCCCGGTGCGGCGCAGAGGTCGAGAACTCGGGCGCCCTCGGGCTCGGGGACGAGCTGGGCGGGGAGGCTCGCGGCGGCGTCCTGCACCCACCAGGCGCCCTCGGCATAGCCCGGCAAAGCTGTGATCTGCGCCCGCTCGGGCAGGCGGAGGCCGCCGGTGGGGAGCACCGCCGCGCCCAGCTCCTCGGCAAGCGCGGGCGCGTCGCCGGGCGTGCGGAGCGTAAGGTCGATGGGCGCCGGTGTCAGATGCGCGCGGGCGATGGCCTCGGCCCGGGCCTCACCCCAGTCGCGCGCGAGGCGGTGCCAGAGCCAGGGCTCGGTGGTCTGCCAGGGGGCGTCGGCGTCGTCCGGAGGGCCGGCCTCCGCCAGCCGGCGGCCCACCGCGTTGACAAGCCCGGCGAGCGGCGCACCGGGCCCGGCCTTGGCCTGGCGCACCGCAAGGTCGACCGCGGCATGGGGAGCCGCGCCGTTAAAGAGGAGCTCCGCCGCCATCACGCGGAGGATGTGGATGACCGGCGGGCGCGGCGGCTTCGGCACCCGGGTGCGGAGCGTGGCGTCGATCTGGCCGAGGCGGCGCAGCGTGAGGTCGGCGAGGCTCCGGGCCTCCGCCTTCTCCTGGGGGCTGCCGGAGAGGCGGGCCTCGTCCGCCATCCGCCCCCGGTCGAGCACGGCGGCGAGGAGAGCGACGGCGCCCTTGCGTGCGGCGAGGCCAGGGGCGTCGGCCGTCTCCGCCGGGGCGGGCGCGGGGCCGTGGCTGGGCCGGCGTGGGCTCACGCCCAGGGGTTCCGACGGCGGGTGACCGGGATGTGGCTCCGCCGGTCGGCGGCGCGCGCAGGGCCGGGAGCGGAGGCGCCGCCGCCGCCCATCTCCCGGGCTTGGGCCTCGAGCGCCTCGATCCGGTTCCTGGGATCGGGATGGGTGGTGAACAGACTGTCGAACCGCCGGCCCGAGAGCGGGTTGACGATGAAGAGATGCGCGGTCTCCGGGTGCCGCTCGGCCGACATCATCTCCCGCCCCGCGGCAAGCCGAGAGATCTTGGCTAGGGCCGAGGCGAGCCAAAGCGGGTTGCCGCAGATCTCGCCGCCCATCTTGTCGGCCGCGTACTCTCGGGTGCGGCTGATCGCCATCTGCACCACCATGGCGGCAAGCGGCGCGAGGATCGCCGCGAGCAGGAGCCCGATGAGGCCGAGGGGGCTCCGGTCCCGGTCGCCGAAGATCATGCCGAACTGCGCCATCGAGGCGAGCATGCCGATGGCGCCGGAGATGGTCGCGGTCACGGTCATGATGAGCGTGTCGCGGTTTTTGATGTGGGCGAGCTCGTGGGCCATCACGCCGGCCAGCTCCTCACGGCTGAGCGACTGGAGGATGCCGTTGGTCGCGGCGACGGCGGCGTTCTCCGGGCTTCGGCCGGTCGCGAAGGCGTTGGGCTGGGGATCGTCGATCACGTAGACCTTGGGGTGGGGCAGGCCTGCGCGATCCGCGAGGGTCTGGACCATGGCCACGAGCTCGGGCGCTGTGCGCAGATCCACCTCGCGCGCGTTGTGCATCCGAAGCGCCATGCGGTCCGAGCTCCACCAGGCATAGCCGTTCATGGCGAGCGCGAGGACGAAGGCGATGGCCGCGCCCGCCCCGCCGCCGACGAGCCAGCCCACCGCGAGGAAGAGGCCGGTCATCGCCGCGAGGAGGAGCGCGGTTTTGGCGTAGCTCATGAGTGTGCGTCTCCCGTTGCCGCCCCTTGGGAGCGGCGCATATGTGAGTGGGTGTCGATGCGGAATATAGGAGAGCGCTGATGACGCCGGAAGAGCGCCGGGCCGAGGCCGCCAAGCGGGCCCTCGCCGAAGCGGAGGAACGGCGGAGACGGGCCGAGGCCGAGGCCGTGACCCGCCCACGCGAGATCGGGGGGCGCAACGGGCCGGACCCCACGCGCTACGGCGACTGGGAGAAGAAGGGCGTGGCGATCGACTTCTCCTGAGGCGGTCAGGGCGGGTGATCGGCGATCCGGAGATCCGGGAGCCGGAGGCCCATAACCCCTGGTGCGATACGCGCGACCGTTCCCGCGCGCGGGAGCGCGGCGAACCCGGCCTCATGCTCGGCGCAGAGGCGCGCGGCGGCGGCGTAGAACGCCTGCCAGGCCGCATAGTGCGGGCGCGCGAGCTCGGGCGCCTCTCCGACGGCAAGAAGCCGGTCCTCCGACTGCGGTGCGCAGAGATGCACCTCGAGCCCGGTGAGAGCCTGGAGCCGGAAGCCGAGCCCGGTGCTCGACTGCAGGAGAAGCGCCTCCCGCACCCCATGCACCTGGCCGCGGACGAGGAGGGTCTCCCCCGGAGCGCCGCCCGCACGAGCGATGCGGTGCGCAAGGTCGCGGGTCCAGGCCTGGTAGGGTGGGGCCATCCGCTCGAAGAAGGCGGGCCAGATGGGCGCCGCCCCCGCCGCCAGGAGCGCCAGGGCCAGCGCGAAGACCACTGCGCGGAGCCGGGTCGCGGCCTCGCGGAGCGCCAGCGCCAGAAGCGCCACGGGAAGCATCCAGACATGACCCGTGGCCCGGGCTGGCGTGTCGATCCCCTGGAGGAGGGTGGGCGCGAGACCGATCCCGAAGGCCACTCCGAAGGCGAGGGCGAGGCGGAGAAGCGTGCGGCGGTCCGTCGCGGCGAGGCTGAGGGCGGCGAGGAGCGCGAGCCCGATGAGGAACATGGCGGCGAGCGGCGCGCCGAGGGTCATCCGCATCACCGTCCGCGCGGTCCAGGCCGCCGTCTCCCGGAGATTGGCGAGGAGCGCCGTGACATCCGTCGCCGGGCGCTCGTCGAGCCAGCTCTGGGTCTCCACGCTCGCCGCCCCGTGCACCAGAAGATTGAGCGCTAGGATCGTGGGCGCCGCAAGGGCGAGCCCCGCTGCGAAGGCCGCGACCGGCGCCAGAGGGCCGAACCGGCCGCTCATCGGGGGCCCCGCCGCCGCCACCGCCATCAGCATGAGAAGGGGCGAGGTGGTGTGCGCCATCGCCCCCAGCGGCACGGCGAGGACGAGGACCCAGAGGCATGTCCGCGCGCTGCCGAGCGCCGCGGCCAGCGCAACCGCCGCCAGAGCCGCGAGGGCGGGCAGCGTGGCCGCCGGCCAGGGGGCGATGAACGCCATTTGCGGCATCGCCGCCATCGCCGCCGCCGCGAGCCCCGCCCGCCAGGGCCGTCGGTCGTGGCGAAACATCCCGACGCCCATAGCCGCGGCGGCCACGCACCACACCGCGAGAAAGAGGAGCATCACGGCCTGCGGGTCCCGTGGCCAGGGGCGGAGCGCCCAGAGCCAGGTCACCCAGCGCCCCTTGGCGAAGGTCTTCCACCAGTAAAGATCGGCGAGACCCAGCATCACCGGGTAGTCGTCGTGCCGGAGGAACGGGTCCACGAGCTGCTGTGGCAGGGCGACGCCGAAGGCCGCGAGGAGCACGAGCGCAACCGTGCCGATCCGGTAAGCCCGCGCCCGGGGGCCGAGCTCCGGGGCGGGCGCCGCGCGCCGCGTCGTCATGCCAGAGCTCCCCGCTGTTGCGCCCCGGAACCTGCTAGCACAGGAGCGGCGCCCGGGCGAGGCGCTGCCCTTGACCCCGGGGCCCCCGCGCCACATCACCCATGGGGGCGATGCTGTCCCGCACAACGGCGCGAGGGTGAGGGCGATGCAGGTGGAGACCCCGGAGGACAAAGGCGCGCTCCGCCGCGCGCTCGGCACGTTCGCGACCGGGGTCACCATCGTCACCGCCCGGGCGACGGACGGGACGCCGGTGGGCTTCACCGCCAACTCGTTCACGAGCGTCTCGCTCGAGCCGCCGCTTCTTCTCGTCTGCCTCGCGCACACCGCGGCGAGCTATGGCATCTTCTGCGAGACCGAGAGCTTTGCAGTCAATGTGCTCGAAGTGGGGCAGGAGGAAACCGCCAAGCGCTTCGCCAGCCGGGGGGCGGACAAGTTCGGGCCCACGGTTTGGCAGCCGGGCCAGCAGGGCGCTCCCCTCATCGAGGGCTCGCTCGCGATCTTCGACTGCGCGATGCATCAGCGCATGGAGGCGGGCGACCACGACATTCTGATGGGCCGGGTGCTCGGCTTCTCGATGCATGAGGGCGCGGCCCTTCTCTACCATCAGGGCTCGTTCCGCACGCTCGCCTGACCTCAGAAGAGGAGGCCGAGGAGGAGGAGGCCGAGGCCGAAAACCGCGACGACCATCGCGATGCCGTTGAGCGTGATCACGCGCCGCATCTCGGCCGCCGCCGCCTCGTCCGAGAGCCCGGCCTTCGAGATGCGCGCGGCCCTGAGGGCGCACCAGCCCACGAGCGCAAGAGCGAGCGCCGTGAGTGCGAGCCCCGCCCAGGCGAGGAGGCTCATATCCCGCTCCCGGACCGGAGGCGCAGCACGGGCTCGCCGGTCTCGACGTCGATCCCTCGGCCGATCTCGCGGAACCCTCTGGCGGCGTAGAACCGGGGCGCCCGGCTGCGGAGGAACACTGTGGCGGTGAGGGGCTCCCGCCCGGCTTGCGCCGCAGCGAGGAGGCGCGTGCCGAGGCCGAGGCCCTGCCAGTCCGGCCGAACGTAAAGGCCCGCAAGCTCCGCGCCCGCAACCGCGGCGAACCCGACCGGAACCCCCGCAGCCTCGGCCAAGAGCGTGTCGGCCCGGGGCAGGTGATGGCTGCGCACGTCCCGCGCCCGAGACCCGCGCCCCTCACCGGGCAGGAAGGGATGCGCCGCCCGCGCCGCCGCGGACCACACCGCCACCAGCGCCTCGAGATCCGCCGGAGACGCGGGGCGGAGCCGCGCCTCCACGCTCACCCCCGGCCGCACGCGCCGCCCCCCGGGGTCTCGAGAAGCCAGACATCCCCGGCCGCGACCTCCCGCTTGTCGGCCGAGGCGAGCGCCTCCTCCGTCCCGTCCCCGCGGATCACCCGGCTCCGCCCGGTCGCTCCGGGCCCGCCGCCGTCGAGGCCCGGCGGCGGCACAATCCGGTGGCCCGAGAGGATCGCGATCGTCATCGGCTCGAGAAAGCGAATCCGCCGCACCGCGCCGTCGCCTCCCGGCCAGCGGCCCACACCCCCCGTGCCATGGCGGATGGCAAAGCGCTCCAGGACCACGGGGAAGCGCCATTCGAGAACCTCGGGATCGGTCAGCCGGGAATTGGTCATGTGCGTGTGCACGGCCGAGGCGCCGGGATGGCCAGAGCCGTCGTTTCGGTACCCGGCGCCCGCCCCGCCGCAGATGGTCTCGTAATACTGGTAGCGGTCGGTGCCCCAGGTGGTGTTGTTCATGGTGGACTGCGCCGCCGCCTGCACGCCGAGGGCCAGGAACAGCGCCGAGGTGACCGCCTGCGAGGTCTCCGTGTTGCCCGCGATCACGGCGGCCGGGTAGCGGGGCGAGAGCATCGTCCCCTCCGGCAGCACCACCTCGAGCGGCCGCATCACGCCCTCGTTCATCGGGATCTGATCGTCGACCAAGCACCGGAAAACATAGAGCACCGCGGCCCGGGTCACGGGCTCCGGCGCGTTGTAGTTGGTGGCCAGCTGCGCCGTGGACCCCGTGAAGTCGATCCGCGCGGCCCGGGCGTTGTGGTCCACCGTGATCTTGAGCCGGATCGCCCTGGGCTCGCCGTCGAAGCCCGGATCCATCTCATAGGTGAAGTCCGCGTCCTTGAGCGCCAGAATCCGGCGGCGGACGAGCTCCTCCGCGTTGTCTTGCACATGGGCGAAATAGGCCTCGACCACCTCCAGCCCGAAATGCGCGACAATTCGGCGGAGTTCCGCGGCACCCTTCTCGCAGGCCGCGACCTGGGCCTTGAGGTCGGCGATGTTGATGTCCGGCGCCCGGGCGGGATGCTTGGCGGCGGCGAGGATGGCGCGCATCTCAGCCTCGCGGAACGCCCCCGTCGCTCCGTCCACCAGCTTGAAATTGTCGATGAGAACGCCCTCATCCTCCACCACGCGGCTGTCCGGGGGGGCCGAGCCCGGGGTGAGCCCGCCGATATCCGTGTGGTGCCCGCGGGCGGAGGTGTAGAAGAGCACGCGGCTCCCGTCATCGTCCCAGACGGGTGTCACCACCGTGACGTCCGGCAGATGCGTGCCGCCATTGTAGGGCGCGTTCAGCACATATACATCGCCCGGCCGCATCGCGGGGTTCTGGGCGATGATCGTTTTCACCGAGGCGGACATCGAGCCCAGATGCACCGGCATATGCGGCGCGTTGGCCACGAGATCTCCGGCGGCGTCGAACACCGCGCAGGAGAAATCCAGCCGCTCCTTGATCGTGACCGACTTCGCCGTGTTCTCGAGCACCGCGCCCATCTGCTCGGCGACCGACATGGTGAGGTTGTTGAAAACCTCGAGCATCACCGGATCGGCCTCCGTGCCGATGGCGCGGCTCCGGAGCACCTCGACCCGGCGGAGCACCACATGATCGTGCGCCGTGATCTCGGCCCGCCAACCGGGCTCGACCAGGATCACCGTGTGCGGCTCAACGAGCACCGCGGGGCCGGAAAGCGTGTCGCCCGGCCGCATGGCCTCGCGGCGGACGAAGCGGGCCCGCGTCCAGGCACCGCCGACGAAAACCTCCGCCTCCCGCGCGGTCGCGATCTCGGCCTCCGGGCGCGGCGCGAGGGGGTGCTCGGGCTCGGAGAGATCGGCGGCGCGCCCGATGGCCTCCATGCTCACGGCCTCGATCACCAGCGTGGCCGCGCCCGCATCGAAGCCGAAGCGGCTGCGATGGGCCTCCGAAAAGCGCGCGCGGACCTCGTCGAGGGTCCCGAACGGCACCGGCAGCGCGGTGTCCGTGCCCGCGACCTTGAGCAGAAGCACGGGCACGAGCCGCACCTGGCTCGGCGACACCCCCTGCGCCTCCACCTCGCCCGCGGCCTCCACCCCCAACCGGTCGAGCACGGCGGCGGCGGACAGACGCGCAGGATCGTCGAGCTCGGCCTCCACGGCCTCCTGCCGGCTCGCCCGGATGTCGGCGAGCCCCATGCCATAGGCCGAGAGGAGCGAGGCCATCGGGTGCACGAGGCAGGTGGTCATCCCCAGTGTGTCGGCGATGGCGCAGGCGTGCTGCGCCCCCGCCCCGCCGAACACGCAGAGGGTGTAGGCGGTCACGTCGTGGCCCTGCTGCACGCTGATCTTCTTGATGGCGTTGGCCATGTTCTCGACCGCGATGCGCAGGCACCCCTCGGCGAGCTCCTCCACCGGCTTCCCGGCCTCGGCGGCCAGGCGGGCGAAGGCGGCGCGGGCGGCCTCGGCGTCGAGCGGCCGATCCCCCTCTGCGCCGAAGATCGCGGGAAAGAACTCGGGCCGGAGGCGACCGGTGACGACATTCGCATCCGTCACCGCCAGCGGCCCGCCGCGGCCATAGCAGGCGGGGCCGGGATGGGCGCCGGCGCTCTCGGGGCCGACGCGCAGGCGCGTGCCGTCATAGGTGATGCGCGAGCCGCCCCCCGCTGCCACCGTGTGGATGTCCATCATCGGCGCGGTGATCCGCACGCCCGCCACGGTGGAGCTCAGCACCCGCTCGAACTCCCCGGCGAAATGGCAAACATCGGTGGAGGTGCCGCCCATATCGAAGCCGATGATCCGCTCGAAGCCCGCGATCTTGGCGGTCGCCACCGCGCCCACCACGCCGCCCGCGGGGCCGGAGAGGATCGCATCCTTCCCCTGGAAGCGCCGCGCGTCCGTGAGACCGCCCGAGGACTGCATGAACATGAGCTTCGCCGCACCGTCCCCCTCGAAAGCCGCGGCGACCCGATCGACATAGGCGCGCAGGATCGGCGAGAGATAGGCATCCACCACCGTCGTGTCGCCCCGGCTCACCATCTTCATGAGCGGCGAGACCTCGTGGCTGACCGAGACCTGGGCAAACCCCATCTCCCGGGCGATGGCGCCGGCTCGTGCCTCGTGCTCCCGGTGCCGGTAGCCGTGGACGAACACCACCGCGACGGCGCAGATTCCGTCGGCCAGGGCCGCTGCCAGCGCGTGGCGGAGCGCCGCCTCGTCGAGCGGCCGCTCCACCGTCCCGTCGACCCGCACCCGTTCTTCCGCCTCGATCACCCGCTCGTAAAGCATCTCCGGCAGCACGATCTCGCGCGCGAAGAGATCCGGCCGGTGCTGATAGGCGAGGCGGAGCTGATCGCCGAGCCCCCGGGTGGTGACGAGCGCCGTGCGTGCGCCTTTCCTTTCGAGGAGCGCGTTGGTCGCCACCGTCGTCCCCATCTTGATCCGCCCGATCCGCTCGGCAGGGATCGCCGCCTCCGGCGCGAGGCCCAGACACCGACGAATCGCGTGCAGGGCCGCGTCGGCGTAGCGCTCCGGATTGTCCGAGAGCAGCTTCGTCGTCTCGAGCGTCCCGTCCGGTCGCCGGGCCACCACATCGGTGAAGGTGCCGCCGCGGTCGATCCAAAAATCCCAGAGTGCGGCGCTGTGCCCGTCGGCCATGGTCAACTCCTCGGAGGAAATTCCCGTCACATACTGGCGGAGCGTGTCTTCAGCGCCTACCTTTAGGTGCGTCTGTGAGGGAGCACATGATGGAAGTGATCGTCATCGCGATTGCAGGTTTGGCGGCCGCTGCCGCCGCAGCGGCGCTCGGTGGCCGTGAGGAGCCGACCCGGGTGCCTGTGCGGGTGAAGGATCGGCCGCGGCCTCGGTCGCGCTGAGGCTCAGCGCACCGGCGAGGCCAGGGGGTCAAGAACCGTCCGCCCCCCGTCCACCGCCAGGATCTGTCCCGTGATGAAGCTTGCCTCGTCCGAGGCGAGATACGTTACTGCGGTCGCCGCCTCGTCCACTTCGCCGATCCGACCGAGGGGTGTGACGCGCACCATCTCATCCCGAAGCTCAGACCTTTCCCGGAACGCCGCTCTGAGATTGGCCGTCATCACCGATCCGAGCGCCACGCCGTTCACCCGGATCCGATGCTCCGCAAGGCCCGAGGCCATGGAACGCGTGAGCTGGTCGAGCGCCGCGCAAGCCACGGAATAGGCGAAGAGCTCCGGCACCGTCCGCTGTGCGGCGATCGAGGTGATGTTGACCATCGCCCCGGAAAACTCGGGATCGGCCTCCGCTTGGGCCACCATCTTCTTGGCCACCGCCTGGGCGAGAATGAACACAGAGCGCACATTCTCCGAGAGAACCTCATCGAACTCGCTCGGCTTCAAGTCCGCGATGGCGCCCGGCGTGGAGCGGCGGGCTGCGTTCACCAGAATGTCGATCCGGCCGAAATTGTCCTTGGTCGCGGCGATGAGGTTGTTGACCGACAGCCGCTCCGAGAGATCGCAGGAGAAATGGGCCACCCCGTCCGTATCGCCCAGATCCTTCGCGAGATCCTCCAGCGCCTCCTCCGAGGCGTCCGCCAGCATCAGGCGGGCTCCCGCCTCCGCCATGCGCTCGGCGATCGCGCGCCCGAGATCGCTGCCCGCCCCGGTGACGATGGCGGTCTTGCCGGCCAGTCTCTCGCGCACGCCCGCCCCCTTGGACCCTCTCGGTGCCGAGACTAACGGGCAGCCGGGCTCCCGACAATCCGTGGCGCCCTGGGTTGCACCTGTTTCCGGAGGCAACCGCGGGCGAACGGACTATTCTTGAGGTATGTCCATCTGGCAGCGAATCAGGCGGGCCGTCTCGGCCCTGCGCGCGGGAGAGCCGCTCAGCGCGCTGTTCGAGCGCATGGGCCGCGAGCCTGAGAAAACCGTGGCCTTCACCATCGCGGTCATCGCCCTCGGCGCCAAGATGGCCAAGGCAGACGGCCGGGTGACGCATGACGAGATCACCGCCTTCCGCCAGATCTTCCACATCCCCCCCGCCGACGAGACGGCGGCCGCACGCGTGTACAACACCGCGCGGCGCGATGTCGCGGGATACGACCTCTACGCCCGTCGGGTCGCGCGGATGTTCCACGACCGGCCGGGGGTGCTCGCCGACCTTCTCGAGGCGCTCGTCTACATCGCGATGGCCGATGGCGAGTATCACCCGCACGAAGCGCAATTTCTCGAGGATGTGGCCCGGATCTTCCAAGTCCCGGAAAGCGTGTTCGCCGCCATCCGCGCGCGCCACATGCCGGAGGGGACGGACCCCTATCTCGTGATCGGCGTGCCCCGCGAGGCTGACGACGAGACCATCCGCCGCGCCGTCCGCGCCCAGGTGCGCGAACTCCACCCGGACCGCATGATCGCCCGCGGCCTGCCCGAGGAGGCGACCCGCCTGGCCGAGCGACGGCTGGCGAAGATCAACGCCGCCTATGACGACATCAAGCGGATCCGGGCGGCGGTGAGCTGACCGCGCCTCAGGTGTTGAAGAGGAAGTGGAGGACATCGCCGTCCGCCACCCGGTAGGCCTTGCCCTCGGCCCGGAGTTTGCCGGCGTCGCGCGCCCCGGCCTCGCCGCCAGCCGCCACGAAATCCACGTAGGCCACGGTCTCGGCGCGGATGAAGCCCCGCTCGAAATCCCCGTGGATCACACCGGCGGCCTGCGGGGCGAGCGTGCCGTTGGCGATGGTCCAGGCGCGGGCCTCCTTCGGCCCGACGGTGAAATAGGTGATGAGGCCGAGAAGGTCGTAGCCCGCGCGGATAAGACGGTCGAGCCCCGGCTCCTCGAGCCCGAGATCGGCGAGAAACTCCGCACGCTCCGCGTCGGGCAGCTGGGCGATCTCCTCCTCGATGGCGGCCGAGATGACCACATGGCCGGCGCCCTGGGCCTTCGCCATCTCTGCCACCCGGGCCGAGAGGGCGTTGCCTTCCGCCGCCGAGCCCTCCTCGACATTGCACACAAAGAGCACGGGCTTTTGCGTGAGGAGTTGGAGGGAGCGCCAGAGCTTCGCGTCCTCTGCCGCAACCTCGACCGTGCGCGCGGGCTTGTCGTCCTCCAGCGCCGCCAGCGCCGCGCGGAGCAGCCGGTCCTGCGCCTGGGCCTCCTTGTCGCCGCCCTTGATCTTGCGCACGAGCCCCTGGAGCCGCCGCTCGATGCTCTCCATATCCGCCAGCATCAGCTCGGTCTCGATGGTCTCGGCATCCGCAACCGGGTCGACGCGGCCCTCCACATGGGTCACGTCGTCGTCCTCGAAGCAGCGCAGCACATGGGCGATCGCGTCCACCTCGCGGATGTTGGCGAGGAACTGATTGCCGAGGCCCTCGCCCTTCGACGCGCCCTTCACGAGGCCTGCGATGTCGACGAAGGTGAGACGGGTCGGGATCACCTGGCGGGACTTCGCGATCTCCGCCAAGCGCTCGAGCCGAGGGTCCGGCACCGCCACATCGCCCACATTGGGCTCGATGGTGCAGAAGGGGAAATTGGCCGCCTGTGCCGCCGCGGTGCGGGTGAGCGCGTTGAAAAGGGTCGACTTCCCCACATTGGGGAGGCCCACGATCCCGCATTTGAAGCCCATGCTGCCGATCCTCCGCCGCGACCGCGACCGCCTCTCGCATGGCCGCCCCAGAGGGTCAAGCCCGGGGGGTCAGTCCTTGCGGAAGAGCCCGGTGAGCGCCGCGAAGGGGTGTTTCGGCGCCTCGGGCGCGGGCGGCGTGGGCGGGGACGCTCGCTCGGCCTTTGGCGCGGGCTTGGGCTTGGCAGGGGCGACCGCCTGGGCTACCGCACTCTGAAAACCGGACGCGTCTCCGGCTGCGAGCGTCGGCGCCTCCCGCCCGATCGCGGCGATCAGCGCGTCGAGCCACTCGGCATCGGCGGCGGCGAAATCGTGGAGCACATAGCCCGCCACCTTTGCCTTGTCACCCGGATGGCCGATGCCCAGTCGCACCCGGGCGTAGCTCTCACCGAGATGCGCGTGGATCGAGCGCAGACCGTTGTGCCCCGCATGGCCGCCGCCCCGCTTCACCCGGATCTTGCCGGGCGTGAGGTCGAGCTCGTCGTGGAACACCGTCACATCCTCCGGGGCCACCTTGTGGTAGCGGGCGGCCTCGCCCACCGCCTGACCGGAGAGGTTCATGAAGGTCTGAGGTTTGAGAAGGATCACCCGCTCGGTGCCGAGGCGGCCGTCCGACATCTCGGCCTGGAACTTCGACCGCCAGGGGGAAAAGCCGTGGCGGTCGGCAATCTCGTCGACCGCCATAAACCCGATGTTGTGCCGGTTGCGCGCATACTTCGCACCCGGATTGCCGAGGCCGACGAAGATCTGCATGGGCGGGCCTCCCCCTCGGCCCCAGGGGCCGGTCAGCCGTTGTGGGCGCGGATCTGGTCGGCCGCCTCTTTCGAGAAGGGCACGCCGTTCGCCTCCAACACCTGGTCGAGTTCGCCCGACAGCGTCATCTCGATCACGATGTCGCACCCGCCCACGAACTCGCCCTTCACGTAGAGCTGCGGGATCGTCGGCCAGTCCGAAAAGCTCTTGATGCCCTGGCGAAGCTCGTCGGAATCGAGCACGTTCACGCCCTGGTAGCTCACGCCGACGAAGCCGAGGATCTGGCTGACCTTACTGGAGAACCCGCATTGCGGCGCCTCGGGCGTTCCCTTCATGAAGAGCACGACGTCGTTGGCGTTCACCGTGTCCTGGATCATCCGGGCCACCGGATCGGCGGCGGGCTGCGCGGCATCGGTCATTCGGCTCTCCATCTTCCCATCGACACGGGGCGCGTGCCAATCCTGATCGTTTCGCCCAAGATATGAAGACGGGCCAAGCGACGCAAGGCGCCCGGCCCGGTCGCCTCAGTCCGGCGCGCTCGTCTGAAGCGCAAGCGCGTGGAGCGGCGCGTCGCTGCCGTCGAGGATGCTCTTGAGCGCCTGGTTCACGAGACGCTGCTGCTGCACACGGTTTTTGCCGCGAAACTCCTCGTCGACCACGGTCGCGGCATAATGGTTGCCATCCCCGGCGAGATCCTGGATCTCGATTTTCGCGTTGGGAAAGCGCTCCCTCAGAAGACGCTCGATTTCGCTCGCTTGAACGGGCATCCGTCTGTCCTTGTTGCAGGCCGTCGCGCGCCGGCCGCGGGCTCGGCGCGCGATGTCAGGCCAGTCGCCGCCCCATCGCGGCCAAAATCCCAAGATCGCCCGGCAGCACCCAGCCCGCGGCGGGCAGCGGCACGGTGGAGGGGGTCAACGCCGGTTGCCCGACCGCGGCCCCAGTCTCCGGCGCGCGCAGGCTGAGCACCGAGGTGTCGGACGTGTTGGTGGAGACCAACCCGAAGGTCACGAGACCGTCGAGCCCGGCCTCGTTGGCCACGAAATCCAAGAGCGCATCGGTCTCCACCGTCAGCACGGTGCCCGCGGGATCGCCATCGTCGATGGAGACGGAGCCGAGGAACGTGGTCCCGGCGAACTCGTCGCTCCCGAAAGCCGGCGAGTCGTTGAAGGTGATGCCGAGCTCGTCCCTGTCATCGCCCAAACTGTCGTCCATCCCGAAGATCTGGAGATCGGTGTCGAGCCCCGAGGTGCCGGCGAGCGTGAAGGAGAAGGACGCGCCGACGAGCTGGTCGAGGCCCGAGACATCGAAGCGCACGAGACCCCGGCGCAAAAAGTTCGGCGCGCCCTGGCTCTTGATCAGAAGGGTGGCGTCCAACCCGAAACTCGTGTCCGCGCTTCTGCCGCCACGCAGATAGGTGTCGGCCACCGCTGACACGGTGATGGCCCCTGCAGATCCGGCGCCCGCCAAGCTCAGCACCACGGCCAAAACGCTGGCTGTCCACGTCATGATCGACCCCGTCAATACCCATCGTTGAATGCGGGAAACGCGAGCAACGGTCAATATGCAAGCGGCGGCCCGGCGGGCGCGGGCTCAGGCGTTCATGGACTCGAAAAAGTCCGAGTTGGTTTTGGTCTGCTTGAGCTTGCCGAGCAGGAACTCGATTGCGTCCGTCGTGCCCATCGGGTTGAGGATCCGCCGGAGCACGAACATTTTGGTGAGGTCGACCTTCGAGACCAGAAGATCCTCCTTCCGCGTGCCGGATTTGAGGATGTCGATGGCCGGGAACACGCGTTTGTCGGCAATCTTGCGGTCGAGCACGATCTCCGAGTTGCCGGTGCCTTTGAACTCCTCGAAAATCACCTCGTCCATCCGGCTGCCGGTGTCGATGAGCGCCGTGGCGATGATGGTGAGGGACCCGCCCTCCTCGATGTTGCGCGCGGCACCAAAGAACCGCTTGGGCCGCTGGAGCGCGTTGGCGTCCACACCGCCGGTCAGCACCTTGCCGGAGGATGGCACCACCGTGTTGTACGCACGTCCGAGGCGGGTGATGGAATCGAGAAGGATCACCACATCGCGCCCATGCTCGGTGAGGCGCTTGGCCTTCTCGATCACCATCTCCGCCACCGCCACATGGCGGGTCGCCGGCTCGTCGAAGGTGGAGGAGACGACCTCGCCCGCCACCGAGCGCTGCATATCCGTCACCTCCTCTGGGCGCTCGTCGATGAGGAGGACAATGAGGTAGCACTCCGGGTGGTTGACCTCGATCGACTTCGCGATGTTCTGGAGGAGCACGGTCTTGCCCGTGCGGGGCGGGGCGACGATGAGCCCGCGCTGACCCTTGCCGATGGGTGTGACGAGGTCGATCACGCGGGCGGAGCGGTCGCGGATCGTGGGGTCCTCGATCTCCATCTTGAGGCGCTGGTCCGGGTAGAGCGGCGTCAAGTTGTCGAAATGCACCTTGTGGCGCGCCTGCTCGGGCTCCTCAAAGTTGATCGTGTTGACCTTGAGCAGCGCGAAGTAGCGCTCGCCGTCCTTCGGCGCGCGGATCGGACCTTCCACCGTGTCGCCGGTGCGGATGCCGAATTTCCGGATCTGGTTCGGCGAGAGATAGATGTCGTCCGGCCCCGGGAGGTAGTTGGCCTCCGGCGAGCGGAGAAAGCCGAACCCGTCCTGCAAGACCTCGAGAACCCCCATGCCGATGATGTCCTCGTCTCGATCCGCAAGCTCGCGGAGGATCGCGAACATCATGTCCTGCTTGCGCAAGGTCGACGCGTTCTCGACCTCGAGGCTCTCGGCCAGGGCAAGCAGGTCCGTGGGGGACTTCGCCTTGAGATCAGACAGTTTTTGCTGGGTCATCGCTGAACCGACGGTGAGGGGGATGGAATGCAGGCGTGCGACGCCAGCTGGCGAGAGGTCGCCGAGAGAAGCCTGCCTAATGCTCCGATTGACACGGGTTGTCAAGCCATGAGAGCCGAGTTGTCCAGCTTCATCCGTATGGAAGCGGCACTCAAGCCTCTGCGGTTCTTGCTGAAATCCCGCGGCTGGAGTTACCTTTGCGACAAGTATCGACGACAAAGAGAGGCGGAGATGGCATTCAGCACCCGCACAATCGGTCCTGTGACCGCGGGGGCTCTGCTCCTCGGCGCCTGCGCCGGCGTTCCCGAGACGGCCGTGCCAATCACCGAGGAAGAGGTCTTTCGCGCCGAGGTGGTGGGGCGCGATCTCATCTGGCCCAACGGCCATCGCTTCGTGCTCCGCGAGGATGGGACATTCACCGGCGATGTGGACGGGGAGGTGCCTGTGGGCACATGGGCGTGGGTGGAGGGCCGCTTTTGCCGCGAGGTGCGGATTGGGAGCCAGGATTTCCCCTACGAATGCCAGGAGATGTTCCAGGACGGTTCGCGCCTCGCCTATGTGCGGGCCGACGGATCGGTGGTGACCGGCGTCGAGATCCGCTGACCGACGGTGCCCGGTCAGAAGGGCTGCACAATCACCAGAACCACGATGGCCACCATGATGAGGGTCGGCACCTCGTTCATGATCCGATAGGTGCGGCCTGAGCGGGTGTTGCTGTCGCGGTCGAACTCCTTCCGCCGGAGTCCGAGCCAATGGTGGAACCAGGTCATCGCCGAAATGAGCAGGATCTTGGCCCACATCCAGGGGCTCGCCATCAGCCAGGCCCAGCCGTTCGCCCAGATCATCAGAAGACCGAACACCCAGGTGGCGATCATCGCGGGGTTCATGATGAGGCGGAACAGCTTGAGCTCCATCACCTTAAAGGTCTCCGACATCTCGGAGCCCACGGTCGCGCGCTCGGCGTGGTACACAAAGAGCCGGGGCAGATAGAAGATCCCTGCCATCCAGGCGATAACCGACACGATGTGCCCGACCTTCAGCCAGTCGTAAAAGGCGAGGAGCGCGTCCTGCATCTCAGCCTCGGATGGCGGTCAAGAGCTGATCGA
Source organism: uncultured Limibaculum sp. (assembly GCA_964467005.1). Classification (GTDB taxonomy): domain Bacteria; phylum Pseudomonadota; class Alphaproteobacteria; order Rhodobacterales; family Rhodobacteraceae; genus Thermohalobaculum. The sequence continues at coordinate 18,032 of CAYXPI010000005.1, read as the reverse complement.
CATGGGCAGGATCAGCCTCGGGCGTGATCCCGTGGCCGAGGTTGAAGATGAAGGGGTAGCCCGCCATCGCCTCGACGATCCGGCGCGCCTCGCTCTCGAGCGCCGAACCGCCGATCACCATATGCATGGGATCGAGATTGCCTTGAAGCGCCTTGCCCGCCATCGCCTCGCGCGCCCAGGAGAGCGGTACCTGCGCGTCGAGCGCCACAGCGTCGACCCCCGTGGTCGTTGCGAAGGTCGGGTACATGGCGCCGGCCCCGCGCGGGAAGCCGATCACCGGCAGGCCCGGATGCCGCTCCTTCAAGGTCGCGGTGATCCGCCGCGCGGGCGCGACGGCGAAGCGCTCGAACATCGGGGGCGTGAGCGCGCCCGCCCAGCTGTCGAAGATCTTCACAACCTCGGCACCCGCCGCGACCTGACGCGAGAGGTAGTGGATCGTCGCTTCGGTGATCACGTCGATGAGTGCGCCAAACCCCTCGGGGTCGGAGAACATCCAGCGCCGCGCGGGCCCCTGATCCGCCGTGCCCTGGCCTGCGACCATGTAGGTGGCCACCGTCCAGGGCGCGCCCGCAAAGCCGATAAGCGTGGTCTCCGCGGGCAGGGAGCCCGAGAGGCGCCGCACGGTCTCGTACACGGGGTCGAGCGTGGCGTCGATTTCGTCGAGGGGCTTCAGCGCGCCCAGATTCGGGGCGTCGCCCGGCCAGGCGAGGCGTGGCCCCTCCCCCTGGACGAAGGTGAGGTGCATCCCAAGCGCGTGCGGCACCAGGAGGATGTCGGCGAACAGGATCGCCGCGTCGAACCCGTAGCGGCGGATCGGCTGGAGGGTCACCTCCTCGGCGAGTTCCGGCGTGTAGCAGAGATCGAGGAAGCTCCCGGCCTCCGCGCGGGTCGCGCGGTACTCCGGCAGGTAGCGCCCGGCCTGTCTCATCAGCCAGACCGGCGGGGGCGAGAGGCTCTCGCCTGCGAGAACGGAAAGCATGGTCTTCATGGCCCGTGTCCTATCCCTCAAAAGAAGATTCTTAAAGAGTGGTTGACACTGGTAGGGCCCTGAAAGCTGGGGATCACCGTTTGCCGTCGGATTGCCCACAAGGTTATCCACATTCATCCGGCGGAAAGGGCGCGTTAACCTGTCTTCAAGAAAACGGATAAGACATTGGAAAACAAGTTATCTTTCCATCTCGAACCGACCGGAGCCCCCCGGGTGGCACGCTCGCGGGCGCGCGCGGCCGGGTCGAGGAGGAAAGTACTCACAAGGGGATGGATCTGGAGGTTTTCCCGTCGATCTTCGTCGCAGTCCCGAACCTCCCCGGCTTCCCCGATTTCCACAGGCGCGGGCCCTTTCCCCGACCGTCGATCCGCGCCACTCTGCCAGTCGAGGAGTGCCCATGCCCGCCGAGCCGCGACCCACGATCCATCTCATCTCCGATTCGACCGGGGAGACCCTCAACGCCATCGCGCGCGCCTGCCTCGCCCCCTTCGAGGTCGAGGTGGAGGTGCAGATGAGCGTGTTCGTCCGATCCGAGCAGGATCTGGAGCGGGCGCTCGGCCGGCTCCGCGCCGAGCCCGGGCTTGTCTGCCACACCTTCGCGGACCGGCAGCACCGCTCCAAGCTGGAAGCGGAATGTGCGGCCCTCGGCGTCCCGGCGCTCGCACCGCTCGACCCCATGTTCGCCCGGTTGACCGAGCTCTTCGGGTTTCCGCCGAGATCCGGCGTGGGGCTCCAGCACCAGGTGGACCGCGGCTATTTCGAGCGCATTGCGGCCATCGACTTCGCGATGGCCTTCGACGACGGGGCGCTCGGCGCTCGGCTGCATCTGGCCGACGTGATCCTCACCGGGGTCAGCCGGACATCGAAGACCCCTACTTGCCTCTATCTCGCGCATCGCGGCGTGAAGGCCGCGAATGTGCCGCTGGTGCCCGGGCGGCCGCCGGACCCCGAGTTCGTGGCCGCGATCGAGGGCGGCGTGCCCGCGATCGGCCTCACGGCGAGCCCCTCGCGGCTTGCGCAGATCCGCCGCGAGCGGCTGGGCGCGCTCGGCGAGGAGATGACGGATTACGTGGATCTCGAGCGCATCCAGGCGGAGGTGACGGAGGCGCGGCTCGTCTTCGAGCGCCACGGGCTGCCGGTGATCGACGTCACGCGCCGCTCGATCGAGGAAACCGCGGCGGCGGTGCAGGCCGAGCTCCGGCGACGCCGGGAGGCGGCGCGATGCTGACCCTGGCCTCGGCGAGTGCCACGCGGGCGCAGCTCCTGCGCGCCGCGGGCGTGGCGATCGAGGTCGTGCCCGCGCGGATGGACGAGGCCGCGGTGAAGGCCTCCCTGCTGGCCGAGGGCGCGCGCCCGCGCGACATTGCCGACACCCTGGCCGAGCTCAAGGCCACCCGGGTGAGCGGAGCGCGCGGAGGCCTCGTTCTCGGCGCGGACCAGGTGCTGGTGGCGGAGGGACGGCTCTACGACAAGCCGGCGGACATAGCGGCGGCGGCCGCCCAGCTCCGGAGCCTACGGGGAACGACGCATGAGCTTCTGTCCGCCGCCGTCATTGCCGAGAGGGGCGCGCCCGTCTGGCGCCATGTGGGGACCGCCCGGCTCACCATGCGTCCCTTCTCCGACGCCTTTCTCGAGGGCTATCTTGCGGAGGCTGGGGAGGGGATCCTGGGCTCGGTCGGCGCCTACCAGATCGAGGGGCTGGGGGCGCAGCTCTTCTCCCTGGTGGAGGGGGATCACTTCTCCGTCCTTGGCCTTCCGCTTCTCGAGGTGCTGGGATTCTTGCGGGCGCGGGGGGCGCTGGTCGAATGAGTGGGATCGCGGGCGTGATGGGCTGGCCTGTGGCGCATTCCAAGTCGCCGCGGCTCTTTGATCACTGGTTCGCCCGACATGGGCTCGCCGGGCGCTATGTGCCGCTCGCCGTGCGACCGGAGGACTTCGCCGAGGTCTACCGTGCGTTGCCCAAGGCGGGGTTCCTCGGGGTGAACGTCACGCTGCCGCACAAGGAAGCCGCGCTCGCGCTCGCGGACGACGCCACCCCCCGGGCCCGTGCGATCGGGGCGGCCAACATGATCCGCTTCGAGGCGGGGGCGATCCGAGCGGACAACACGGATGGCGTCGGGTTTCTCGAGAATCTCCGCCAAGGCGCCGCCGGCTGGGACCCGGCATCGGGCCCCGCGCTGGTGTTGGGCGCGGGGGGCTCGGCGCGAGCGGTGCTCCACGCGCTCCTCGACGCGGGGGCGCCGGAGATCCGGCTCGCCAACCGCACGCGCGCGACGGCCGAGGCCCGGGCCGCCCAGTTCGGTCCGCGCGTGGTGCCGGTGGACTGGGAAGGCCGCGACGCCGCGGTGGAGGGCGCGCGCACCCTCGTCAACACCACGAGCCTCGGCATGACCGGTCAGCCGCCGCTCGCGCTCGACCTCACGGCCGCCGCCCCAGCGCTCGTGGTGAGCGATCTCGTCTACGCCCCGCTCGAGACGCCGCTCCTCGCTGCGGCGCGCTCTCGCAACCTGCGGGCGGTGGACGGGCTCGGCATGCTCCTCCATCAGGCGCGACCGGCCTTTCAGGCCTGGTTCGGGATCGACCCAGAGGTGGACGCGGACCTGCGCGCCGCGTGCCTCGCATGATCCGCGTCGCGCTCACGGGCTCCATCGGCATGGGCAAGACCACGGTGGCGGGCATGTTCGCCGAGGCGGGTGTCGCGGTGTGGGACGCGGATGCGGCGGTTCACCGGCTGTACGGGCCGGGGGGCGCGGGGGCCGAGGCGATCGCGGGCCTGGCGCCGGACGCGGTCGGTGTCGACGGGGTGGACCGCGCGCGCCTCCGCGCGGAGGTCGTCGCCCGGCCTGACCTCTTGAAGCGCGTCGAGGCCGCGGTCCATCCCTTGGTGGCGGCGGACCGGGCGGCGTTTCTGGCGGCAGCCGAGGCCGATGGGGCGGCGGTGGCCCTGTGCGACATCCCGCTTCTCTTCGAGACCGGGGTGGAGGGCGCTTTCGACCACGTGATCGTGGTGAGCGCGCCGGCGGAGGTCCAGCGCGCCCGGGTGCTGGCCCGCCCCGGGGTCTCCTCCGCGGCGCTTGACGCCATCCTTGGCAATCAGATGCCCGACGCCGAGAAGCGCGCCCGGGCCGACACGGTGATCGACACCTCGGACAGCCTGGACGCGACCCGCGCCCAGGTGGCCGCGGTGCTCAAACGGCTCACGGGAGACGGCGATGCGTGAGGTGGTGCTCGATACCGAGACGACGGGGCTGGACCCGGAAGAGGGTCACCGGATCGTCGAGATCGGCGCGGTGGAGCTCGTGAACGCGCTGCCCACGGGTCGGGTCTATCACCAATACATCAACCCCGAGCGTTCGATGCCGCCGGACGCCTTCCAGGTCCACGGGCTTGGCGACGCCTTCCTCTCGGGCCAGCCGGTCTTCGCCGCGATCGCCGACGCCTTCTCGGAGTTCCTCGGCAGCGCGCCTCTCGTCATCCACAACGCGGCCTTCGACATGGCGATGATCAACGCGGAGTTCGCCCGGCTCGGGCGGCCTGCTCTCCCGCGGGAGCGCGCGGTGGACACTCTGGCGATCGCCCGGCGCAAGTTTCCGGGCGCTCAGCTCTCGCTGGACGCGCTCTGTCGGCGCTTCGGAATCGACAACGGCGCGCGCACCAAGCACGGCGCGCTCTTGGACAGCGAGCTGTTGGCGGAGGTCTATCTCGAGCTTCAGGGCGGGCGGCAGCACGGGCTCGGATTTGGCGAAGCGCGAGCGGCGACCGCGGTGGACGGCCCGGCCGGGTCCGACGCGCCGGCGCGGCCGCGGGCCCTGCCGCTGCCCCCGCGGATCACGGAGGCGGAGCGGGACGCGCATGCGCGCTTTCTCGAGGAGATGGGGCCCGACGCGCTGTGGCACGGCGCGCGGCGCCCCGCGCCCGAGACCGGTTGAGACCGGACCCAGGCGTTTCACACGGGACGTCAGACCTGCGGCGTCGGCTCCGCGCCGTCGCCGCCCGCGGCCTGCTGCTGGCGCGCGGCCTCCAGGCGCTGGCGGTAGAGGTTCGCGAAATCGACATTGTCGATCATCAGCGGCGGATAGCCGCCGTCGCGGGTCACATCCGCCATCACCCGGCGCGCGAACGGCAGGAGCTGGCGCGGGCACTCGATGAAGAGGAACGGGTGCAGATGCTCCTTCTTCACGTTTTGCAGCGCGAAGATCCCGGCATAGTCGAGTTCCACGAGGAAGCGCGTCTTGTCCTCCGACGTCGCCTTGGCGTTGATCTTCATGTTGACCTGGTAGCGATCGTCGCCGAGCGACTTCGCATCCATGCCGACATTCACCGCGATCTGCGGGTTGCCTTGGACCTGCTGGCCCTCCATCACCGCGACGTTCTCGAAGGAGAGATCGCGGGAGAAATGCGCGAGCATCCGGGCGACGGGCGGGTTGTTGAGGTCGATCCCCTCGGGGGTCTGCGCCGTGGTGTCGGTCATCGGAAGCCTCCTGTGCTCTGCGGCTCGTCCTCGGTTGCGAGCCGCCTAGCAGAAGCCAGCCGCTCCGGCAATGGCGCCCGGATGCCGCTCGGTCGGGCTCAGCGGCCGCCCAGGCGGCCCTTGGGGCCGGCTTGCGGCGCCTCCTCCTCCGGGTCGATCTCGCGATAGTCGGTCTCGACCGTGGCCTCCCCCGGATCGGCGGGCCCGGTCTCCGCCCCGTGCTGCCGGCGGGCCGCGACCACCGCGATCACACGGCTCGCGAGCCGTGCGATGACGGCCCGCCGGACCGCCGGAACGAGCAGGAGGAAGCCCACCGTGTCGGTGAAGAAGCCGGGCGTGAGGAGAAGGATGCCGGAGACGAGGATCATTGCGCCGTGGGCGAGGGTGCCCGCGGGGTCCTGCCCGGCCTCGAGCTGGACCTGGAGCTCCCGCATCACCCGAAACCCTTGAGCCCGGAGGAGAGCGGCGCCGGCCAGCGCCGTCAGCACGACCACGCCAAGGGTGGGCCAGAGCCCGAGAAGCCCGCCGAGCTCGATGAAGAGCGCGATCTCCAGGATCGGCACCGCCACCAGAGCGAGAAACATCCACATGAGAGCACCTTTCTGTCGGCCTTGTCGCGCGTCCGTGCCCGGATCGCGCCCTCGTCGATAGACTTTGGCCGGACGACGGCTTACATAATGGATGGCCACGGCAGCGCCACCCGCAAACCCCAGACCGCCGGGACCGGCAGCTCCGAAATTCCTCTGGGGAAGAAAGACCGCACGTCAGGATGAGCTACCAACTCCTCGAATTCATCGTCCTCTTCGCGATCGCCGCGTTCCTGCTGTTCAAGTTGCGCTCGGTGATCGGGACCCGCACCGGCTATGAGCCGCCCACCGGCGCGGCGCGCAGCGGGCCGGAGGAGGTGCCCGGGGACCGTGTCGGCCCGGCCGAAGATGGGGAGGACGACGAGATGGAGGCCGCCGCCGTGCGTGCGCTCGACCAGGATGCGCGGAGCGCGATGGCCGAGATCCGCCGGGTGGAGCCGGGCTTCAGCCTCGAGGAGTTTCTCCATGGCGCCCGGTCGGCCTACGAAATGATCCTCACCGCCTATGAGGAGGGCGATCGGGCGACGCTGCAGGATCTCCTCACACCGGATGTGTATGCGACCTTCGAGAGTGTGATCAAATCCCGGGAGGAGAACGGGCTCAAGGTCGAGAGCCGGTTCATTGGCGTGCGGGATCTCAAGGTGGACGCGCTGCGCTTCGACGCGGAGACGGCGGAGGCGGACATCACGCTGCGCTTCGTGGGGGAGATGATCATGGCGGTGCGCGACGACCAGGGGCGCGTGGTCGAGGGCGATCCGAACGAGATCCGACGTCAGACCGATGTGTGGACATTCAGCCGGGTGATGGGGTCGCCCAACCCCAATTGGCTGCTCAGCACCACCGGCGAATGACCCCGGAGGCGGCGCCGTGGCGGGTGGCTCCAAGCGCCGGCGCCTGAGCGACGAGGATCGCGCGATCTGGGAGCGTGTGGCGCGGACGGCAACGCCGCTCCGCGCACCCGCCAAGGCCGGGGCAGGGCCGCGCGCCGAGCCGACCGAAATCCGGGAGCCGCGGGGCCCACTCCGCACATTCCGGCCCGAGGGCCCGGCGCGCCCCGCCGTCCAGGCCCAGCTTCTCGATCACCGCCCCCACCCCGTTGGGCGCCCCGAGCCCGGTCTCGACCGGCGCACCGCCGAGCGGCTGCGCCGAGGGGAGCGGGAGCCCGAGGCCCGGATCGACCTCCACGGCCTCACCGCGGCCCGCGCCCATGCCCGGCTCGACGCCTTCCTTCGCCGCGCGATCGCCGCGCGTCATCGCTGCGTTCTGGTGATCACCGGGAAGGGCGGCCGCGGACCCGGCGGGGAGGACGCGCCCTTCATGCGCCCGGCGAGCGGGGTGCTCCGCGACGCGGCGCCGCGCTGGCTCCGCTCGGGGCCCCATGCGGGCCGGATTCTCGGGCTCTACGAGGCGCATCAACGCCATGGCGGGGCCGGCGCCTTCTATGTCTATCTCAAGAAGTCAGGCTGAGCCCGCGGTCTTGCTCTCGGCCGAGAGGTAGAGGCCATACCGCTCCACGAAGGCTTCGGCGAGGGCCGACACCATCTCGTCGCGCACTGTCCGCCGATCCGGGTGCCACACCTTGCCGGGGTCCGAGGTGGTGACGGCCTCGTAACACGGGAAGTAGTCCACCCCCTCGGTCGCCAGGGCGCATTCCGTCGCCGCGGCGTGGAGCGCGCTCTTGGCCGCCAGATTGGCGACGATCACGTCCTCCTGCCCAAAGGTGCGCTCGATCGGCACGGGCGAGACGGCGAGCACCACCTTTTGCCGCGGGTTCTCGGATCTGAGGCGCGCGCAGATACGCTTGAGATTGGCGCCGATCTCCGAGACCGGCAGGCGGCGGAGCGAGAAGCGGTCCGGCTCCTGATCATAGATCCGTTGGAGCGGCGCGTTGTTGAGCGCGATCTTGGTGCGCCGGTCGAACCAGGTCTCGATCTGCTCGAGGGTCACGACCACGAGGTCGGCCCGGAAGGCGCCGGCGAAGTGGCGGCCGATCTCGGCCCGCCGCTCGAGGAGCCCGGCGATTCCGCCATGCGCCGCGCGCTCGTGGAGGCAGGGGTCGGCATAGGTGTCGCCCGCCGGCATCAGCACCTCGCGGGGGAAGGGCTGGCCCGCGGCCCAATCGAGCTCCTGCTGGATCGAGACGGGATTGAGCTTGTCGAGGAGGCCGAGCCTCGGGTTCTCCCGCACCTCTGGCAGCGGAGAAGCGGGGTCGCGGCTCGTCACGCGCACGCCTTTGGCCGTGAGCGCCGTGTCGAGCTGACGGGCGAAACCCGGCCCGATCTGGAACACCGTCGCCTCCGGCGAGAGGCGGAAGCCCGGATGCCCCTGTGGCACCACGAGGCCGCGCGCGATGCGGCCGCGGGCGTTGTTCGGCCCGTGCGACCAGCTCTCGAGGCCCGAGGCGCCGGCGGCCATGGCCGCGCGCGAGCGCCTGCGGGCGGGGGCGCGCTCCGCCATCTTGTTGTTCCTTCGGACTGTCGGCGCCGCTTGGCGACTGTCTTTCTCGGGTGTTAGCCTCTCGCGCCGGGGCCGGTCAATCGAGCGGCGGACATGGAGGGGGAGCGGTGCCAACGCCGAGGATCGGTACGGAGCGGGCCTTGCCGGGCTACACCCGGGGCGAACGGGCGGCTGACGCGGTGATGCATGTGGCGGGGGTCTCCGCCTCGCTGGTGGCGGCGCCTGTGCTGGTGGCCTTGGCCGCGCTCTGGCGCGAGGACCCGGCGGTGCCTCTCGCCGCGGCGGTCTACGGGCTGTCGCTGGTCGCGATGTTCGCCGCCTCGGCCGCCTATCACCTCGTTCGGGCGCGGCCGCCGCTCCGCGAGCTGCTCCGCCGGATCGACCACGCGGCGATCTACGCCAAGATCGCCGGCACCTACACGCCCTTCACCGTGCTCCTCGGGGGAGACCGCACGGCGCTCATCCTCGCCGGCATGTGGTCCGCCGCCGGTGCGGGCATGCTCATGAAGCTCCTCGCCCCGCACCGGCTCGAATGGCTGATGCTGGGGCTCTACCTCGCGATGGGCTGGGCGGTGGTGGTGGTGGGCTGGCCGATCCTCGGGGCGATGAGCACGGCGGCGCTCACGCTGATGGTGCTCGGGGGCGTGCTCTACACCCTCGGGGTCGTCTTTCACCTTTGGGAGAGCCTGCCCTACCAAAACGCGATCTGGCACGGCTTCGTTCTGGTCGCGAGCTTTGTGTTCTACGCGGCGGTGGCGATCGAGACCCTGGGGCGCGGCTAGGGCTTCGGCTTGTCGTCGTTGTCGAAGAGGATGCGCGCCGCGTCGCCTTCCAGATCGTCGTATTGCTTGCTCCTGAGCGCCCAGAGGAAGGCCCCGAGGCCCAGAAGCCCGAGGATCAGAGAGGCGGGGATGAGAACGGCCAGGATGGTCATAGCGGGTCTCCGGTCGAGGGGCCGAGATCCCAACGGCGCACGGCGTTGAGCGTGACGACGATGGATGAGCCCGACATGGCGAGGGCCGCCACGAGGGGGGTGACGAGCCCCGCCATGGCGAGCGGGATGGCGCAGGCATTGTAGACCGCGGCGAGGGCGAAATTTTGCATCGCGCGACGGCGGGCGGTGCGCGCGGTGCGGATTGCGACGGCGACCGGCGCCAGCTTGGCCCCGGTGAAGACGAGGTCGGCCGCGGCCTGGCTCACATCGGCGGCATTGACCGGAGACATCGATACCCTGGCCCCGGCGAGCGCCGGCGCGTCGTTGATGCCGTCGCCCACCATCAGGACCTGGCGGCCCTTGGCAGCATAGGCCTCGAGGGCGGCGAGCTTTTCGGCAGGAACGAGCCGCGTGCGGTGCTCCGAGATCCCGCAGGCGCGCGCCGCCCTGGCCACCGGCCAGGGAGCATCACCCGAAAGCAAGACCACGTCGAGGCCCCCCTCACGCAGGGCCGAACACACCGCGGGCGCATCTTCACGTAATGTCTCGTCGAAGAGGAAGGCAATCGCTGTGCCAGGGCCGGATTGGAGATAGACGGCCGTTCGGTCGCAGGGGGTGGCGCCGGTGAAGGCGGCGGAGCCCAGGCGAAGCTCCTGTCCGCCCTGCCAGCCGGAGACGCCGGAGCCAGGGGTCTCGCGGATCTCGGTCACCTCGGCGGGCGCGATGCCGCGGGCCGCTGCGGCATCGAAGAGCGCCTTGGCCAGGGGGTGGCGCGAGCCCTGGGCGAGCGCGGCGGCGAGCGCCCAAGCGGGGTCGTTCGTCGGCGGGCCCTCCGCGAGCCGCGGCAGGCCGAGCGTGAGCGTCCCCGTCTTGTCGAAGGCCACCATGTCGACCTCCGCCAGCTTCTCCAACGCCGCCCCGTCCTTCAGGAACACGCCGCGGCGGAAGAGATGGCCGCCCGCCGCCGCGTGCACGGCGGGGACGGCGAGGCCGAGGGCGCAGGGGCAGGTGATGATCAGGAGCGCGCAGGCGATGTTGACCGAGAGGCGCACGTCGCCCGTGGCGCTCACCCAGCCCACGAAGGCGATGAGCGCGATGAGATGGACGCCCGGTGCGTAGATGCGCGCGGCCTGGTCGGCCCAGCGGTCGTAGCGGGTCTTGCCGTGCTCGGCCGCCTCGATCATCCGCGCGATCTCGGCGAGAAGGGTGGCGTCGCCGGTCGCCGCGGCCCGGATCCGCACGGGGCCCGAGAGGTTCATCATACCCGCATGCACGCGGTCGCCGGGGCGGACAGGCTCGGGCGTGCTCTCCCCGGTCACCAGCGAGCGGTCGAGATCCGACGCGCCGGTCTCGATCGTGCCGTCCGCCGGGATGCGCTCTCCGGGCGCGACCTCGAGGAGGCTGCCGGGCGCGATCTCGTCGCCCGCCACCACGCGTCGTGTGCCGTCGGGCGCGATGAGGGTGGCCGAGCGCGCGGCCATGGCGGTGAGCTCGGCAGCGGCCGAGCGGGCCGCGGCCCGGGTCCGGTGGTCGAGATACCGCCCGAGGAGCAGGAAGAAGAGGAGGCCGAGGCCCGCATCGAAATAGGCGTGCGCGCCGCTCTGGGAGGTTTCGTAGAGCGAGGAGCCCGCGGCGAGAAGGACGGCGATGGAGATCGGCACGTCCATGTTGAGCCGGCGGCCGCGGAGCGCAGAGAGCGCCGAGACGAAGAACGGCCGGCCGGAGAAGGCCATGGCCGGGATCGCGATGAGCGCGGAGATCCAATGCAGGAGATCGCGAGTCGCGGCCTCCGCCCCGGACCAGACCGAGACCGAGAGGAGCATGACGTTCATCGCCGCAAAGCCCGCAACGCCGAGGCGCGCCAGGAGGTCGCGGCCCTTGCTGTCGCGGTCGATCTCGGCAAGGGCGGCGGCGTCGAAGGGCTTGGCGTCGTAGCCGAGGGTCTCGAGCCGCTCGGTGATCCGGCCGACGGAGCTCCGCTCAGGGTCGTAGATCACATGGGCGCGGCGGAGCGAGAGATTGACCCGCACCGCCTCGATGCCGGGATCCGCGCCCAGCTCGCGCTCGATCCGGGCCATGCAGCCGCCGCAATGGATGCTCGGGACAAGGAGGTCCACCGCCCGGTACCCGCCGCTTGCGGGCCGGGCCCAGCGCTCCGCCGCGTCGGCCGGAGGAAGGGCTGCCGCCGCCCCGCCGCAGCAGGAGGCCGCTGCGATGTCCCGGGCCATGGCGGTCACTCCGCGACGACGTGGAGTTGCGCGGTGATGTCGTAGGCCCGCGTGCCCGCCTCGGTGACGTGGGCCCGCCAGCGGCCGGGTGCCAGATCCACCGCCGCCTCGTAGCCCCCGGCCGATGGCGCGAGGACGAGGCGCCGATCCGTCGCGGCCCGGGCGGGCCGGCCGACGAGGGCGCTGAGCGCGAGGCCCTCAACCGCGCGGCCTTCGGCGTCGGTCACCTCGACCCGGAGCCGCCCAGCGCCGTAGCCCACCCGGCTCTCCCAGCCGAGAGCCTCGGCCGCGCCGGCCCGGTCGTTCCAGCCCTGGCTTGCGACATAGGAGTTTTTCACCACCAGGCCGGGGAAGCTGCCGGTGGCGGCCACGACGAGGGCCATGTTGGCGCCGAGGATGACGGCGAAGGCGCCGACGGCGATGGCAAGGACGGTGCGGCCGGTCAGCGGCCGGCCTTTGGGGGCGTAGTCACTCATTCTCGGGTCCTCGGAAATGGGTTGCGTAGCCGATCCGCTCGCGTTGGGCGGGGTCCTCGACCCAGACGGTCGTCTCGAAGCGCTCCGGCATGCCAAACCAGGGCGGGGCGGTCAGCAAGAGGCGGATGCGGCGTGTTTCGTTGGCGGCGACCTCGAAGTGGAGGCTCTCCTCGCCCTGGATCTCGGGCACGACGAAGTAGTCCGCCGTCACGCCCAACCGGAACGTGCGGGGCTCGCCGCTCATATTGTTCACCCGCAGCGTGTAGCCGTTGCGAATTTCGCCGTCCGAGAGGGTGACGTAGAGGGGATTGCGGTCCCGCTCGATGGTCACCGAGAAGTCGTGGCGGAGGAAGAGCGCGGTCACCATCGCGAGGCCGATCCCCGCCCAGAGGGCGGTGTAGAGCACGGTCCGCGGGCGGACGATGCGCTTCCAGGCCGGCACGGGGGCCTGGCCGCCGCGTTCCAGCGCCTCGTCGGCCAGGGTGCAATAGTCGATCAGCCCCCGCGGCTTGCCCACCCGCTTCATGATGTCGTCGCAGGCGTCGATGCAGAGCGCGCAGGTGATGCAGCCGAGCTGTTGGCCCTCGCGGATGTCGACGCCGGTGGGGCAAACATTGACGCAGGCGTTGCAATCCACGCAGTCGCCCAGCTGGTCCGCGCCCTCGGCCTTGCGGTGCTTGCCGCGCGGCTCGCCACGCCAGTCCTTGTAGGTGACGATGAGGGACTGTTCATCGAGCATCGCGGCCTGGAAGCGGGGCCAGGGGCACATGTAGATGCACACCTGCTCGCGCATGAAACCGCCGAGGACGAAGGTGGTCGCCGTGAGCACGCCGACGGTGACATAGGCGACCGAAGGGGCCTCGCCGGTCACGAAATCCATCGCCAGCGTCGGCGCGTCGGCGAAATAGAAGATCCAGGCGCCGCCCGTGGCCACGGCGATGAGAAGCCAGATCGTCCATTTCACCGAGCGTTTGCGGATTTTGGCGGGTGTCCACTTGCTGTTCCAGAGGCGCACCTGGGCGTTCCGGTCGCCATCGATCCAGCGCTCGACATACTGGTAGAGATCCACCCAGACGGTTTGCGGGCAGGCATAGCCGCACCAGACCCGCCCGAGCACGGATGTGAAGAGGAAGAGCCCGAGCCCCGCCATGATGAGAAGGCCCGCGACGTAGTAGAACTCCTGCGGCCAGATCTCGATCCAGAAGAAGAAGAAGCGCCGGTTCGCGAGGTCCACCAGCACCGCTTGGTCGGGCATGTAGGGGCCGCGGTCCCAGCGGATCCAGGGCGTGACGTAGTAGACCCCGAGGGTGACGACCATGATCGCCCATTTGAGGTTGCGGAACGTGCCCTTCACCGCCTTGGGAAAGACCGGCTCGCGGTCGGCGTAAAGCGGTTCCGGGCGTTCGGTGAGATCGGCGTTGGACACGCGGGCCCTCCTATCGCGAGACACACTGTTCCTCGAGGCTCGGCGCCAGTCTCGGACGCGCCACGGGGCATCTCCTTGATTTTGATCAAAGGCTTGGGGAGCGGCAGGCGGCGGGTCGACCCGGGGCGCCTTTGCCGCAGCCTTTTCCGGTCGCGCGATCTGCGCTAGACGGGCGCCGGCGCCCGCGGGGGCGCGGCGCGGGGAGGCCCTGATGAAATTCACGCTCGCTTGGCTCAAGGACCATCTGGAGACCGAGGCCACGCTCGAGGACATCACGGATGCGCTCACCGATCTCGGGCTCGAGGTCGAGGGGGTCGAGAACCCGGAGGTGACGCTGGGCGCCTTCCGCATCTGTCGGGTGATCGAGGCGGTGCAGCACCCGAATGCGGACCGGCTCCGCCTCTGCCGGGTGGAGACGCGCGAGGGCCCGGACGCCCCGCCGGTGGAGGTGCAGGTGGTCTGCGGCGCGCCCAACGCGCGCACCGGGCTCGTGGGCGTGTTCGCGCCGCCGGGCACGCACATTCCGGGCACAGGCGTGGACCTGAAGCCCGGGGTGATCCGAGGGGTCGAGTCCAACGGCATGCTCTGCTCCGAGCGCGAGCTCCTGATCTCGGAGGACCATGACGGCATCATCGACCTCGCCGAGGACGCGCCGCTCGGGGTCCGCTTCATCGATTATGCGGGGCTCAACGACCCCGTGATCGAGATCGCCATCACGCCGAACCGGCCGGACGCGCTCGGCGTCGCCGGCGTCGCACGAGACCTCGCGGCCCGGGGCCTCGGCCGATTGATCACGCCGGCCATCGAGCCCGTGCCGGGCGCCTATCCCGCGCCCTTGCCCGTGCGGCTGGAGCCGGATGTGGCGGACAAGGCCTGCCCCCTCTTCCTCGGCCGCCACATCCGCGGGGTGCGGAACGGGCCGTCGCCGGACTGGCTGCAGCGGCGGCTTCGCGCCATCGGGCTCAGGCCGATCTCCGCACTGGTGGACATCACGAACTACATCACCTTCGACCGGGCGCGGCCCCTCCATGTGTTCGACGCGGACAAGGTGGCGGGCGGCATCCATGTGCGCCTCTCCCGCCCGGGCGAGACGCTCCTGGCGCTCGACGACAAAGAGTACGCCTTCGACGATCAGATGACGCTCGTCTGCGACGACAACGGCCCCGAGGGCATTGGCGGTGTGATGGGCGGGCTCGAGACGGGCTGCACCGAGACCACCGAGAACGTCTTCGTCGAGGCGGCGTATTTCGACCCCGTGCGCACGGCCGCCACGGGCCGGAAGCTCAAGATCCACTCGGACGCCCGCTATCGGTTCGAGCGGGGGATCGACCCCGCCTTCACGCCCGAGGGAATGGAGCTCGCCACCCGGATGATCCTCGATCTCTGCGGTGGCGAGGCCTCGGAGGTGGTGACCGCGGGCCAGGTGCCGGACACGACGCGGAGCTACACCCTCCGCCCCGGCCGGGTGGAGAGCCTCGTCGGCATGGCCGTGGCGCGGGAGGAGCAGGTGCGCATCCTGACCGCACTCGGCTTCTCGGCGACCGGCGCGGGCGAGGCGCTGGAGGTCTGGGTGCCCTCCTGGCGGCCGGACATCCACGGCGAGGCAGATCTCGTGGAGGAGATCGCGCGGGTCGCCTCGCTCACGAAGCTCGCGGGGCGGCCGCTCCCGCGGGCGAGCGCGCGGGTGCAGGACCGGGTGCTGACCGAGGCGCAGATCCGCGCGATGCGCGCCCGGCGGCGCCTCGCCACGGCCGGGCTCGCGGAATGCGTGACCTACAGCTTCGTCTCGGAGGCGGAGGCGGCGCTCTTCGGGGGCGGGGAGGCTGCGCGCAAGCTCGCCAACCCGATCTCGGCGGATCTGTCCGACATGCGGCCCTCGCTCCTGCCCGGGTTGCTCGCGGCAGCGGCGCGGAACCAGGCGCGCGGCTTCGGCGATGTGGGGCTCTTCGAGGTCGGCCCGGCCTTCTCAGGGCCCGAGCCCGGGGAGCAGGCGACGGAGGCCGTGGCGCTCCGTGTGGGGGCGACGGCGCCGCGACATTGGTCGGGCCAGCGGCGCCCTGTGGATCTTGCCGATGCCCGGGCGGATGCGGAGGCGGTGCTGGTCGCCCTTGGCGCGCCGGTCGAGAAGCTGAGCGCGGCACGGGAGGCGCCGGCCTGGTACCATCCGGGCCGCTCGGGCGCGCTCAAGCTCGGGCCGAAGACCACGCTGGCGGCCTTCGGCGAGCTCCATCCCCGGGTGCTCGCCGTGATGGGGGTGCGGGGACCCGCTGTGGCGGCGACGGTGTTTCTCGAGGCGCTGCCGGCGCCCAAGCGGAAAGGGACGGCGCGGCCGGCGCTCGTCGCCTCGGACTTCCAGGCGGTGGAGCGCGACTTCGCCTTTGTCGTCGACGCGCGGACGGAGGCGGCGGCGATCCTTAAGGCCGCGCGGGGCGCCGAGCCCGGGCTCATCGCGACGGCGAGCGTCTTCGATGTGTTCGACGGGGCGGCGGCGGCGAGCCAGCTTGGGGAGGGGCGAAAGTCGGTCGCGATCACGGTTCGGCTCGAACCCAGCCTGGGCACCCTGACGGACGAGAAGATCGACGCGGTGTCGGCCGCGGTGGTGGCGGCGGTGGGCGCGGCCACGGGCGGCGTTCTGCGGGGCTGAGACCGGGCCGCGCGCTGCCCCGGCGGGGTGGATGCGCTGGGCCGGCGGCGGGGCGGCCCACCCACCCGCGCGCGGCCCGGGCGATCAGCCGTGGAGCCCGCCCAGCGCGAAGCCGGCGAGCCCGCCCAGGATGCCGGCCAGGACGTTGCGGGTGAGAATGCCGGCGGCGAGAGCTCCGCCGGCCGAGGCGACGAGGGCGGGGTTGAGCGTCCAGGCGCCGTCGGCCACGAAGACCATGGGCGCGACCAGGGCCGGGAGCACCGCGGCCGGCACGAAGCCGAGCGCGCGCCGGAGCCAGGGCGGCACCTCGCGACCGCCGACGAGCCCGAGAAACGAGAAACGGATGAGATAGGTCGCGGCCGCGAGGCCGAGGATCGTCGCCCAGATCTTCCAGTCCGGGATCATGCGCGTCCCGCATCGTTGGGGGCGGTGCGGCGCCGGAGGGCCTCGACCCCAAGCCCCGCGCCGATCCCGGCCGCCGCCCCCACCATGAGGCCGAGGCCGTAGGGGAGCCCTGCGGCGAGGACCGCGACCACGGCCGCGACGAGCGCCGCCAGGGCGTTGGCCGAGCCCCGGAGCATGGGCGCCACGATAGCAAGGAAGGCCACGGGGATGATGAAGCGGAGGTCGAGATCCGCCGGAATGAGGCCCGAGAGGGTTGCGCCCACATAGGTCATGGCGATCCAGACGGCAGAGGTGAGGAGCCCGACGGCAAAGTAATAG
This sequence comes from uncultured Limibaculum sp., assembly GCA_964467005.1. Lineage (GTDB taxonomy): Bacteria > Pseudomonadota > Alphaproteobacteria > Rhodobacterales > Rhodobacteraceae > Thermohalobaculum. The sequence goes on along the minus strand of CAYXPI010000005.1, from coordinate 1,098 downwards.
GCGAGGCGCTCGGCCAGGGGCTCGCCGGGGTGGCGGACGAAGCGCGCGACCGAGAGGGCGTAGGACTGGTCGTGGAGCGGGACCGCGACGAGGGCGCGCAGCCAGAGGGGCGCCGTGCGCACGTAGATGGCGAGGGAGGCCGAGTACATCGCGAGGCGGAGATTGACGACCGCGCCCGCGAGGATCGCCAGGATCACCGGCGCGCCGTCCGCCAGGATCTGCAGGCTCGCGAGTTGGCTGGCGCCGGCGATGACGAGAGCGGTCATCGCCATCGTCTGCACGAGATCGAGCCCGGTCTCGGTGGCCACCACGCCGAAGATGAGGCCGAAGGGTCCGACCGCCAGCAGCACGGGGAGGGTGGCCAGGAGGCCGCGGGCCGCGCCCCGTCGGACGCTCGCGGGCTGGGTCGGTGTGTCGGTCATGGAAGCTGGATAGCGGCCATGGCGCCCGGGGGCCAGTCGGTCTTTGTGATCGACCGGCTCACCGGCACCGATGGGCGGCAGCCATTGACGGGGCGCCCCCGCCGCGGGATGGTCGGCCCCATGTCGGAGTTTCGGATCTCGCCCAGCCCGGAGGACGCGCGCCTCACCCGTCCCGTCACCGGCCTCGACCACACCGGCGCGGCCACGGAGATCCGCGTGGTGGAGGAGCGCGCGCTCACGATCTTCCTGAATTCCCAAGAGATCGTGACGGCCATGACCATCGGAGATTACCCGGAATATCTGGCGCTCGGCTATCTCCTCAACCAGGGGATGCTGCGGGCCGACGACCGGGTGACCGGGATCGACCATGACGACGAGCTCGGCGTCGTCGTGGTGCGCACCGAGCGGGCCACCGACTACGAGGAGAAGCTGAAGAAGAAGACGCGCACCAGCGGCTGCGCGGTCGGCACCGTCTTCGGCGACGTGATGGAGCAGATCGAGGGGCTGAGCCTGCCCGCGGCCGAGGTCCGGACGAGCTGGCTCTACACGCTGGCGCGAAAGATCAACACGGCCCCCTCGCTCTATCTCGAGGCGGGCGCGATCCACGGCACGGTGCTGTGCGAGGCCGACCGCCCGCTGGTGTTCATGGAGGACGTCGGGCGCCACAACGCGGTCG
>CAYXPI010000004.1:0-40151 GCA_964467005.1 uncultured Limibaculum sp. | reverse complement strand
CGATCATCAGCTTGTTGGCGGCAGAGGCCTGCTTCAGATTGGCGAAATGGCTGCCCTGGAGCCGCTTCTGGTGCATCCACATGTAGCGGACGTCGAAGGTGCAGTTGAACCCGGTCGTGCCGGCGCAGATCACGACCATGCCGCCCTTCTTGCAGACGAAGGTCGAGACCGGGAAGGTGGCCTCGCCCGGGTGCTCGAACACGATGTCGACGTTGTTGCCCTTGCCGGTGGTCTCCCAGATCGCCTTGCCGAACTTGCGCGCTTCGGCGAACCAGTCCTTGTATTCGGGCGTGTTCACGGTGGGGAGCTGGCCCCAGCACTTGAACTCTTTGCGGTTGATGACGCCTTTCGCGCCCATCTGCACCACGAAGTCGCGCTTGGCCTCGTCGGAGATCACCGCGATGGCGTTGGCTCCCGTGGTGTTGGCGAGCTGGATCGCGTAGGAGCCGAGGCCGCCCGAGGCGCCCCAGACGAGCACGTTCTGCCCGGGCTTGAGCTCATGCGGGTGGTGGCCGAAAAGCATTCGATAGGCGGTGGCGAGGGTGAGCGTGTAGCACGCACTCTCCTCCCAGGTCAGGTGCCGCGGGCGCGCCATCAGCTGCTGCGCCTGCACGCGGGTGAACTGGGCGAAGGAGCCGTCCGGCGTCTCGTAGCCCCAGATCCGCTGCGAGGGCGAGTACATCGGGTCGCCGCCGTTGCACTCCTCGTCGTCGCCATCGTCCTGGTTGCAGTGGATGACGACCTCGTCGCCCACCTTCCAGCGCGTGACCTTCTCGCCGACCTTCCAAACGATGCCGGCGGCGTCCGACCCGATCACCGCATAGGGCGCCTTGTGGCCGTCGAAGACCGAGACGGGCTGCCCGAGGCAGGCCCAGACGCCGTTGTAGTTCACCCCCCCCGCCATCACGAGGACCAGCACCTCATGGCTATCGATCTCCGGGGTGTCGATCACCTCGAGCTGCAGCGCGGTCTCCGGCTCGCCGTGGCGCTCGCGCCGCAAAACCCAGGCATGCATTTTCGGCGGCACATGGCCGAGCGGCGGGATCTCGCCGACGTCATAGAGGTCCTTGACCGGGGCATCCGTGGCGCCGTCCATCGTCCGTCTCCCACTCTCGAGCGCCCTCGGATCATCGACCAGCCTGGCGCAAGATTCGTTCAATATCTTCGCTCTAGCGTTCGTGACATTTCACGCGATCCCGCGCAAGAGGCGTGGTGCGCTGCCGCACGAAAAATCGCTCGCAATCGGGACCGAAAGGCCACAGCCGCGCCCGCGCAACCGCCCCGGGCGCGCGCCGCTTGTCCTTCCCGTCCCGCTTCGGTAGACGACAAGACGTATGGTGCGCCTGCGTGGCGACAGTGTGGCGGCAGGCGCCGGCAGAGAGGGACCGGGAATGCAACCCGCAGCACGCACCCCCATCGGCTTCTATATCGGCCTCTTCTTGGCCGCGGCAGCGCTCCTCGGCCTTCAGATCCTGCAGACGCGGATCCTCTCGGTCACCTCCTGGTACTTCCTGGCCTTTTTCGCGATCTCGATGTCGATGTTCGGGATGACCGCGGGCTCGCTGGCCGTGTATTTTGCGCCGAAATGGGTGGCGGCGCGGCCGCTCGCCCAGCGCCTCGCCGAGCTCTCGGTGTATTTCGCACTCGCGATCGTGGTGAGCTGGCTCTTTCTCATCAACTCGATGATCGTGACAGACTACGCCGCCCCTCTGCCCACGGCGCTCGTCTGGGTGAAGCTGGTGATCGTGCTCGCCTTTCCGTATGTGATCGGCGGGGCCCTCGTGGCCATCGCCCTCACGCGGAGCCCCTACCCCATCGGCCGGGTCTACGCCGTCGATCTCGCGGGCGCAGCGGCGGGCTGCATCGTGGTGCTGGCGGTGATGTCGGTGATGGACGGCGTCTCCGCCGTGCTCGCCGTCGCGGCCATGACCGCGCTCGCCGGCGTCTTCTTCCGCACCGGCCTCGAGCCCGGCGCGCACCGCGCGCTGCCGGGCGCCGCCCGCTCGGCCGGGATCATCGCCTTTGCCATCGCCGCGGCAGCGATCGCCAACGCCACCCTCTACCCCCATGGCGCGCGGCTCTACATGGTGAAGAACGACATCATGATGTCGAACGACTTCGAGACCGCGGAGTGGAACTCGTTCTCGCGGATCGACGTCTTCCAGCCGCGCAGCGGTCCGCCCTTTCTTTGGGGCCCCTCCTCTGCCATGCCCACCGAGGAGTATGCCGACAGCGTGGCCCGCGGCATGCGCATCGACGGAGAGGCGGGCACGGTCATGTACCGCTTCTCCGGCGACCGGGAGGAGGTCGCCTTCCTCGCCTACGACATCACGAACCTCGCTTACGCGATCCGCAACCGGGGCGACGCGGCGGTGATCGGGGTCGGCGGCGGGCGCGACGTCCTCTCGGCCTACTATTTCGGCTTCGAGGACATCGTCGGGATCGACATCAACGAGATCTTCATTCGCAACCTCACCGAGCGCTATCCGGACTTCAACAGCCTCGCCGCGCTGCCGGGGGTCACGCTGGTGGTCGACGAGGCCCGGAGCTGGTTCGCGCGGACGGATCGAACCTTCGACCTCGTGCAGATGTCGCTCATCGACACCTGGGCGGCCACAGGCGTGGGCGCCTTCTCCCTCACCGAGAACGGGCTCTACACCATCGAGGGCTGGCAGCGCTTTATCGGGACGCTGAAACCCGACGGGGTTTTCACCGTCTCGCGTTGGCTCGCGCCGGACAATCCGGGCGAGACCGGGCGCATCGTGTCGCTGGCCAAGGCCACGCTCTTCAGCCTGGGCGTGGAGGATGCGAACGCGCATGTCTACCTGGCCGCGACCGGGCGGCTTTCCACCATCATCGTCTCGCGCGCGCCGCTGTCCGAGGCGGATCTCGCCACGCTCAACGCCGAATCCGAGCGGCTGAACTACACCGTCCTCATGGCGCCGGACACGCCCGCGACCGATCCTGTCATCGCCAAGATCCAGGGGGCCGCCAGCACCGCGGAGCTCGAGAGCCTGGCGGACGATTCGATCCTCAACTTCTCCCCGCCGAGCGACGACAACCCCTTCTTCTTCAACCAGCTGAAGCTGTCGGCCCTGCCCGACCTCTTCCGCGGCGGCCACACCATGCGCGGCGTCATCAGCGGCAATGTGATCGCCACCGTCATCCTCTTTATCATCATCGCGGTGTCGGTGATGGCGGTGCTCGTCACGGTGGTTCTGCCCACCCTGCCCGCGGTGCGCCGGGTGAAGGGGCCTCTCGCGGCCTTCGGCACCGGATACTTCCTGCTGATCGGGCTCGGCTTCATGTTTGTCGAGATCGCGCTCATGCAGCGGCTCTCGATCTTCCTCGGCCACCCGGTCTACGGCCTGGCCATCGCGCTCGCCGGCATCATCCTCGCCACCGGGCTCGGCTCGGCGTTGTCGGAGCGCATCCCCCTCGACACGGGGCCCAAGCTCGCGGCCTGGGCGCTCCTCACCGCGGGCTTCCTCGCCAGCGCGCCCTTCTGGCTGCCGCCCCTCGTCGCCACCTTCGACGGCTCGGGGATCCTGGTCCGGAGCCTGGTGTCCCTCGTTGCGATCCTGCCCGCGGGCCTGCTCCTCGGATTCGGCTTTCCCACCGGAATGCGCCTCGTTTCGGCGGTGGACGACGGGCCGACCCCCTGGTTCTGGGCGGTGAACGGCGCAGCGGGGGTGCTCGCCTCCGGCATGGCCGTGGCCGTCGGCACCTTCGTCTCGATCAATGCGAGCTTCACCATCGCCGCCGTCTGCTACGCGCTCATCCTGCCCATGGCCTTCGGGCTCGCCCATCTCGGGCGCGGCGCCAGGCCGGCCACGGCCGAGGCCCCGGCGGCGCCGGCGGAGTGAGCCGGGCCCTGTCACTGAGGTTTAGCGCGAGCGTCTTACAGGCGTGATCCGCCCGTGCGAAAGGCGGGAAACCGGGAACGCCTGTCAGGACCGCTCGCCATGAAACCGCTCCTCGCCTCCGCCACCGTCCTCGCTCTCCTCGCCGCGCCCGCCACGGCAGAGACGCTCCGCCTCGCGCACAGCTTCGGGTATGCGGGGGCTGAGTCCCTCGACCCGATCTCGCCGGTGCGGTTCTATGAGATGAACCAGCTCCTCTACTCGCGCCTCGTGCGCCAGAGCATCGAGACCGGCCGACCCGAGCCCGACCTTGCCGAGAGCTGGGAGGCCTCCGCCGACGCCAAGACCTGGACCTTCACGCTCCGCGAGGGCGTGACCTTCCACGACGGCTCGGCGCTGACGGCCGACGACGTGGTGTTCTCGCTCCTGCGCACCCAGTCCGAGGAGATCGACAGCCCCACCAAAGCGGTGATGGGCATCATCGCGAGCGCCGAGGCGGTGGACCCGCGCACCGTGAAGGTCACCCTCACCTCCTCGCATGCCGACTTCCCGCTCCTGGTGATGGACTACCGGATCCGCATCCTCTCGGAGGCGGCCTGCAACGGCGACATGACCACGGTCTGCGAAACCGGCATCGGCACGGGGCCCTTCCAGCTCGTCGATTACGACCCCGAGGGCGTCACCAAGCTCGCCCGCTTCGACGACTACTACGGCGGGCCCGCGGGCGTCGAGGCCGTGGAGGTTATCGCCATCGCCGACCAGGAGGCGCGCATTGCCGCCCTCCAGGCCGGCCAGATCGACCTCGAATTTTCGCTCACCAACCAGCAGAAGCCGCTGTTCGCGGACACCCCCGATTTCGTGATGCAGGCGGTGCCCACCGGTCGCTGGGTCGGCTTCGTGATGAACACCACGATGGAGCCCTTCACCGACCCCCGGGTCCGCAAGGCGCTCCGGATCGCCGTCGATCGCGAGGCCCTCGGCAAGCTCGTCTATGGCGCGGGCGGCTACATCGTGACCTGCGACCATCCGGTCTGGTCGGGCGACCAGTACCGCGTCGAGATCGACTGCCCCCGCGACGTGGAGGGCGCCAAGGCGCTCCTCGCGGAGGCCGGGTATCCGGACGGCATCGAGGTGGAGCTCTTCGTCTCCGACATCTCCGAGGGCGCCATCCGCATGGCCGAGGTCTACCAGGCCCAGGTGCGCGACGCCGGCATCGACGTGAGGCTCGTTCTCGCGCCCTCCGACGGCTACTGGTCCGACACCTGGATGCAGGAACCCTTCGTGGCCACCTCCTGGTCCCAGCGCCCGGCCGACCAGATCCTCAACGAGGCCTTCCGCTCGGGCGCGGCCTGGAACGAGACGTTCTGGAACGATCCGGAGTTCGACGCCGCCCTCGACGCCGCGCGCGAGGAGCTCGACTTCGAGACCCGCAAAGAGCTGTACGGCGACCTTCAGCGCACGCTTTTCGAGACCGGCGGCGCCTTCATCCCGGTCCACCTCAACTCGGGCCGCGCCTTCACCGCCAAGATCTCGGGCCTGCCGGCGGTCGAGGACTTCACGATCCGCTTCGAGGACATCCAGAAGGCGGAGTGACCCGGACGGCCGGCGCCCGCCGCGCCGGCCTCTCCCGGAGGCGGCCATGATCGCGCTCATCCTCAGGCGGCTCGGCTTCGCGGCCTTCACGCTCGGCTTCGTTTCGGTGGTGGTGTTCTTCGCCGTGGAGGCGCTGCCGGGGAATGTCTGCACCTCATTCCTCCAGCGGGCCGCCCAGGGGCCGCGGCTCGAGCGTTGCATCCAGCAGCAGGGGCTGGAGCGCCCGGCCGTCGAGCGCTTCGGCCTCTGGGTCGCCGGGGCGGCGCAGGGAGATTTCGGCATCTCGCTCAAACGCCGCCGCCCGATCGCCGAGGTGATCGGCGAGCGCTTCCGCAACACCGCGCTCCTCGGCGGCATCGCCGCGCTCCTCGGCATCCCGCTTGCCCTCTTTCTCGGCGTCTGGGCGGGCATCAATCGGGACCGGGCGTCGGACCTCACGCTTTCCGGTGTCGCAGTGCTCGCCATGACCGTGCCGGAGTTCGTGACCGCGGCCGCCCTCATCTACGTCTTCGCGGTCACGCTCCAGTGGTTCCCCGCCGTGACCATCGTGCCGCCCAACGCGCCCATCGCCGACCTCTTGCCCAATCTCGTGCTGCCGGTGATCGTGCTCGCCTTCGTGATGACCGCCCACATCATGCGCCTCACCCGCGCGAGCGTGATCGACGTGATGGCGTCGGACTATGTGCAGATGGCCCGGCTCAAGGGCGTGCCCCAGCGCCAGATCGTCTGGCGCCATGTGGTGCCGAACGCGCTCATCCCGGCGATCAACGTGGTGGCTCTCACCATCGCCTGGCTCTTGGGCGGGGTGGTGATCGTCGAGAAGGTGTTCAACTACCCCGGCCTCGGCACGCTGATGATCCAGGGGATTTACGACCGGGACCTGCCGCTCGTGCAGGCGCTCGCGCTCATCTTCGCGGCCCTCTATGTCGTGGTGAACCTCCTCGCCGATCTCGCGGCGCTGGCGCTCGACCCGCGGCTCCGGCGGAGGGGGCACTGATGGCCGTGGCCGCCGCCGCCCGGCCCGGGTCGCTCGCCCGCGCCTGGGGCGTCGTCATCCTCATCGCCTCCCGCCCCTCCGGTGCGCTGGGCCTCGGCCTCACGCTCGCCCATGTGATCCTGGCGCTCGCCGCGCCGTGGATCGCCCCCTACGACCCGACGGCGCAAAACGCCGACCTCATCCAGACCCCGCCCTCGGCCCAGCACTGGCTCGGCACCGACAGCCTGGGCCGCGACGTCCTCTCCCGCATCATCCATGGCGGGCAGGTGGCGATCGCCGTCACCGCCGCCGCCGCGGCCATCGCGGTCACCTGGGGCGGGCTCGCCGGCATCCTCTTCGGCATCGTCGGCGGCCGGCTCGACGAGATCGCCATGCGCATCGTCGACGCCTTCCTCTCGATCCCCTGGCTCCTCTTCCTCCTCCTCATCATCTCCATCGGCGGGGCGGGGCCGGCCACCATCATCCCCACCCTCGGCTTCTTCTACGGCGTGGCGGTCATCCGGGTCGCCCGCGCCGCGGCCATGCAGGTGGCGGCGCGCGATTTCGTCACCGCCGCCCGAGCCCGGGGCGAGCGGCTCTGGACCATCCTCATCCGCGAGGTGATGCCGAATGTGACCGACGTGCTCCTCGTCGAGGGCGCGATGCGCTGGTCCTGGATGCTGCTCGCCTTCTCCTCGCTGTCGTTCCTCGGCTTCGGCGCCACCCCGCCCACGCCGGACTGGGGGCTGATGGTCGCGCAGGAGCGGGGGTTCATGGCCACGGCGCCCTGGTCGGTCTTCTGGCCCTGCGCCGCGCTCTCCTCGCTCATCATCGGGATCAACCTCCTCGCCGACGCCCTCGGCAAGGCGCTGGGGATTGACCGGGCCTCGGCGGCGGTGCTGTGAGGGGCGGGCCGCTCATCGCGCTCGAGGCGCTCTCGGTCGGCCTCGTCGGCCGCGACGGGCAGGAGACGGCGATCCTCCGCGACCTCTCCCTCGCGGTGGGGCCTGGCGAGACGCTCGGCATCGTGGGGGAATCGGGCTCCGGCAAGTCCACGGCAGCACTGGCGATGATGGGGTATCTGAAGCCCGGGCTTTCGGTCCTCTCCGGCCGCGCGGTGTTCGACGGCACCGACCTCTTCGCGGCCTCGGAGGCTGAGCGGTGTCGGCTCCGCGGCGGCTCCATCGCGCTCATCCCGCAGAACGCCGGCCAGGCCCTCACGCCCACGCTCACCATCGGCGCCCAGGTGGCGGAGAGCCTCGAGCTCCACACGGATCTCGGCGCACGGGCCCGGGAGGACCGGGTGATCGAGCTTCTCGACCGGGTGCGCCTCCCCGCGCCGGACGAGATGGCGGTGCGCTACCCGCATGAGCTCTCCGGCGGGCAGCAGCAGAGGGCCGCCATCGCCATCGCGCTCGCGGGCGAGGCCAAGGCCCTCCTCCTCGACGAGCCGACGACCGGGCTCGACGTCACCACCCAGGCGCACATCCTAGAGTTCTTGCGGAGCCTCGTCACCGATCTCGGCGTTGCGATGGTCTATGTCAGCCACGACCTCGGCGTGATCGCCCGAGTCGCGGGGCGGGTCGCGGTGCTCTATGCGGGCGAGCTGGCCGAGCTCGCGCCCACGCGAACGGCGCTCCGCGCGCCGCGCCACCCCTACACGCGGAGCCTGCTCGGCTCGATCCCGCGCCTGGGCGAGACCGCGATCCCCGCCGCGGTCCCGGGCTTTCCGCCGGCGATCGGCCAGCGGCCGCCCGGCTGCGCGTTCGCGCCCCGCTGCCCCCTCGCCGCCGATCCCTGCCGGGCCGCCTCCCCGCCCCTCGAGACGGTGGGCGACGGGCGTGTCCGCTGCCTCCGCCACGCCGAGGCCGACCGTGCTCCCCCTGCCGCCACCCCGCGCGCGAGCCGCGCCGAAGACACCCGGGCGCTCAGCCTCGATGGGGTTGCCGTCACTTACGCCGCCCCCGGCCTTCTCGACCAGGCGCTGGGCCGCACACCCCCGCCGGACACGGTGGCCGGCATCCGCTTCGACCTGGCCCGCGGCGAGACCCTCGGCCTCGTGGGCGAATCGGGCTCCGGGAAATCCACCATCCTGCGCGCCATCGCCGGCCTCAAGCCGCCCAAGGCCGGCACGGTGAGCTTAGGCGGCAACCGCGCGCTCCCGGGCCGGGTGCAAGCGCGGGACCGCGAGACGGCCCGGCAGGTGCAGATTATCTTCCAGAACGCCGACGCCTCCCTCAACCCACGCCACACGGTGGCGGAGATCCTGGCCGCTCCCCTCCGCCTCTATTTCGGGCTCTCGGGTGCGGCTCTTCGCGACCGGGCGGGCATGCTCCTCGAGCAGGTGCGCCTCGGCCCTCATTATCTCGACCGCTTTCCAGGCCAGCTCTCGGGCGGGGAGAAGCAGCGCGTGGGCGTGGCCCGCGCCTTCGCCGCCGAGCCTGAGATCGCGCTCTGCGACGAGGTGACCTCGGCGCTCGACGTCTCGGTCCAGGCCGCGGCGTTGGCGCTTCTCGCGCGGCTCCAGGCCGAGAAAGGCGCGTCCTACCTCTTCGTCTCGCATGATCTCGCGGTGGTGCGTGCCATCGCGGACCGGGTGGCGGTGCTCTACCAGGGCCGGATCTGCGAGATCGGCCCGGCCGCGCAGGTGTACGCGCCGCCCTTCCACCCGTACACCGATGTCCTTCTGGGCGCCGTCCTCGAGCCCGATCCCGACGCCGCGCCCCGCCTCGTCGCGGCGGATGTGTCCGAGAGCGCACCGCCGGCGCGCGGCTGCCCCTTCCAGCGGCGCTGCCCGCGCAAGATCGGGCCCGTCTGCGACACCGAGACCCCGCCCGAGCGGCGCTTCGGCGGGTCCCATGTCATCCGCTGCCACATCGCCGCCGACGACCTCTGACCAATCCGGCCGATCTGGTCCGATTTCGGTCCTATTTCCACAAAGACGTGGTTTCCGCGGCGGAGATGCGTCAAGATCGTGGGATGAAAAACCGAAAAGGGCTGGCGGCCGCCCGAGCTGCCGACCGGTGCGTGTGACAGGGAAAATCCATGGAAGAACAACTTGCAGAGCTTGCGGCAAAGGTCGCAGAACTCGAAGGTGGTGGGTCCAACAACACCTTCTTCGCCGAGGTCTACTACTATATTACCATCCCCTTGATGGTGATCATACATGCCGGCTTCTTGGCCTATGAGATGGGTGCGTCGCGGCAGAAAAACGTGCTGGCCTCGGGCATCAAAAACATCCTCGCCTTCGCCTTCTGCATTCCGGCCTTTTTCTTCTTCGGGTGGTTCGTCTACTGGGCCTGGCAGCCGGGGCTCTTCCCCACGGCAGACAGCTGGCAGGTTGGGATCGACTTCGCCAACCCGATCGGCGCCGTGATGGGCCCCAATCTCGACGACAACGCCACAGGCGTCTTCTGGGGCGCTTTTGCGCTCTTCGCCGCCACCACGGCCTCGATCTTTTCGGGCGCGGTGATCGAGCGGATCCAGGTGGTGGGCTTCGTGATCCTCGCCATCGTCCTCGGCGGCTTCGCCTGGGTGGTCGCGGCGGCCTGGGGCTGGTCGGCCGGCGGTTGGCTCGTCACCTCGCTCGGCTATCACGATTTCGGCGCCGCCGGCGTGGTGCACGCGGTGGCCGGCTTCTTCGCACTCGGCGTGCTGATCAATCTCGGGCCCCGGATCGGCAAGTTCAACGCCGACGGCACCGCCAACGACATCAACGCGCACAATCTGCCGCTCACCGTGATCGGGCTCATGCTGATCATCGTCGGCTTCTGGGGCTTCCTCATGGCCTGCGCAATCGTGCCCGGCGAGGCGTGGTCGTGGTACCCGGACAAATGGGCGACAATCTACGGCACGCCCATGACCCTCTCGACGCTCGCCTTCAACATTCTCATGGCGTTCTCGGGCGGGATCATCGGCGCCTGGATGTTCACGCGCGACCCCTTCTGGATGATGTCGGGCGCCCTTGGCGGGATCATCGCCTGCGCGGCGGGGCTCGATCTCTGGTGGCCGCCCTTGGCGTTCGCCCTCGGTTTCTTGGGCGGCGCGATCATGCAGCCCGCGGCGATGGCCCTCGAAAAGCTCGGGATCGACGACGCGGTGGGCGCCGTCACCGTCCATGGCACACTCGGCATCTTGGGCGTTCTGGCGGTCGGGGTGTTTGCATCCGGCTATCCGGCGCTCCAAGGCGAGGGCGTGGCCACGACTAGCCTCTACGGCCAGGCGATCGGCGCGGTGGTGATGGCGGCCCTCGGCTTTGTGCCGGGCTATGTGCTGTCGCTCATCCTAAAAATGGCGGGCCTCCTCCGGGTCGACGAACACGCGGAGATCGCAGGGCTCGACCTCACCAAGGTGCCGCGGCGGGCCTATCCCGAGGGACCGAGCGCCGCCACCCCGGCCGAATGACCTGAGAGAGGAGAGAGATCATGGGATCCGATATCACCGACTGGGCCGAGGCCGCGGGCCCGATCTATATGGGCGCGAATTCGAGCTGGGAGGTCATCTGGGTGGCCGTGGCCGTCGCGCTTTGCGTGATCGCGCTGGTCTCGGGCAGCCGCCACGAGCTCGACGCCTACAAGAAGCTGAAAGCCAAGAACGGCTCCAAGTGAGCCGCACGGCGCGGTCCTCCCGGGCCGCGCGACACACTGCCCCTTGACCGAACGTCGCGCGGGACCGAGCGTCGGACCATGTTGTGTACACGCCCTCATCTCCGCGCCTCCGGCCTCGCCGCCATGCTCCTCCTGCCGGTTGGCTGCACCACCACCACTGTGGGCGTGACCTACGACGCCGCCGCGGTCGTGCCCGTGGGGGAGACGACGGCCGCTACGGTCGCCCTTGGCGAGGTGGTCGACCAACGGGGCCACGGCGCGACCTGGCTCGGCGCCATCCGCGGCGGCTTCGGCAACCCGCTCAAGACGCTTGAAACGGCGAAGCCTGTTCGAGAGGTGGTGCGCGACGCGTTTCGCGACGGCCTGGTGGCCCGGAACCTCCTCGGCCAGGAGGGCGAAGCGCCCCTCACGCTCCAGGTCGCCGTCATCCGCTACGACAGCAACCAGGTGGGCCGGCGGGAGGCCCATGCGGATTTCGACGTTTGGTTGATGGACTCCGCCACGAACAGCGCCATCCATCAAGCCCGATCGCGCGCCGACAAGGTGGAGGGCAGCATGGTCACCCTCGACGCCGGGATCTTCGCGAGCACCGAAGACCTGCGCAAGGTGGCCAACGATGTGTTGCAAGAAGCGGTGGACGGGGCGCTCGACGACCCGCGTTTCCGAGCGACCGTGGAGGAGGCCGCCCGCCGGCGGGCCGAGGAGGCCGCGGGGGCGGCGGAGGTTGAGGGCTGAGCGCCCTCAGAACCCGTTGGGGTTGCCCGAAACCACGCGGCCTGTGCCGAGCGTCTCGCCGTCCTTGATCCAGACCACCTCGTCCCCCGCCTTGCCGACCGACCAGCAATCCGGCGCCTCTTCGCCGTACTGGAAGCACATGGTGTCGCCCTCCACGCTCCAGGCGCCCACGTAGTCGGCGCCCTTGATGGTGCCGTCGGCGTCGTAGAATTCGGTGTAGCGGCCGGTCTCGACCATCGTGCCCTCTATGGTGTTGCCGGCCACGGTGGCGGTGATCTGCGCGCCCGTGAGCGCTTCGGTCTCGGCCGCTGTGGCGAGGCTGGCCACGGACATGGCGACGAGGAAGGCGGCTGCGGCAAAGCGAAAGGTCATCGGCAGGATCCCCCAGTTTCTCATGACGGTAAGATAGGCCCCGCCCGGCGTTCAGCGAGGGGCCTCGGCGTAGTTTCCCTTCACACGGTCTTTGGTCGGGTCGAAATGCGGGAAGCTCGTGACGGTGGCGGCCAAGCGCTTTTGCTCCCCGTCGAGCTGCCCCACCTCAATCGCCGTGCCGAGCGCTGCATGCGTCACATCCACCCGGGCCAGCGCGATCACCCGGCCCAGAACCGGCGAGCGCATGGCCGAGGTGATCTCGCCCACCTGCGCCTTGCCGATCCGCAGGCAGTCTCCGTTCGACGGCACGAGGCCGCCCGCGATGTCGAGGCCCACAAGCTTGCGCTGGGGATGGGCCTTGCGCTCCTCAAGCGCCGTGCGGCCGATGAAGTCCTGGGTTTTCGACTTGAGGGGCACGGTGAAGCCAATGCCCGCCTCGAAGGGATCGGTCTGGTCCGAGAACTCATAGCCGGCGAAGATGAGCCCCGCCTCGATCCGCAGCATGTCGAGCGCCGCGAGGCCCAGCGGCGTGAGGCCCTTGGGCTCGCCCGCCGCCCAGATCGCGTCGAACACCTCCACCGCGTCCTTGGGGTGGCAGAACACCTCATAGCCGAGCTCGCCGGAATAGCCGGTGCGGGAGACGACGACCGCGGGCCCGTGGAAATCCCGGATCCGGCCGACCGTGAAGCGGAACCAGCCGAGCTCCTCCAACGTGGGCTGGGTGGGCGGGGTCCACACCACGCCGCCCAGGATCTCGCGCGAGAGCGGCCCCTGGACGGCGACGTTGCAGAGCTGATCGGTCGAGTTCCGCACCCAAGCGTTCATCCCCCGCGCCTCGGCCTCTTTGCGCAGCCAAAGCCCCGAGGCGTCGTTGCCCCCGACCCAGCGGAAGTTCATGTCGCCCAGGCGGAAAACCGTGCCGTCGTCGATCATGCCCCCGTGCTCGTAGCACATGGCCGTGTAGACCACCTGCCCCACCGAGAGCTTGCGCATGTTGCGCGTGACGCAGAGATCCATCAGCGCCTCGGCATCGGGGCCCGTCACCTCGTATTTTCGCAAGGGCGAGAGATCCATGATCGCCGCCTTCTCGCGGCAGGCCCAGTACTCCGCAATGGCGCCGTGGGAGTGCATGGCGTTGGCCAGCCAATAGCCGTTGTATTCCACGAAATCGCGGGTGTGGCGCGCGAAGGCGGCGTGAAAGCCGGTCTCCTTGGTCTCTTGCACATCGGCCTCCGGTGTCGGGCGCCAACCGATCGAGCGCCGAAAATCCTCCGCCGCCCGATAGGTCCGCACCTGGATGTCCGTGGGGTTCCAGCCGTTCGCCGGGTCCACATCGCAGGGGCACGCGGTGGAGACGCAGACGAGATCGGTGAGCGCGCGCAACAGCACATAGTCGCCCGGGCGGGACCACGGATCGTCCATGCCAATCGCGTTGGCGTCGTCGAGCATGGTGTTGAAGAAGAAGTTGATCGCCGGCCAGCCGCCGCGCGGCCGCACGTTCCACCGCGCCAGGTCCCGGTTGATGTTGTCCGAGCAGTTGACGTGCCCGGGATAGCCGAGGTCCTCGTAGTAGCGCGCGGTGCAGGCGAGGCCGAAGGTGTCGTGCCGCCCGCAGGTGTCCTGCACCAGCTCGACCAGCGGCTCGTGATCGACGGAGAAGTACTTCGAGAAGATCCCAGGCGCGGGGTAGAGGCTGCCCATGAGGGAGCGCGTGGTGGTGGGGTCGATCTCGCGCTCGAGCCCCCTGTCGAGCGCGCGGAGGGAGAAGGCCTGAAAGTCCGAGCACTCGCGGCCCTGGATGTCGAGGATCTGGATGAACTCGCCTTTGCGCACCTCGTAGCCCTTGGCCTCGCCGGGCTGGATGTTGAGGTCCGTGAGCGGATCGGCGAGCGGCGGGGGCGCCGGGCGCCCGCCTTTGCCGCGGCCTGGATTGGCGCGGCGGATGTAAAGGACCAGCTCGGTCGGCGCGTCCTGGGCCTCGGGCGCCATCGGCCCGCCCGGTGCGCAGACGATGAGGAGCCCGCCGGCGGAGGCGTGGAAGGTGGCAAGGTCCCCGGCCCGGGACCCCTCGGCGAAGACCCGCACGGCCCGCGCCTGGCTGAGGTCGAACCCCGCCCGGTCGAGTGCGGCCCGCACCCGCGCGCCCGAACGGTCGGCCAGAAGCGCGGCCTGGAGCCCCGTGGCCGGGCCGCCCCCCTCCGCGCCGATCACGCCCGGATCGGACCGCCCGTCCGGCGTGAAGACGACGAGCTCCGCCGGTTGAAGGCCCTCCCGGTCGAGCACCGTGATCTCGTCCCCAGCCTCGATTTCCACGGCGCGAGAGCCACCGCCGGGCACTGGGTGGCGCTCCACCCCAGGGGGCAGGATCGGGAGCCCGGGGGTCACCACTCCGGCGCGCTCATACGGTGTCTCGAAAACCGGTGTCACACTCATGCCAGCCCCAGCGCCTTGTTGCGCTCCTCCGCCCAGCGGGTGACCAGATGGTCCACCATCAATCCCATAAAGGCCACGCAGAGCCCCAGCACCAGCCCCTTGCCCACATCGGTGGAGGAGAGCGCCCGCTGCATCTCCTGTCCGAGATCCTGGGTGCCGATGAAGGCCGCGATGATCACCATGAAGAGCGAGAACATCACCGTCTGGTTCACGCCCACGAGGATCGTCGGCAAGGCCAGCGGCAGACGCACGGTCCAGAGCTTGGCAGACCGGCTCGCCCCCGCCATATCCGCCGCCTCGATGAGGGATGGCGGGACCCGGCGAAGCCCCTCGATCGTGTAACGCGTCATCGGAACCAGCGCGAAGACGATGACGGCACCGATCGCCGCCACATCGTTCACCCCGAAGAGCATCACCACCGGGATGAGATAGATGAAGGACGGGAAGGTCTGCATCGTGTCGCAGACCAGGAGCACGGCGCGGGACCGCCGCTCCGACCCCGCGGCCCAGATCCCGAGCGGGAGCCCTATGGCCGCGGCCACCAAAACGGCGAACGACACCATATAGGCGGTGATCATCGCCCGGTCCCACCACCCCGAAAGCGCGATGAAGCCGAGATAGCCCAGCACGATGAGCGCCGAGCGCCGCCCCCCGATCATCCAGCCGATGCCGGCGCCCGCCACCAGCACGGCCGAACTGGGGAGCCAGAGATAGGCGTCGCGCATCGGGATCAGCACCTGGGTGATGAGAAAGGCCCGCAGCGCCTGGGTGACCGGATCGAGCGTCACCACGATCCAATCCACCACCGGGTCGATCTCGCGGCCGATGGAGAACCCCTGGCGCCGCTTGATCTCTTCGGCAAGCTGGGTGACCTCGACCGCCGCGAAGCAGGCCGCCACCAGGGCGCCCCAGATGAGCCAAAGCCGGTTCCGCCACCACCAGGGCACGCCGGGCTCGTGATGCTCGGGCTGGCGCTCGGCCCAGGCCCGCGACATCCGGTCGAGCATCACCGCGATCAGCACGATGGTGATGCCGATCTCGATGGACCGGCCGATCTTCAGCGCCTGGAGAAGCTGGAGGAGCTTCTCTCCGAGCCCCGGCATGCCGATAAAGCTCGCGAGCACCACCATGGCGAGGCACTGCATGATCACCTGGTTCACGCCCACCAGGATCTCGTTGCGCGCCGTCGGCAGGCGGACATGGCGCAGGAGCTGCCAGCCGGTGGAGCCCGCCATCTTGCCCGATTCCACCACCTCGGGCGGCACCTTCTTAAGGCCGAGAAGCGTCATCCGGATCATCGGGGGGGTGGCGAAGATCACGGTCACGATGGCCCCCGCCTTGGGCCCGATGCCAACGAACACCACGACCGGAATCATATAGGCGAAATG
This sequence comes from uncultured Limibaculum sp., assembly GCA_964467005.1. GTDB lineage: Bacteria > Pseudomonadota > Alphaproteobacteria > Rhodobacterales > Rhodobacteraceae > Thermohalobaculum. The sequence continues at coordinate 24,184 of CAYXPI010000004.1, read as the reverse complement.
CGGGAGCGATTGCGCGATGTTGAGGAGCGGCGCCATCGCCGCCTCCACCGAGGCCCGCCGCCAGGCCCAGGTGCCGAGGACGAGCCCGAGGAGGATCGCGAGCGGCGCGGCCACGACGATGACCGAGAGGGTCTCCATCGCCCAGTCCCACTGCCCCATGAGCGCGATCCACACAAAGGTGCCCCCGCCGAGGAGCGCGAGCCGCCATCCCCCGAGCGCATAGCCGAGCACGCCCGCCGACACGGCGATCACCGTCCAGGGGATCGGGCCGATGCGAGGCCACCGCGCCTTGCCGTGGAGGAGATTGGCCGTGACGTTCAATAGCCAGTCCACCGCATCGGCGAAGGCGCGGGTCACGTGAATGAGGCCGAGATCGTCGCGGAGGAAGGCGAAGACGGCGTTGATCCAATCCGCGAGCGGCAGCACCGCCCAGTCCGGCAACCTCACCAGCGCGTCCGGCAGCACCCCTTTGGCGACCGCGAGCGCAAGGCCGAGAAGAAGGAGCCCCTGGCCTACGAGCCGGATCGGCGCCTGCGGCCGGGCGGGGGCGTCGAGCACCAGGGTCATGTTCGGGCCCCGAAGAGGAGATCGAGCGCGTTTTCCCGGGCGAAGCTGCCGAGGATGCGCCCGTCCTCCGCCGCCACCGGCACGCGCTCCCGCGGATCCGAGACGAGGGACCGGGCGAGCTCATGCACCGTCGCCCCCGCAGGCACCGGCGCGCCCTCGGCCGCCGCCTCCTCGGCGAGCGCCCCGGCATGGACCACCCGCGCCTTCTCGATGTCTTCGGTGAATTTCGCCACATAGGGCGTGGCCGGGGCGAGGACGATCCGGTCCGGGGTGTCGATCTGCTCGACCCGGCCGTCCTTCATGATGGCGATCCGGTCCGCCAGCCGGAGCGCCTCGTCGAAATCATGGGTCACGAACACGATCGTCTTGCCGAGCATCCCCTGGAGGCGGAGAAACTCGTCCTGCATCTCACGCCGGATGAGCGGGTCGAGAGCGGAAAACGGCTCGTCGAGAAACCAGATGTCGGGCTCGATCGCCAGAGACCGGGCGATGCCCACCCGCTGCTGCTGCCCGCCCGAGAGCTCGCGGGGGAAATAGTCCTCCCGCCCCTCCAGGCCGACGAGCCGAACCATCTCGAGCGCCCGCTCCCGCCGGGCCCGGCGCCCCTGCCCCCGCATCTCGAGAGGGAAGGCGACATTCTCCAGCACCGTGCGGTGGGGAAGAAGCGCGAAGTTCTGGAACACCATGCCCATATGCTCGCGGCGGAGGCGGATGAGTTCCGCCTCCGAGAGCTGGCCGAGCACGCGTCCCTCCACCTCCACCTCGCCAGCGGTGATCTCGACGAGCCGGGAGAGGCAGCGCAGCAGGGTGGACTTGCCGGACCCCGAGAGGCCCATGACCACAAGCATCTCGCTGCGGCGAATCTCGAAGCTGACCGCTCGCACCGCGGGCACATGACCGGTCGCGCGGATCGCCTCCACCCGCGCCTCGGGCCCGAGGCGTTCCAGGGTCCCCGCGGGGTCTGGGCCAAACAGTTTCCACACATCGCGGCAGGCGATCACGGCGTCGGACATGCGCGCCCCCAAAGAGCAGCGGCGCCGGGAGATCACCCCCGGCGCGCGACGTTTCGGATCAGCCGTCGGACTCGAGCCAGGGCTGCCAGACCTCGGTGTTTTCCTCCAGCCACACCTCGGCGGCCTCCTCGGGCTCCAGCTCGTCAATGTCCACCAGCTTGGCCATCTTGGCGATCTGCGCGTTGTTGAACGAGATCTTCTCGAGCACCCGGTAGGCCGAGGGCCACTTCTCCGCCATGCCGTCCCAGGCCGCCTTCTTCATATAGCCGTTGGCCGGGTTGCCGCAGTCATAGGTCATCTCGGGGTTCGGGCCCTTCGAGGCGTCCTCCTTGCAGCCCTCGAAGTACTCCGGGAACTCGACGAACTCGCCCTCCCAGACCGCCTCGACGAAGTTGGGCGTCCAGTTGAAGATCACCACCGGGCGCTTGGTCTTCTCCGCGGCGGCAAGCTCGGCCCAAAGCGCGGCGGCGGAGCCAGCGTTCACGACCACGAAGTCCATGCCGAGCGCGTCGACGCGCTCTTTGTCGTGCTTCAGCCAGTCCACCGGCCCGCCAAGAAAGCGCCCCTTGTCGCCGGTCTCGGGGGTTGCAAACATTTCGGAACACTCATTGAGCGCCTCCCAGGAGGGCAAACCCGGGCAGGCCTCCTTGGTCCAGGAGGGGTACCACCAGTCCTCGCGGGTCACCGCGTCGTGCTCGCCCACCTCCACGATGCCGCCCTTGGCCAGTGCGGCTTCGAAGGCCGGGCCGAACGCGCCCTCCCACACCTCCATCTCGAGGGTCGCGTCGCCGAGCCGCACGGCCTCGTAGACCGCCTGGCTGTCGGTCGAAACGTATTCGACGTTGAGGCCCATGCGCTCGAAGATCTGGCCGACCACATTGCTCATCACGATCTGGCTCGACCAATTGTGGGTCGGGATGATGATAGGGTCGGAGCTGTCGGCCGCGATGGCCGGAACGGTGAGGGCGGTGGAAAGGGCGAAGGCTGCGATCAGTTTTTTCATCGTGTCGTTTCCCTGTGCGATTTTTGTCTAGTCTGCCCGGCAGGCGCCTGCACGTCCACTCCCCCGTGAGGGCGCGGTCCGAACCGCGGTTCAATCCCGGTCCGGCTGATCCGTCATTTCTCGGCGAGGTAGTCGGCCATCGAGTCGTCGAGGCATTCGACCCAGGGCGTGTGGTGCTTGGGCGCCATGGTGCCGGTCATCACCGACTGATAGCCGTTGTCGCGGAAGGTCATGATCCCCTGTTTCTTATGCTTCTTCCACTGGAAGAAGGCCTCGTTGGCCCCGTCCACGTCGAAGCTCGGATAGTCCGTCTCCGCGATCAATTCCTTCACGTAATCGCCCTGGTAGCGAATGCAGTCGTAGTCGCTCTCGTTGGCGTCCTCCCGCGCCACCCGGTCCGCGACATCGGCCAGCATCGCCTCTTTCGAGTTGGGCAGCGCGATCCGGCCGAGGATGGCGTCGCGGACCCACCAAGCCTGGGCGTCGAACATGTTGAAGGTGTACCACTGGTCCTGCATCCCGAGATAGAAGAGCTTCGGGTTGTGCACCCACGCCACGCCCTTGTAGAGATCCGCCGTCGCGAGGCGGTTGGCGGTCTTGAGGCGCAGATCGTCCGGCAGGAACGGGAAGTGGTGGAGATACCCCGTGCAGAGGATGATGGCGTCGACCTCTTTCGAGGTGCCGTCCTTGAAATGCACGGTGTTGGAGTTTGGCTCGACCTTCGTGAGGAGCGGCACCTCCTCCCAGTTCTCCGGCCAGTCATAACCCATCGCCGCGGTCCGGTGGCTGACCGTGATCGACTTCGCCCCGTATTTCCAGCACTGGGAGCCGATGTCCTCCGCCGAGTAGGACGTGCCGATGATCAGGATGTCCTTGCCCTTGAACTCCAGCGCGTCGCGGAAATCGTGCGCGTGCAGCACCCGGCCGTTGAAGCTCTCGAGCCCCTCGAAGAACGGCACATTGGGCGTGGAGAAGTGCCCGGTGGCGACGACGACGTGGTCGAACTCCTCGTCGTAGATCCGGTCGGCCTTGAGGTCATGCGCCGTGACCATGAATTTTCCGGTGCCCTCGTCGTACTCCACCCAGCGCACGGGCGTGCGGAAGCGGCACCAATCCCGCACCCCGGCCTTCTCGAGCCGGCCGACGATGTAATCGTGCAGCACCTCCCGCGGCGGGTAGGAGGCGATGGGTTTCCCGAAGTGCTCCTCGAAGGTGTAATCAGCGAATTCGAGGCCCTCTTTGGGCCCGTTCGACCAGAGATAGCGGTACATGGAGCCGTGGACCGGCTCGCCATACTCGTCGAGCCCCGTGCGCCAGGTGTAGTTCCAAAGCCCGCCCCAATCGTCCTGCTTCTCGAAGCAGACGATCTCCGGGATCTCCCCGCCCTTCGCGGCCTCGGATTGGAACGCGCGAAGCTGGGCGGTGCCCGACGGCCCGGCTCCGATGACGGCGACGCGTTTGGTCATGATCTGTCTCCCTGTTCTTGATGTGGCGCCCGGCGACCTCTCATGCGGGGCCCGGGTCGGCGCGGCTTTCGGCCCAATCCGGCTCGAAGCCGAGAACCACCGTGCCGGGGGCGAGCGTCGGGTTGAAGAGGAGATTGTGCCACCAGGTGGCCTGATAGAGGGGGTGATGCTCGGCCAGCTGCCAGACCCGGGCGGCGATCTCGAAGCGCTGGGCGTAGGCCTCGAACACGAGCCGACAGGCCCCCGCGGCCCGGATCGCGGCCGCCCCGGGCGATGCCGGTGGAAAGGTGGCGGTCAGCATGTCGGAGAAGGTCTCCGGGCGCTGGAAATAGGTCTCGGAGAAGAGCTGGAGCGCCTTCTCCCGGCGCTGCGCGGGGTCGGCTGTGCGCCGGACCATGTGCTGTAGCTCAGGCGTGAGGGAATGGGCCGGCGCCTTGTTGAGCACGGTGATCACATGGCCCATCGCCTCGGTCGCCCCCGGCAGCCAGAGAGCGGGGGTGACGGCATCATCCGGGCGCCCACGGCCCTGGCGCATCGCCATCTGGCGCACCCGGCACTGCCAGCGGAGAAAGGCGAGCCGGAGAGGGTGCGCCATCGCCCGCCCCGGGATGCCGGCGAGCGCGCTCACGCGGCCGCCCCCTTGCTGCGCGCCGAGACGAAAGGCCGGTCATGCGCCAGGCTCGGGATCTTGCCCCGCGCCTCCGACACCTGGTCGAGATCGATCTGGGCCGTGATCACCCCCCGCTCGGCGCCACCATCGGCCAAGACCCTCCCCCAGGGGTCGATGATGAGGGAATGCCCGTAGCACTCCCCGCCGCCCGGCACCGGGCCGATGGCACAGGGCGCGAGGACGAAGGAGCCCGTCTCGATCGCCCGCGCGCGGTTCAGCACATGCCAATGGGCCTCGCCGGTCGTCTTGGTGAAGGCCGCGGGCACGGCCAGGATCTCGGCCCCGGCCTGCGCCAGATCGCGGTAGAGCGCCGGAAAGCGAAGATCGTAGCAGATCGTGTGCCCGATCCGCGCGCCCGCGGCCTCAGCCAGGCAGGCCACGCCCCCCGGCGCCACCCGCGCGCTCTCGCGATACACCTCCGCCTCCGAGAGTTGTATGTCGAACATGTGGATCTTGTCGTAACGCGCGCCGATGCGCCCGTCCGGCCCGATCAGAAGCCCGCGGTTGAGGATCTTGCCTTCGGGCCCTGGCACCGCGACCGAGCCGACGAGCACCGCCACCCGCCGGTCCGCCGCCAACTCGGCCAGCGCGCGCACCACGGGATGCGACGCCTCCTCGGCGGCCGGGGCGGCGATCGCGCCCCCCTCGGTCTTGAGCCCCCCGCAATACTCGGGCAGCGCGATCAGTTCGGCGCCCCGCTCCGCCGCACTGCCGGCCAGCGCGAGGGCCTCCGCTCGGGCCTCGGCGATCTCCGCCAGCGGCACCGACTGCACGCAGGCGAGGGTGAGCGGCCGCGCCATCAGAACTTTTTGTAGGCCTTGCGGAGGGCCACCAGCGGGTTCCGGTCCGACATCTGGAACTTCACCAGAAGCTCGCGGGCGATCATGTCCCGATCCTGCTGGGTGTCGGGCAGGGAGATGGTATCCGGCACCCGCACCCACCCGTTGATGTTTCGATCGAACACCGCGGGCTTGCCCTCCTCATAGCCCATATGCACGTCCTCGAGCCAGTTGAGGTCGTCCCACCCCATATACTCGATGTAATCCCGCAAAAAGGGTGTCAGCCGGCCGTAGTCCGGCACGAGATTCACATCGTAGCGATAACCGATGTGCTGGCCGATCTCCTTCTCGCGCTCGGAGCCCAACCCCGCCGCGTCGGTCAAGAACTGGTTCACATCGGTGATCTCGGAGCCCTTGTAGCTGGTCCCTGCCATCTCTCTCTCCTTCTGGTCCCCGGGTGCGCGCGCCCGGCCCGGGCGCGCCGGGCCGACGGGGGCTCGACGCCCCCGAGGCCCGCCCCCGTCAGAGGTGGTGATAATCCTCGACGCCCACGGTGTACTCGGTGCCCGCCAGCGGCACGCCCGCCATGGCCGAGGCCTCCATCGTGAGCGCGGCGAGATCCTCCGGCTCGAGGCTGTGGAGATTCGTCTTCCCGCAGGCCCGGGCGAAGAGCTGCGCCTCGATGGTGAGCGTGTGGAGGAAGTTGTAGACCCGCTCCGCCGCCTCGTCCGGGTCGAGCCGCGCCCGCAGCTTGGGGTCCTGCGTCGCCACTCCCACCGGGCACCGGCCCGTGTGGCAGTGGTAGCAATAGCCGGGCTCCGCGCCGATCTCCTCGGGGTAGTTCGCGTCCGGAATGTCCTTGTTGCAGTTGAGCGCCATGAGCGCCGAATGCCCGATCGCGATGGCGTCGGCTCCCAGCGCCATGGCCTTCGCAATGTCCGCGCCGTTGCGGATCCCTCCCGCATAAACCAGCGTGATCTCGCCCCGCTTGCCGAGGTCGTCGATCGCGCGGCGCGCCTGGCGGATCGCGGCGATGCCGGGCACGCCGGTGTCCTCGGTCGCGAGATGGGGGCCCGCGCCGGTGCCGCCCTCCATCCCGTCGATGTAGATCGCGTCCGGGTCGCACTTCACCGCCATGCGGACGTCGTCATAGACGCGGGCCGCGCCGAGCTTCAACTGGATCGGCACCTGCCAGTCGGTCGCCTCGCGGATCTCCTGGATCTTGAGCGCCAGATCGTCCGGGCCCAGCCAGTCCGGGTGCCGTGCCGGCGAGCGCTGGTCGATGCCAGCCGGGAGCGAGCGCATCTCGGCCACCTGGTCGGTCACCTTCTGGCCCATCAAGTGTCCGCCGAGGCCCACCTTGCAGCCCTGGCCGATGAAGAACTCCACACCGTCTGCCAGCACAAGATGGTGTGGGTTAAAGCCGTAGCGGGACTGGATGCACTGGTAGAACCACTTGGTCGAATAGCGCCGCTCGTCGGGGATCATGCCGCCCTCGCCCGAGCAGGTGGCCGAGCCCGCCATGGTCGCGCCGCGGGCCAGCGCGGTCTTCGCCTCGTAGGAAAGCGCGCCGAACGACATGCCGGTGATGTAGACGGGGATGTCGAGATCCAGCGGCTTCTTCGCCCGCGGGCCGATGATCGTGCGCGTCTCGCATTTCTCCCGGTAACCCTCGATCACGAAGCGCGTGAGGGTGCCTGGCAGAAAGGTCAGATCGTCCCAATGCGGGATCTTCTTGAAGAGCGAGAAGCCCCGCATCCGGTAGCGGCCGAGCTCGGCCTTCACATGGATGTCGTCGATCACCCGGGGGGTGAACACGAAGGAGGAGCCGAGCCGGTGGGGGTCGCGGTCGAGCGGCTTCTTGGTCGGGGCGCCATCGGCCATGGTGGGTATCCTTTCTATCGGTCGGTCGGTAGACCTCACTGCCGACCGGTCAGGCACCTGCCTGCCGGCCGATAGGCAGGATGGGTCAGAGGATCAGCTTCTTCTCATTGGGCTCGAGATTGTCGTAGTTCCAGAGCTGCTTGCCGGCGACAATCTTCTTGAAATGGCCGACGCCGCCCTCGGGCAGGAGCCCGTAGAGCGTGAGCTTCTTCGTCAGCCAATCGCGGTCGAGTTCGGTCATCTCGCCTTCCACGGCGTCCACGCCGAGCGATTTGATCGTGCCGCCCACATAGATCGTGCCGTCATACATCGAGTCGCCGAGGTTCTTGCCGGCATTGCCGCACACGACCATCCGCCCGCGCTGCATCATGAAGCCCGAGAGCGCGCCGGTGTCACCGCCGACGATGATCGTGCCGCCCTTCATGTCGATGCCGGTCCGCGAGCCCACGGAGCCGCGGCAGACGAGATCGCCGCCACGGATGGCCGCGCCGAAGGTGCTCCCGGCGTTCTTCTCGATGATGACGGTGCCGGACATCATATTCTCGGCACAGGACCAGCCGACCCGGCCCTGAATGCGGACATTCGGCCCGTCGATCAGCCCCGCGCCGAAATAGCCGAGCGAGCCCTCCACGATCAGGTTGAGCCGCGAGAGGATCCCCACCCCGATCGAGTGCTTGCCGCGCGGGTTCTGTACCACGATGGTGCCGTACCCCTCCTCCATGAGCGCACGGATGCGGGTGTTGACCTCGGTCGTGGTCAGGCCGTCCGCGTCGATCTCGGTGCGCTTGTTGAAGTCGACCTCCGGCGCCCAGGGGTAGCCGAAGCGCGCCTCGGCATCGGCGTCGAACTCCACGAACATCGAGCGGCCCGTGAGCTGCTCGGTCATCATACCGAGCGCGCGGGCACGGTCGTCCTGGCTCATCTCCTTGAGCTCGGCGTCGCTCGGGATGGCGCTCACGCTTGCCATACGCGGACCTCCTCGTCATAGGGGTCGGTGGTGTCGATCTCCTGGGGCAGGATCGCGCGGATCGCGACCTCCTCGGAGGCCATCGCGATGAGATCGTCGGATTCGTAGAGAACGAGCGGCTTGGCGGCCATCGTGTCCTTGGCCATGCCGAGCTGGTCGGACGTGGCCACCAGATAGGTGAACACGCCGTCGATCTCCTCGATGGACCGGCGGAGGCTGTCCTCGAGGCTCACGCCCTCCGCGAGGTTGTGCGCCGTGTAGACCGCCAAGAGCTCCGAGTCGCAGTTCGACATGAAGCGATGGCCCCGGCGCTCCATCTCCCGTCGCATGATCCAGTAATTGGTGATCTGCCCGTTATGCACCACGGCCACGTCGTTGTAGGGGAAAGCCCAGTAGGGATGGGCCGAGCGGATGTCGACATCCGATTCCGTCGCCATCCGCGTGTGGCCGATGGCGTGGGTGCCGGTGAAGCCCCCGAGTCGGTACTGGTCCGCCACCACATCGGCGTCGCCCAGGTCCTTGATGAGCTCGAGCGCGTTGCCGAGGGAGAGGATCTCCACCCCCTCGATCTCCTCGATATGCTTGGCCATGGCCTCGGTGTCGCCCCCGTGTGAGAGGACGTAGCGGAGGGCGTAGGGCGTGACCCGGGCCTCCTCCTTCACCTCGGCGTTGTGCTCCGCGAGGCGGGCGCCGACCTCGGCGATCCGCTCCTCGATCACCCCGCGGACATGGCTGCCCTTGCCCATATCCTCTTGCTCGGCGACCTTCACGCGCATCACGTAGTCGCCCGGGCTCACGGCCCCGTAGACCGCGAAGCCCGTCGAGTCGGGCCCCCGGTGCTTGAGCGAGCGCAGCATGGAGGTCATCTCCGCGCCCACGCTCGACGTTTTGCCTCGATGAATGAGGCCGGCGATCCCACACATGTCTTGATGCTCCTCCCGTGCCCGCCGCTCAGGGCAGGCAGTCCAGATAGGTGTCCTGGTCCCAGTTCGTGGTGGTGTGCATGAAGCGCTCCCACTCATCGGTCTTGTACTCGTGGTAGAGCCGGTACATCTCGCCCGGCATGGCCGACTTGATCACTTCGTCCGCCGCCAGCGCCTTCAGCGCATCGCCCAAGGACATGGGCAGCTTCTGCACCTGCTTGCCCTCTTCCATGGCGACGTAGATGTTGCGCTCCTCGGGCTTGCCGCAGGGCAGGTCGTTGGTCACGCCGTCGTCCATCGCCTGCAGGAGCCCCGCCGCCATGAGATAGGGGTTCACCATCGAGTCGACCGACCGGAATTCGAACCGCCCCGGCGCCGAGATGCGGAGCCCCGTGGTGCGGTTCTGAAACCCCCAGTCCTTGAACACGGGCGCCCAGAAGCCCGTGTCCCAGAGGCGGCGGTAGGAGTTCACGGTGGAGCAGCCGATCGCGGTCAGCGCGTCGAGATGCTTCACGATCCCGCCGATCGCCTGCTGGCCCACCTTGCCCGGCATCTGCGGGTCGTCGCCCTCGGGCATGAAAGTGTTCTCCCCGCCCGAGCGGTAGGTAAACACCATGTCCATCGCCGGGCGGGGCGTCTGGCCGAGCGTCTTCTCCGTGTCCTCGCCGCCCCGCCAGAGCGAGACGTTGTGGTGACAGCCGGAGGCCGAGACGCCCATGAAGGGCTTCGACATAAAGCAGGCGATCAGGCCGAACTCCCGCGCCACCTGCGCACATATCTGCCGATAGGTCGTGAGGCGGTCCGCGTTCCGCAGCGCGTCGTCATATGTAATGTTGAGCTCGAGCTGGCCCGGCGCGTCCTCGTGGTCGCCCTGGATCATGTCGAGGCCCATCGCCCGGCCGTATTCGATGACTTTCATATAGACGGGGCGCAGGCTCTCGAACTGGTCGATGTGGTAGCAATACGGGTTGGAATAGCCGCCATCGGGTTTCCCGTCCTCGTCCTTTTTCAGCCACATCATTTCCGGCTCGGTGCCGGCGCGCAGCTCAAGCCCGTGCTTGGCCTTGAAGGCGTCGTGCAGGCGGCGGAGATTGCCGCGGCCGTCCGAGGTGAGGAAGGCGCCCGGGTCTTCGCGCTCTTCGCGGTTGCGGAAGAGCGTGCACCAGAGGCGCGCCACCCGCTTGTCCCAGGGCAGCTGGCAGAAGGTCTCGGGCTCAGGGATGCCGACGAGCTCGGCCGCCTCCGGGCCATAGCCCAGATACTCGCCATGGCGGTTGAGGAAGAGGTTGACCGTCGCGCCGTAGACGAGTTGGAAACCCTTCTCCGCAATGCTCTCCCAATGGTCCGCCGGGATGCCCTTGCCGCAAATCCGGCCCGTCACCGACACGAACTGGAGGTAAAGATATTCCACCCCCAGCGCGTCGATCTTGGCCCGCACCTCCTTCACAAGGGCGTCGCGCCCGTCGGCGTTCACGAACGCCTCGATATCCGTCGCCACTCTCAGCTCTCCCCGTTGGCCGCCGGCCTGTGTCGCGGGTCTCGGCCCACGCTCTGCCGGCCCCCGACATCGCCGGGCCTCGCCGCCGTGCCGGGATCGTGTTCCCTATGAGGGGCGGTGCCGCGGCGCCGGTCCCCAAGAAACGCTACAAAATCCACACCGCGGCGCAACCAATTTCTAGCCAATTCCGACCCAAACCTTTCCCTACCTGGAAAAGAGGTCTATCTTCGGTTCAAATCGTGCCGACCCAACCGTCCGAGAGAGCCGCCGCCGTGCCCACCGATCCGCCCAAGCGCCTCGGCGCCAACGAGGTGAGCGGGCAGCTTCGCCGCGAGATCTTGGGCGGCAGCCTCGTGCAGGGGGACCGCCTGCCGGCCGAGCGCGCGCTGTCGGAGCGCTTCGGGGTCGCGCGCGGCACAGTGCGCGAGGCGCTCGCCCGGCTCTCCGAGGAAGGGCTCATCGAGATCCGCCCCGGCAGCGGCGCCTATGTGCGGCTCGCCACCGGCGGCGCGGTCAACCCGGTGATCGACAACACGGGGCCCCTCGAACTCATCGACGCCCGGTTCGCCCTCGAGCCCCATATCTGCCGCTTGGCGGTGCTGCACGCCCATCGGACGGACCTTGCGCGGCTCGACACGCTGCTGACCCGCATGGAGGCGAGCCGCGGCGATCCCGAGCGCTTCTCCGACGCGGACACCGAGTTTCACACCGTGCTGGCGGAGAGCACGGGCAACGGCCTTCTCATCTGGATCGTCGGCCAAATCTCGAGCGTGCGCACCCGCGACCAGTGGTACCGCATGCGCACCCTCACCCTCGACGGCCCGATGATCGACATCTACAACGCCCAGCATCGCGAAATCGTGGGCGCCATCGCCTCGCGTGAGCCCGAGGCCGCGGCCACCGCCATGAAGAGCCATCTCGAAACCGCGCGGCTCTCCCTCACCCGGGCCGCCGCCACCTGACGCAGCGCCTGCCCAAGGCCCCCCCGCGCGTGGATGCGCGGGTGGGCACGTCCCCGCGCGGGGGCTCATGCCTGGGCGGCGCACTGCATCCAGTTGATGTAGATCCGTTCGGCCAAGCGCTCGAACTCGGCCATGCGGGCCGCGCAGTCATCGGCCAGCCGCTTGGGCCCGTCCTCGCCCATCGCCGACTGGAGCGCCGCGGCGTACTCTGGGATCTTGGCCCAATTGCCCACCGTGTCCGCCTCCACCTCGATGTGGAACTGCGCCGACCACGCCCGCGGGCCCCAGGCCATCGCCTGCACCGCGCAGGCCGGCGAGGTCGCAAGGCAGGTTGCGCCGGGCGGCATCTGCGTCACTTCGGCGCCATGCCACTGGAGACAGGGGAAGACCTCCGGCACATCGTCGAAGAAGACCGTGCCGGCGCCCACCTCGGTGAGGCGCACATCCATCACGCCGATCTCGGGCGTGCCCTTGCCCACCGCGCCGCCGAGGGCGTCCGCCAAGAGCTGGTGGCCAAGGCAAAGGCCGAAGAAGGGCATCCCCCGGGTCTCCACGGCTTCGCGGATGAAGGCCTTCTCGGCGACGAGCCAGGGATGGGCGTCCTCCTGCCAGGTGTCCATCGGCCCGCCCATGACCCAGAGCGCATCGTACCCCGCCAGCGCCTCGGCGCCCGGCAGCGGCTCGCCCTCGTCGAGATGCACAGGCTCCCACAGATGACCGTCCTCGGCGAGAAAGCGGCGGAAAACCCCGGGATGCTCGACCCGGGCGTGCTGAAGGACGAGGATCTTCATGAGGCGTCGGGCTCCATGCCGGTGATGCAGGTGCGGATGAGGCGCTCGAGCCCCTCGCGGGTGAGGGGCATCGGATTGCCGCCCGCCGTCGGGTCCGCGAGCGCGGCCTCGGCCAGCGCGGGAACGGCGTCTTCGGTCACGCCGAGCTCGGCCAGGGTGTCCGGCACGCCGAGGCGCGCGCGCAAACGCTGCACGGCGGTGAGGAAGCCCTCGAAGGAGCCCTCCTCGCCCGGGTAGAGCGCGAGCCCGCAATAGGCGGCCGCGCGGGCGATTTGCGGCTCGATGGCGGCGCGGTTGTGGGCCAGCACATAGGGCATGACCACCGCGTTTGTCGTGCCGTGATGGGTGCCGTAGCGCGCGCCGACCGGGTGGGAGATCGCGTGGATCGCGCCCAGCCCCTTCTGAAACGCCACGGCGCCCATCATCGCGGCAGACATCATGTCGGCCCGCGCGGCGATGTCGGTCGGGTCGTCCGCCACCCGGGGCAGCGCCTCGAAGACGAGCCGGAGCCCCTCCACCGCGATGCCGGCCGACATCGGGTGGTAGGACGGCGCGCAGGCGGCCTCGAGGCAGTGGGCGAGCGCGTCCATCCCGGTGCCGACCGTGATCGCGCGGGGCATCGAGACGGTGAGCTCGGGGTCCGCGATCACCTCAGCCGGCATCATTCGCGGGTGGTAGATGATGCGCTTCACCCCCGCCGCGGTGTCGGTCAGCACCGCCGCCCGGCCGACCTCCGAGCCGGTCCCGGCGGTCGTGGGGAGGGCGACGACCGGGCGGATGGCCGCGGCGTCGGCCCGGGTCCACCAGTCGGCCCGGTCCTCGAACTCCCAGACCGGGCGGCCCTGCCCGGCCTGGAACGCCACGAGCTTGCCGAGATCGAGGGCCGAGCCGCCGCCGAGGGCCACGACCCCGTCATGCGCGCCCGCGCGGAAGGCCTGGAGCCCTGCGGCTAGGTTGGCGTCCGTCGGGTTGGGGTCCACCTCTGCGAAGAGGGGCGCGCCGCCCAAGCGGTCGCGGGCCCGGACCACCATCGCGTGCACAGCGAGGCCCCGGTCGGTGATCAGAAGGGGGCGGGCGATGCCCGCGCTGGCCACGGCGTCGGCAAGCTCGGAGATCCGGCCCGCGCCGAAGCGCACGATGGTGGGGTAGCTCCAGGTGGCGCGGCGCATTCGGTCCTCCCTTGCGAGCCTGAGCCTAGGCGCCTCGGCGATCCGGATTCAAGCGCAGCGGCGGATCCGGCGAAACGGAGGGGAGACACGGCGCTCGGGCAGGGGGGAACCCCTGGCGCGCGGAGCCTCGTCGGGGCCGCCGTTTCCGCAGGCCGGAAGGCCCGCCCGCGCCCGCGTCACGAAAGCGACGCACCGCTTTGTTACCCCGCTCGCACCTGCGAGAGAGGGGCGAATCTTGATCGAGCTCAACGCCGTCACCAAAGCCTTCGGGGAGACCGTCGCGGTTCGCGAGGTGAGCTTCACGATCGAGAAGCCGATGATGGTGGGGGTGATCGGCCGCTCCGGCGCCGGCAAATCGACCCTTCTGCGCATGATCAACCGCCTCACCCCGGCGACCTCGGGCCAAATCCTGGTGAACGGCACGGATGTGCTCGCCCTCACCGGAAAGGCCAAGCGCCGTTGGCAGCGCGATTGCGCGATGATCTTCCAGCAGTTCAACCTCGTGCCTCGGCTCGACGTGATGACCAATGTGCTGATGGGCCGGCTCTACGACCATTCCGCGCTCGGCTCGATCCTCAAGCTCTTCACCCGGGAGGAGCGGGCGCAAGCGGTCCACAATCTTGAACGGTTGGGCATTGCCGAGCAGGCGATGAAGCGGGCCGAGGCGCTCTCGGGCGGGCAGCAACAGCGCGTGGCGATCGCCAAGGCCCTGATGCAGAACCCGGAGATCATGCTGGCCGACGAGCCCATCGCCTCGCTCGACCCCTTGAACGCCAAGCTCGTGATGGACGCGCTTCGCCAGATCCACGAGGAGGACGGGCGCACGATCATCTGCAACCTCCACACCCTCGACACCGCGCGAACCTATTGCGACCGGGTGATCGGCATGCAGGCCGGCCAGGTCGTGTTCGACGGCCCGCCCGCCGAGCTCACGCCCGAGCGCACCCGCGAGATCTATGGCGCGGGCGCGGAGTTCGACGAGGCGGCCACATCCACGAGCCTTCAAAGCGCCCGCGACTTTCCCCGGGCCGCCCAGGCCTGACCCCAATTCGTTTGGTCATTTGAACCGCAACCACAGCACGGGAGACACGACATGAACGTCAAGACCTGGATCGCGGCCGCCGCGGCTGCCCTCGTCGCCACCGCCGCGATGGCCGAGGACACCAAGGGAATCGGCATCGAGGAGTTCCGCATCGGCCTTCTCGGCGGCGAGAACGAGGCCGACCGGCTGAAGAACAACGAGTGCCTGAAGACCCGCTTCGAGAGCCTCCTCGGCGTGCCGGTCAAGCTCTTTCCGGCGGCCGACTATGCCGGCGTGATCGAGGGCCTCCTCGGCGGCACGCTCGACTACGCCTATCTGGGCTCGTCCTCCTACGCGGCCGTCTATCTCGAGGACCCCGAGGCCGTGACCCCGGTCCTCACCCGCCGCCAGCTCGACGGCGCCACCGGCTACTACTCGGTCCTCGTCACCCGCGCGGATTCGGGCATCGAGGCGATCGAGGACATGGAGGGCAAGCGCCTCGGCTACGCCGACCCCAACTCCACCTCGGGCTACCTCATCCCCTCGGTCGAGTTCGAGCAGATGGGCATCGAGGTCGGCGAGTTCTTCGGCGAGACGACCTTCGCCGGCGGCCATGAGCAGAACGTCCTCGCGGTGCTCAACGGCGATGTCGATGGCGGCGTGACCTGGACCAGCCATGTGGGCGAGTACGAGGAGGGCTTCACCTCGGGCAACCTCCGTAAGATGGTCGACAAGGGCCTTCTCGACATGAACGACATCCAGATCGTCTGGCGGTCGAACCAGATCACCAACGGCCCCGTCGTGCTGCGCAACGCGCTGCCCGAGCAGGTGCAGCTCGCGGTCAAGGGCTCGCTGATGACGCTGCCCCTCGAGGACCCGACCTGCTTCAACTCTGCCTTCGGCGGCGAGTACATCGGCTTCGTCGAGATCGACCACGACTTCTACTCGGTCGTGCTCGAGGCCCGGAAGCGCACGATCGCCCAGTAAGGCGATCCCCGGGGGGCCTCCAGGCCCCCCGATCACCGCGAGGCGCGCATGACCGACGCTCCACTTCGCCAGACCGGACCGCGCGCCGAGGCCATCGCGCGCGCCTATGAAGATCTGGAGCGGCGCCGGAAGATTTACTCCTTCCTGTTCGCGGCCCTGGCCATCGCCGTGCTGGTGAGCGGCCTCCGCGTCACCGAGGCGGCCAATGCCGGCGGCTTTCTCGAGGGGCTGCCCAAGCTCTTCGACTACGCTCAGGACATCGTCCTCGGCGCCTGGGAGGCGGGCTGGGACTGGTTCCCGCTGCTCTGGACGTATTTTCCGTTTCTCATCGAGACGGTGAACATGGCGATCGTCGCCACCCTGTTCGGCTTCGCGCTCGCCTTCGTGCTGAGCTTCATCGCGAGCCGAAACCTCGTGAAGTACGGCTGGATCGTCTGGGCCGCGCGACGCTTTCTCGACATTGCGCGCGCCTTCCCGGAGATCGTGATCGCCCTCTTCCTCATTTTCATCATCGGGAAGAACCCGCTCGCGGCGGTGGCGGCCATCGCCTTCCACACCGTCGGCGCGCTCGGCAAGCTCTTCTCCGAGGTGAACGAGAACGCGGATATGCGCCCGATCGAGGGGCTCCAGGCCTCCGGCGCGAGCTGGGTGCAGCGGATCTGGTTCGGCGTGGTGCCGCAGGTCATGCCCAACTTTCTGAGCTACACGCTTCTCCGCCTCGAGATCAACGTGCGCGCCTCGGCCATCATGGGCTTCGTCGGCGCGGGCGGGCTCGGCCAACAGTTCAAGGCGGTGACCGACTGGAAGTGGGGCGACCACATGTCGGCCATTCTCGTTCTCCTGATCGCCGCCATCTTCCTGATCGACTGGATCTCGTCGCGCCTGCGCGGTCGGATCATCGGGCTCGGGGGGCACTGATGGACGCGGCAACCCTCGCACGGCTGGAGCGCGACTATCCGGACGCGGTGCGCCCCGACTGGCGTCGCCGGGCGACCGTGCTGGGGGGGCTCGGCGCCCTCGCCGTCTATCTCGTCTATCTCTTTCACGCCTTCGAGGTGAGCGCCGCGCTGGAGCGGGCGCGGATCGACCGGTTCCACCTCCTCGCGCTCGACACGTATGCCCACAAGGTGCATGTCGAAGTCGACCCCAGGGCGCCCATGGAACTCACGGCGAAGGAGGAAAACTCCCGCTTCCACGTGTTCGACCCCTGGCCGGAGTGGATCTCGGGGTCGGAGGGGCGCTACACGGTCGACCTAGGGGCCGACGGGCGGGTGGAGATCGCGCCGGGCGAGGTGCGGGTGATCGACGCCGAAGGGCGGCTTGCGCGCATCCGCACCGGCAACGGCGAGCGGGCCAACCCCGAAGTGCTGCGCTCGGAGCGCCCCTACATCGCCGTGCGCGAGCGGCGTGTGCCTCTCCTCGACGAGGCGGGGGAGCCGTTGCGCCGCAGCGACGGCACCCCGCGCACTCGGCGCGACTTCCAGTACTTCGAGATCGACGGCGCGAGCGAGACTCTTCTCGAGCGGGAACCGGCGGTCGCCTGGCTGAAGGCGGCGGAGAACAAGATCGACATCCGCCTCTCGCTGTACGCCCGTGCCACCATCACGGCCACCAAGGTCGAGGTCCTCCGCCATTTCGTTGGGTGGGAGAACTTCTGGTTCGCCTTCGACCATCCGCTGAACGGCGCGTCCTGGGGCGAGGTCTGGGAGGCCGGCTTCGACGACGCGCCAGTGTCGCCCGAGCAGCCGGCGGACCAATCGAACTGGGCCTATATCCACGAGAGCATCGCCAAGAACCCGGACTGGCAGCACGGCGAGGTGTGGGAGGCGATGGGCCTCACGGTGCTGATGGCGCTCCTCGGCACCATGCTGGCCTCCATCGTGGGCCTTCCGCTCGCCTTCCTGGCCGCGCGCAATGTCAACCCCATCGGCCCCATCCGGCTCGCGATCAAGAAGGTCCTCGACTTTCTGCGCGCGGTCGACATGCTCATTTGGTCGCTCATCTTCATCCGCGCCTTCGGCCAGGGGCCGCTCTCGGGCGTGCTCGCCATCGCCTTCACCGACACAGGGACCCTCGGCAAGCTCTACTCCGAGGCGATCGAAAACGCGGATAAGCGCCAGGTGGAGGGCACGGCCGCCGTGGGCGCGGGACCCATCCAGCGCAACTGGTTCGGCATCTTCCCCCAGATCCTGCCGGTCTTCGTCTCGCAGGCGCTCTACTTCCTCGAATCCAACACGCGCTCGGCCACGATCATCGGGATCCTCGGCGCAGGCGGCATCGGCCTCAAGCTCGCGGACACGATGCGCACGGGGCAGGACTGGGAGAACACGCTCTACATCATCTCGCTCATCATCGTCGTGGTGATCGTGATGGACAACGCCTCGGCCTGGGCCCGGCGGCGGATCATCGCGGGCGCGCAGCCCGAGCTCAACAGGTGGCTCGCCCGCCGCGGCGAAGCGGTGGCGCCCTAAAGCGCACCCTTCTCCCTCAGCCAGCCCTCGACGATCTCGCGATGCCGCTCGCGCCCATAGCTGTCGTAATGCCCCGCATGGACGGTGCGCACGGGAAGCTCGAGGAGCCGGCGCATCGACGACAGATAGTGCGCGGCGTTGGCGTGGTAGGTGTCCTCGATGAGCTCGCCGTCGTACACGATGTCGCCCGAGAAGAGGAGGCCCGTCGCCGCCTCCCAGAGCGCGATGCCGCCCGGCGAATGCCCCGGTGTGTGGATCACCTCGAAGCGCCGGTCGCCGAGGTCGATCACATCGCCGTCTGCGAGCAGCCGGGTGGCCGGCGCGCCGCGGACGGCGTAGGTGGCGGAGGCGTAGGGCTCGGGCGGGAGGCCCTCGAAAATCTCATCGGTCACGTAGATGTCCGCCAGGGTGTTCGCACGGGTGGGCCCGGCCAGGAGATCGGCCTCCGCCGCGTGCACGCAGCGATCCTCGAACTCGTGATGCGCGCCGATATGGTCGAAATGGGTGTGGGAGGCGACGGCCGTGATCGCGCGTTCGCTCACCAACGCCACATGGGCGCGCAGGGGAACGACGCCCATGCCGGTGTCGATCAGCATGTCCCGGTCCGCCCCCCGCACATGCCACATGTTGCAGCGGAAATGGGGGCTGATGAAGGGCTCGTCGATCAGCGTGACGCCATCGGTCAGGCGGCGGGTGCGGAACCAGTCGTGCGGTGAGATGCGTCGCATGGGGCCTCCTCGAGGTGTCAGACGGGCAGGATGACGGCGGCGTCCGGGTCGGCGCGCAGCGGGATGCGGGCGCCCGGGGCGGGCGCGGGGCCCACGGGCAGGTGGACGACGAGGCGGAGATCGGGCGCGGCGTCGGGCCTCAGATGCGCGCGGCGGTGGGTGCCGACGAAGGCGGTGTCCTCCACCACTGCGGGCCCCAGATCGAGCGTGCCGGCGGCGAAGGCCTCGGGCCTGAGGCCGAGGAGCACGGGCGCCCCCTCACCGAGCCCGGTTGCGAGCGGCATGGGGCCGAGCGGCGTCTCGAGCACGCCGGCCCGGCCGGTGGCGGGCAGTAGGTTGATCTCCCCCATAAACTCGGCGGCGAAGCGCGTGGCGGGCCGGCGGTAGACCCGCTCGGGCGGCCCCTCATCCTCGATGCGCCCGGCGTTCATCACCACGAGCCGGTCGGCGATCGCCATGGCCTCCTCCTGATCGTGGGTGACGTGGACGAAGGTCGTGCCCACCTCGCGCTGGATCCGGGTGAGTTCGTCCTGCATCGCGCGGCGGAGCTTCAAGTCGAGCGCGCCCAAGGGCTCGTCGAGGAGGAGGAGTTCGGGCCCGACCGCGAAGGCGCGGGCGAGCGCCACCCGTTGCCGCTGCCCGCCGGAGAGCGACGCGGGGCGCTGGCTCCCCTGGCCGGCAAGCCCCACGAGCTCCAGCATCTCCTCGGCCCGCGCGCGCCGGGCCCGGCGCCCCATGCCGCCCATGCGAAGGCCGAAGCCCACATTCTGCGCGAGCGTCATATGCGGGAAGAGCGCATAGTCCTGAAACACGGTCGCGGTCGGCCGGCGCTGGGGGGCTTGGGCCGTCACGTCCCGCCCGCCGATGCGCACGGCACCTCCGTCGGCGTCGAGAAACCCACCGAGGATGTTGAGGAGCGTCGTCTTCCCGCAGCCGGAGGGCCCGAGGAGCACGGCGAACTCCCCCGGCTCGATGCGAAGCGACACACGATCGAGCGCGGTCACCTGGCCGAACCGCCGGGTGACGGCGTCGATCTCCACCCCCGCGGTCATGCCCGGCGCCTGAGGGCCACGAGCTCGACGAGGAGGACAAGCGCCGCGGAGACGAGGAAGACGATGGAGCCCACCGCGTTGGTCTTCGGGGTGAGGCCCGAGCGGAGGAGCGACCAGATCTCCACCGGCACCGTGACCTCGAACCGGGTGAGGAGGAAGGCGATGATCACCTCGTCCCAGGAGAACGTCACCGAGAGGGCAAAGGCCGCCAGAAGGGCGGGCGCGATCATCGGCGCGGTTACGAGGAGCACCACCGCGGCCTCGGAGGCGCCGAGGTCCCGCGCCGCGCGTTCGGCCGCGCGTTGCGGCGCGCCGAGGGAGGCGGCGGCGATGGCGAAGCAGAGGGGCGTGTTGATCACCGCGTGGCCGATGCCGACGGCCCAGAGCGATTTCCCAAAGCCCGTGGCGTTCAAGCTGATGAGGAGCCCGAGGCCGATGATGAGGTAGCTCACGGTGATGGGCGCCATCAGAAGGCCCGAGAGGAGCGCGCCGCCGGGCAGCCGCGCGCGGGAGAGCCCGACCGCGGCGAGGAAGCCCAGCGCCACAGCCACGGCGGAGGACCCAATGGCCACCAGGAGCGAGTTCACCAACGCGGCGGTGAGATCGTCGTCCCCCAGCACCTCCACGTACCAGCGGGTGGAGGGGCCGCGAAAGGGCGGGATGGGGAAGCGCCCGTCCTGAAACGAGAAGAGGACGAGCACCGCGACGGGCAGGAAGATGAAGGCGTAGATCGCCGCGGCGTACAGGACGGAAGCCGCGCGCATCAGACCGCCTCCCGCCGCATGGCCCGTGCGAGGGCGAGATAGGCCAGCGTGACCGCGGCCATGAGCACGATGGAGAGGGCCGCGGCCATCGGCAGATCCGCCCGCCGCCCGAGCTGGAGCATGATCACCTGGGGGAGCACGAGTTCGTTCCCTTGGCCGAGGATCTGCGGGGTCACATAGTCGCCGATGCAGAGCGCGAAGGTCAGGAATGCGCCCACCGCCACGCCGGGGAGGGTGAGCGGCAGGATCACGAGCCAGAAGGTGGCGACGGGCCCCGCGCCGAGATCGGCCGCGGCACGGCGGAGATTGGGGGCGATCTGCCGGAGGCTCGCATAGATCGTGAGGGTGAGGAGCATGACGAAGAAATGCACGAAACCGATGATCGTCGCCGCCCGGGTCGCCACGATCTCCAGTGGCTGGGCGAGAAGGCCGAGGCCCAAGAGCGCCTCGTTCACCACGCCCTTCTGCGCCAGCACGAGAGACCACGCGTAGGAGCGCACGACATAGGACGTCCAGAAGGGCAACACCGCCAGCGCGAGCGCCAAACGCTGCCAGCGGGGCGGCACCCGTTCGGAAAGGATCCAGGCCAGTGGATAGGCGAGGAGGATCGAGATCACCGTGACGAGGAGCGTGATCTCGAGGGAGTTCACCAAGGCCTCCACGAGATGCGGGCGCCCGGCAAAGGCCGCGTAGTTGCCGAGATCCCAGGCCGCGACCAGATCCGTCCCCTCGCGCCGCCAGAGCGAGAGCCCGGCCATCAGCGCGAAGGGCAGCGCGAAGAAGGCGAGTGTCCAGAGGAGGGCGGGCGCGAGGAAGGCCCAGGCGCGCCGCCGCTCCGCCGCCTCGAGGGGGCGGCTCACCGCTGGAGCATCTCGGTCCAGAGATCCTGGAACTTGGCGTCGAGCTCGGCCGAGGGCGCGGGGTAGAGCTGCGCGCGCTTCAGATATTCGGCCTGGTCGTCCCAGCGGAGGGCGGATTTCTGCGCGTCGGTGAGGTGCGCAGCCGCTGCCATGTTGGCCGGCATCGCCCAATAGCAGGAGGAGGTGGCGAGCCGCGCCTGGCCCTCGGGGGAGAGAATGTACTTCACGAAGTCGAGGGCCAGGTCCTTGCGCTCGCTGTCGGCGAAGATGCCGATGGACTGCGACCAGCGCACGCCACCCTGATCGGGGAGCACCCAGTCGAGATTGGGGAGCTCCTCGGAGAGCACCGCCGTCACCCACTCGCCGCCGCCGATCAGGATGTCGACCTCGCCGGTGGCGAGCGCGGTCTGGGACGAGACGACCTCGCCCACGCGCGACGACGCGGCCTTCATCGCGAAGAGCTTCTCGCGGATCGCCGGCAGATCGGCCTCCGAGAGCGCCGCGGTGTCGAGCCCGAGGCCCACGGCCACCATCCCGATCACGGGCAGGTAGTAGTCGTAGATCGCAGTCCGCCCAGCATAGGTGTCGGACCAGATGACGGACATGTCGGCCATGTCCTCGGCATCGACCTTGGTCTTGTCGAAAGAGATCGTGTTATAGCCGAACTTCTCCGAGACCGCGTAGAGCTGGCCGCCGATGCGGTGGTTCTCGTCCATCACCAGCTCGGGGAAAAGATCGGCGAGCGGGAGCTCGTCCTCGGGCAGGGGCGCGAGGATTCCCGCCTCCACCACCCGGGGCACGTCCACCCCGTCGACCACGAACACGTCCCAATCCCCCGGCTGGCTTTGCTCGATGAGCGAGAGCGCGGTGCCGGTGCCCTCGTAGTCCCGGAGATTGACGGTGACGCCATGGGCCTCCTCGAAGGGCTGGATGAGGGCGTCGTCGGTGTGGTCGCACCAGACGAGGGCGTTGAGCTCCTCGCCCGAGGCGAGAGGGGCCGCGAGCGCGATGGCGGCGGCGATGGCGAGCGCGCGGGCTCGGACGGGGCGGATCATGGTGGCTGTCCCTGTCTGTGGGTCCGGATGCGGCGTGGCCCGTTGTGTTTTGCCCGACCTTACCGCATCGCGCCCCGATGGCCATGGGGCTTCGGCCTCAGACGAGCCTCGGCGTGCTCCGCGCCTCCGAGGGCGGCACCTGGAAGTGGCGCTTGAAATCCCGGCTGAACTGAGACGGGCTCTCATAGCCCACCTCGTAGGCCGCGCGGCTCGGCGTGAGGTTCTGGTGCACGAGGAGACTGCGCGCCCGGTCCAGCCGAAGCTTCTTCACGTATTGCAGCGGCGTTTCCGACGTCACGGCCTTGAACGCGCGGTGGAAGGCCGAGACGCTGAGCCCCGCCTCCTCGGCGATGGCGGCGACCGCGAAGGGCGCGGCAAACTCCACATGCATCCGCGCGATGGCCCGCGCGAGGCGCGCCGGCCCCGCCTCGGCCCGCGCGAGCGCCATGAGAGCCGCCCCTTGCTCGCCCAGAAGCGCGCGGAACAGGACGTCTCGGGCGAGGGCGGACCCGAGGGCGCGGGCCTCCGCCGGCCGGGTGAGCGCGCGGGCCAGCCGGCCGGCCGCCTCCGCCATGCCCGGGTCGAACGCCGCAGGCTCAACCCCCCGTGGCGCGCCGACACCCGCCCGCGCCGGCGCGTCGAGCGCCGCCACGAGATCCGCCAGCGCGCCCAGGTCGATCTCCAGAAAGAGCCTGAGCAGCGGCGCCTCCGGGCTCGCGACGGTCTCGCATTCGATGGGCATGGGCACGCTCACCACGAGATAGGTCGCGGGGTCGTAGCGGAAGCTCCGCCCGCCGAGATGCCCCACCTTGTGTCCCTGGGCGATGATCACGAGGCCCGCGTCATAGACCACCGGCGTCGCTGGCACCGGCACCTGCGCCCAAAAAACCCGGAGGCCCGGGATCTCCGTCGCGGCGATGCCGCGCTCGCCCCTCGGCCCGAGCGGGCCCAGATAGCCAGCGAGATCTCCTGGCAGTGCTGTCATCGCCGTCCCCGTCGCCGTCGCCGTGGCCGTCTGGGCGAACTGTATGCGACCGGGCGGCCGACATGCCTATCGGGAGCAGGATCGGGCAAGACTCGAACAGGATTCGGCAGGGCTGCGACCCTGTGCCCTCTCCCCAACTCCGCTATCTGCTGGGTGGGGACGCCGTGAGGCGGCCGCGGCAGACAGAGAGGAGACCCACGTGACCGATTTCAAGCTCAACGGCAAGGCGGTGACCGCCGCGGCCTCGGCGGACATGCCGCTTCTGTGGGTGCTGCGCGACGAACTCGGCCTCACCGGCACCAAGTTCGGCTGCGGCATCGCCCAGTGCGGCGCCTGCACGGTGATGATCGACGGCTTCGCGTCCCGCAGCTGCGTGACGCTCCTCGGCGACATCGAGGGCGCCGAGATCACCACCGTGGAGGGGCTGTCGGGCCCGGAGGCCGACGCGGTGCAGACGGCCTGGGTCGCGCTCGACGTGCCGCAATGCGGCTACTGCCAGCCGGGCATGATCATGGCCGTGGCGGGCCTCCTTAGCGAAAATCCCGATCCCAACGATGAGGGCATCGACC
>CAYXPI010000003.1:0-46685 GCA_964467005.1 uncultured Limibaculum sp. | reverse complement strand
CGCTGATCCCGGCGGAGGACCCGGACCGAGCGCGCGCGGCCCGTGTCGCGCGGCTGCCGTTTGGCTGGCCGCTGCTCCGCCTCTGCGTGCTGCTCGGATACCTCTACCCGATCGGGCTGATGGCGCTGCACTGGCTCGCGGGCGGCGAGGGGCGGGTCGGGTGGACGTACGTCCTGCCAGGGGACGTGCCGCTCTGGACGCGCCTTGCTCTCGCGCTGGCTCTTGTCCTGCTGCTCGCGCAATGGCTTCTGAAACACCTCTTGCCAACCCTTCTGAGGCTACCGTTTTTGTTCGCCTCAGCCGGGTTGGCAGTCGCAGTCGCATTCGCAATCGTAGGCGCAGTCGCATTCGCAATCGTAGGCGCATTCGCAGCCGCAGTCACACTCGTAGTCGCAGGCGCAGGCGCAGTCGCAGTCGCAGTCGCAGCCGCATTCGCAAGCGTAGGCGCATTCGCAGTCGCTTTCGCAGTCGCTTTCGCAGTCGAAGCCGGAGGCACAGTCGCAAGCGCATTCACAGTCGAAGCCGTAGTCGCACTCGCAGTCGAAGTCGCATACGCAATCGCAGGCGCATTCGCAGTCGCAGTCGCAGTCGCAGTCGACTGGGCTCAACGCCGAGGTGCTGGCGGTTTGGGGTGGGCCGCGCTCGTCGGGCTCGCCGCAGTCGGCTTCGGCCTTGCAGCGGCTGTCGGCGGCTACCGGATAGACTTTGTTTTGGAATGGATCACGTTTTTTGGGGTCCTGCCGCTGGTGAACGCGGTGTTCGACTATCTCTCGCTCGGGCTCACCCGCTGGCTGTTGCGCAGAGGCGTGGAGGCGCCGGCGCCCGTCGCGCTCCTCTACGGGCTGCTCGACCTTCTCGCCGCGCTCGGCTTCTTCACCCTGCTCGGCTGCGCGCTGATCGCGGCTGTCGCGGGGCTCGGCGCGCTGGCGGGCACGCCGCTTCTCAAGCTCGGGGCGCTGTTCGAGGATCTCCGCCAGCCGGGCGGGTGGCGCGACTATGGGTGGCTCGTCCTCACGATCTTCTCGACCTTCCTGCCGACCGCCGCCCATGCGCTGATCGCCTCGCTCAGCCTTGTGAGCGCGGTGCCGGGCTGGTGGCAGGACTCTGTCCGTGCCGCCCTCAACGATCATGCGAAGGGCGAGACGGACGCGACCCGGCGGTTCCTCATCTCGGTGCAGGTGACGGCGATGATCGTCGGCGCCATCCTGCTGCCCATCGGCATCGTGGGGCTGCTGGGCTATGCGGTCTGGACTGTCATGCCCGGGCTTGGCGCGTGGTATCTGTGGCTGTTCGAGGCATGGGCCAGCGCGCTCGACCCGACCGTGCCCGAGCGGGCCGCGCCCACGGTCTTCGCGGTCGACATCTGAGCGCCCATACCGCGGTGCCCGCGATGGGCTTAGAGCTCGCTGCGCTCGAACCGCAGGATGAGCGCGGGCATATCGAAGGCGACGGCACCCTCCGCGGTCAGGAAGGGCGCGAGCTCCGTCTCGCTCTCACGCAAGAGCCGGTCGAACTGGTCGCCGTCGAGGATCCCGCCGAGGGTCCAGGCGCAGGCACGCTCGGTCGAGACGAGGTCGGCGACCGACGCGAAGCGCACGGTGCCGGTGCGGCGTTCGACCGTTGCGTGCGCGATCTCGGCCTCTCGGGCGATCTCCTGAAGGCGATCGGGATCCCCGAGAACGAAGGGCGCGCGGAACGCATCGCCGATGTCGCGGCCGAACAAGCGGTCGAGCAAGGCTGCGAACCGGCCGTATCCCGGCGACGCCTCCACCGCGCCACAGACCGCGACGGCCACCCGACCTTGCGGCCGGACCACGCGCCGCATCTCGCGCAGAGCTGCCGCGCGATCCTCGAAGAACATCATCGCGAACTGGCTGACCACGGCGTCGAAGCGCGCATCGTCATACGGCAACGCTTCGGCGCGGCCCTCCTCCCAGCGGATCCGGCCGGGGGCCGCCCGCGCCACCGCCAGCATCTCGGGGTTCGGGTCGAGGCCCACCACCTCCCCGGTCGAGCCGGCGAGATCGGCCGCGGCGTGGGTGAGCGCCCCGGTGCCGCAGCCGACATCGAGCACCCGCATCCCCGGACCGACCTTGGCCGCCTTGGCCACGACCGGTCCCCACTGGGCGAAGAGTGCGGGCACGAAATTGCGATGATAGATTTCGGCGGGCGCCACGACAGACGATGCGAGGGACATGGGGTAAGCTCCATTCGATCAGGGCCCCGCAGGGCCGGTGAGACGACGCAAAGCTTAAGGGAGCATCATGGCCGCCCCCCATGATCCGCCGTCCGAAAGCGTTGACCGATGCGCCGGGAGTGGACCTCTGGGCGAGGTCGATCCGCTCTCGGACGTGCTTCGTGCGGTCCGGTTGCAGGGCGCGCTCTACTTCCTCGTCGACGCGACCGATCCCTGGTGCGTCGACGTGCCCGCCGCGACCGCCTTCGCTCACATCATTCTGCCGCGCGTGCGCCATGTCGTGTCCTACCATGTCGCCGTGGCCGGGCGCGGTCTGGCCTGCGTTCCGGGGTCGGACCCGATCACCTTCGAGACCGGAGACATCTTGGTGATCCCGCATGGCGACCCCTATCTCATGGCGAACGCACCCGGCGTGGCCCCCGAGCTCGACCGCGACGCGACCCTCGGCTTCTTTCGAGACCTCGCGGCGGGCCGTCTGCCCTTCGTCGTCTCGGAAGGCGGGGGACGGCCGCCCGGCGCGCAGTTTATCTGCGGCTTCCTCGGCTGCGACATCGGACCCTACAACCCGGTGCTGGCGGCTTTGCCGAGGCTCCTTCATGTGCGCCGGCCGGCGGGCGCCGAGCCCGATCTGCTGAGCCGGCTCGTCGAGATGACGATTTCCGAAGCGCGAGCGGATCGCATCGGCGCCCGGAGCATTCGGCTCGGGCTGAGCGAGCTCATGTTCGTCGAGGTGCTCCGGCGCCATCTTGCGGCGGCGGTGGGAGACCGGCCGAGTTGGCTGACCGGGTTGCGCGACCCGATCGTCGGCCGGGCGCTCGCGAAGATCCACGCCAGCCCCGACGCGCCCTGGACGCTGGAGGGCTTGGCCCGCGCCGCGGGTACGTCGCGTTCGGTTCTGGCGGAGCGGTTCTCGGCGACGGTTGGCCTTTCGCCGATCCGGTACCTGGCCATGTGGCGGCTGCAGATCGCCGCCGGGCTCCTGTCGGACGGGACGGAGAAGGTCGGCGCCATCGCCGAGCGGGTCGGGTTCTCCTCCGAGGCTGCGTTCAGCCGGGCCTTCAAGAAAGCGATGGGCCGATCGCCGGCGCGCTGGCGGCGCGGAGGCGGCGGGTAAACAGCGAGATGGCTCCCGCCACCGGGTTTCCCAATGGCGGCGGAGAGCTCGAGCCGCGGTCGCCCTGCGCGCGCGGCCCGGCGTCAGGTTTGGTCCCGCAGGCTTCGGCGTCGGGCGGCCGTCAATCCCACCAGAGCGCCACGACGCCCATGGCCTCGATGTCCTGCGCCAGCGCCGCGATTTGCGCCGCCGGGTCAACCAGCGCGCCATTGGCCGAGGTTTCGTCGGCCAGATCCGGGCAGAGGTCGATCAGCCGCGCGGCAAGGCGCTGGGGGTCGGTGGACGGCGCGTGAAACCGGGCATCGAGGTAATCCTGCCCGCAGGCGACCACGTCGAACGGGTCGTCCACCGCGATCATGTGCAGCCGATCGACCACCTCGGTCGTATCCCCGCCCATATTGGCATTCGTGCCGCAGAGGAGCGGGGCGGCCAGGCTCGTGGGCGTGGGCAGGAGCACGAGCGCGGTGCGCCCCGTCTCCATGGCCTCGTAAGCCGCGCCGCCCGTCGCAAAGAGGCAGTATCCCGCCGCTCG
This sequence comes from uncultured Limibaculum sp., assembly GCA_964467005.1. Taxonomy (GTDB): domain Bacteria; phylum Pseudomonadota; class Alphaproteobacteria; order Rhodobacterales; family Rhodobacteraceae; genus Thermohalobaculum. The sequence goes on along the minus strand of CAYXPI010000003.1, from coordinate 42,842 downwards.
TGCCTCGGCGCAGAGGCGCCCGAGTTGCGCAACGACCGCCGCGTCGCCGTCGGCGGGCGGTTCGCCGAGGCGCGCCGCGATCCGCTCGAGGGGGATGTCGGGGAACGAGAGCGCGCCCTTTCGCCGTTTCCAAGCCCTGGGCGCGCATCCCAGATCCGCGCCGAGAGCGGCCGCAAAGGCCTGAAAGGGCGCGGCGTCCGCGTCCTTGGCCAGCCGCTTCAGGTCCTCGCGCAGCCGGTCCGCCGGTCCCATCTCCCGGCCGAGCCGTTCGGCCAGCAGGAGACGGGCGGGCTTGTTCGACTTCGCCCGTTCGATGGCCGTCTCGTCGATGACCGCCCCGGCCTCGAGCATGGCCTCGAGAATGTCTCGGCCGCGCAACAGGCAGGCGTGATGAAAGGCGGGCCTTGGATCGGCGCCCGCCTCCAACAGCGCCCGCACCACGGCGACGTCGTCGATCCGCATGAGCGCGGTCCACCCCGTCTCCGACACGGCGTTCGGATCCGCGCCCGCGGCCATGAGAGCCCGCGCGATCACCGCACCGTCTTTGCCCTTGCCGAGGCGCATGAGCGGCGTCTGTCCGTCGGCGAGGGCGGCGTTGGGGTCGGCGCCGGCCGCAAGGAGGGCGTTCACCCCCGGCGCCCAGACGAGTTCGGCCGCAAGATGAAGCGGGCCGGCCCCCGTCGCGTCGCGCGCCTCCGGATCCGCGCCGCCGGCCCGCAGCCGCTCGAGATCGGGCAAGGATTTCACCTTGACCGCCTCGACGAGCGTGGCCGCGGGCGGCGCCGCGGCGGCCACGGCCTTCTCGAGATACGCCGTCACACGCTTGCCGGCGAAGATCTGCGCGAGCGCCAGCGCGGTCTTGCCGCGATCGTCGGTGGCCAAGACGTCCGCCCCGGCCTCGACGAGCCGCTTGACAACCGGGAGCGTGTTGGCGAGCACGGCCGCCATCAGCGGCGTCGACCCCGCTCCGTTCCGCGCCGTCGACGCCGCGTCGAGATCCGCCCCGGCCGCGATGAGCGCGGTGGCGATCGCGTCATGCGACGCGGCGAGGTGCAGGGCTGTGACCTCGCCGCGCGCGTTGGGATCGGCGCCCGCGGCCAGCAAGGCGTCGACGATCTTGGCCGCACCGAGCCGCGAGGCTGCCATGAGCGGCGTTTCCCCGTTGAGCGGGCTCACCCGGTCGAGCCAGGCACCCGGCTTGATCATCGCGAGGGCTGCGGCCTCGTCGCCATCGATCGCCCGGCAGAGCGCGTTCGTGTTGCCGCCACCAGACATAGGCCCCCCGGTTCGCCATCGCCGCCGTCTCTGCGGCAAGCTTACCCCGAGAGATCCACGCATCCAACCGATCCGGCGAGGTCCTGCGTCGGCGGTCTCCGTCGCGCGGCAAAGGATCGGATCGGGCTTTCACACCGCGGCTCGAACCGGCAGGCCCCTGAGCCGGGCGGAGGCGGGATCGTAGGCGCAGAGCGGGCGGACCGTGGCCGGGACGGGATCGCCCATCACCTCGACCGCGAGCTCGGTGTCCACCCCGGCGCAGCAGGGGGCGACGTAGCCGAGAGCCCGGTTCTCGCGGATCCGGTGCCCATAGGCGCCCGAGGTGACCGAACCGACCACCCGGCCCTCCGTGTCGAGGATCGCGCCTCCGCCGAGCGCGGGTGCCCGATCGGTCGCGAGACGCAGCGCGACGGCCAAGCGGGCCGGGCCGGCCCGGCGCCGGGCGCGGAGCGCCGCGCGCCCCTCGAAGTCCTTGGAGAGGTCCACGAAGCGGTCGAGGGCGCTTTCGAAGGGGTCCGCCTCGGTGACGAGGTCGGTCTTCCACCCGCGATACCCTTTCTCGATGCGCATCGAGTCGGCCGCACGGGCGCCGAAGGGTGCGAGGCCCAGGCGCGCGCCAGCCGACCAGACCGCCTCGAACGCCGCGTTGACCTGAGCCGCGGGCAGGTGGAGCTCGAAGCTCGTCTCTCCGCTGTAGGAGACGGCCAGGACCTGCGCCGCGACGAAGCCCACATGCGCGGGCCGCGTCGTGAGCCACGGCATCCCCGCGGCGGACCAGTCGTGCCGCGGCGCGACGTCGGCCATGAGACGCGGCGCCCTCGGCCCCGAGATCACGAGGGTGGTGTGGCTCTCGGTGAGCGCGGCGAGCGTCACGGAGCCGTTGCCGGGCAGCCGTGCCGTGAGCCAGTCGTGCATCAGAACCTCCGCGGCGGCCGGCACGCAGAGCCAGATCCGCCCCTCGTCGAGAAGGGCGACGGTGCCCTCCGAGAGCACCCCGCTCGTCGGGCTGAGAAAGTAGGCGAGGCTCACCCGCCCGATCCGCCGTGGCAGCCGCGAGCAGGTGAGCCGGTCGAGCCAGGCCAGCGCCCCCCGGCCGCGGATTTCGAAGCGCCCGAAGCCCGCGACCTCGGCCACGCCCACGGCCGTGGCGACGGTGAAGACCTCGCGCGCCACGATGTCGAAGGCGTCGGTGAAGCCCCAGCCCAAGGTCTCCCGGAACTCGGGATCGGGGGCGTAGACGTCGGCACGCTCCCAGCCGTTGACCGACAGGAAGCGCGCGCCAAGGCCGGCCAGCCGCCCGCAGAGCGGCGTGGTGCGGAGCGGACGCCCGGCCGGCCGATGCTCGTTGGGCAGCGGAAGCCCATCTCGTTCTGATAGTCCTCCACCGCATTCAGGGCCGTGTACTCGACGTTGGCGTGGCGCGTGAAGCGGCGGGGATCCATTGCCCAGGTGTCGTAGACCGCCTCGCCACGGGCGATAATCTGGGCGAGCAGCCAGCCGTGACCGCCCCCCTCTCCGAGGCCGATGCGCAGCCCGCAGCAGGCATAGGCGTTGCGCAGCCCGGGAATGGGCCCCATCAGCGGCGGCCCGTCCGGCGTGTAGGTGATGGGCCCGTTCACCACCGACTTGATGCCCGTCTCCATCAGGCAGGGCAGGCGGATGCAGGCGCCTTCCATGACGTCCGTCACACGGTCGAGATCGTCGGGGCAGAGCGCGTTGGTGAAGCCGGGGTCGATGCCGCCAAGGCCCCAGGTCCGGCAGTCCTGCTCGTAAAAGCCGACCAAGAGGCCGTCCTTCTCCTGGCGCGCGTAGAAATCGTGCGTGCCGCAGCGCAGGATCGGCACCCGGGGGCCGAGCGTGCTGAGGCCGGGGATCGGCTCGGTCACGGGGTACTGGTGCTCCATCGAGGCGATGGCGTGCTCCTGGCCATACATCGCCGCCACTTCGTTGGCGCGGTAGCCGCCGGCGTTCACGATGATCTCGGCGTGGACGTCTCCCGCTTCGGTGCGCACGGTCCAGGTGCCGTCCGGGCGCTGCTCGAGGCCGACGACCGGGTTGAACCGGGAGACCTCCGCGCCCGCACGGCGCGCCCGGCGGGCGAGGGCCTGGCAGAGCTGGGCGGGGTCGATGTCGCCGTCGGCGGGGTCCCAGACCGCGCCGAGCAACCCCTCAGGCATGAGCAGCGGGTGGCGTCGGGCGCATTCGGCCGCGTCGACCCATTCGAGCGCGACCCCCATGCCCTTGGCCATCGAGATGTGGTGGCGGAAGCCCTCGACCTGCTCCCGCGTCGTGGCGAGGCGCAGGCCCCCGGTCCCGTGGTGGTAGTTGATCGGATGGTCGGGATCGTCCGCCAGCTCCTTGTAGAGCTGGATCGAGTGCCGCTTGAGCGCGATGGCGGTCTGGCTGAAGCCGAAATTCGTCACCTGCGCGGCCGAGTGCCAGGTGGTGCCCGAGGTGAGCTCCGCTCGCTCGATCAGCAGACAGTCCGCGATGCCCTCCTGCGTGAGATGGTAGAGGGTGGAGCAGCCGGCGATGCCGCCGCCGATCACGGCGACGCGGGTGTGGGTCCGCATGGGTGTCAGCGTTCCATGATGGCGCCGAGGATGCGCGCGAGGGTGTCGCCGAGGGCAGGCGAGAGGTAGCCGCCTTCCTGGATCAGCACGAGCGGCAGGCCCGTTGCGGCGATGGCCGCGCCGATGCGCCCGAAGCCCTCCGAGGTGATCGCCAGGCCCTGAAACGGGTCGTCCTCATGCGCGTCGAGGCCGAGGGCCACGACGAGGATGTCGGGGGCGTGCGCCGCGATGCGGCCGAGCGCTTGATTGAGGAGAGCGAGATAGGCGTCGTCCCCGGTCCCGCGGGCCATGGGCAGGTTCAGGTTGGCGCCGAGCCCCTCGCCCTCGCCGCGTTCCTGGGCATGGCCCCAGAAGAAGGGGTAGAACCGAGCCGGGTCCGCATGCAGCGACACGGTGAGCACATCGGCCCGGCGGTAGAAGATGCCCTGCGTCCCATTGCCGTGGTGGACATCCACATCGAGGATCGCGGTGCGCCGCCCCGTCGCGGCGATCTTCTCGGCGGCGATGGCCGCGTTGTTGAGGAAGCAGAAGCCGCCGGCGAGGTCGCCGAAGGCGTGGTGCCCCGGCGGGCGGCAGAGGGCATAGGCCGCGCGGCTCCCCGAGAGGACCTCTTCGACCGCCGCAAGGGCGGATTGGGCGGCGCCGTAGGCGGCCTCCCAGGTGTGTGGGCCGATGGGGCAGGCGGTGTCGGCCTGGTGATAGCCCGCCTGGCCCACCGCGGATCGGGGATAGCCCGCCTCCCGACGGTCCGGATGGATGTTGGGGATCACCTCTGGGCCGGCATCCGGGATGCGCCGCCAGCGCGCGTAGATGGTTTGCAGGAAGGCCAGATACTCCGATGTGTGCACGGCCGCGACGGGGCCGAGGCCGCCGTCCGCCGGCGCCTCGGGAGCGATCCCCACCGCCCCCAGGCCGGACAGCAGCGCGTCGATGCGGGCCGGCTGCTCCGGGCTGGGCAGGATCCGCCCGTTGGCCATGAAATGCTGCGGGTCGTGGGCGCGCTGCGCGGGGTGGAAAAAGGCCTTCACGGCGGGCTCCCGTGCCGCTGGCGAAGGGCGACGAGGGCCGGATCCGCCAGGATGAGCGTGGTCTGGCGATCCGCTGGCTCAAAGCCCAGCCGGTCGTAGAACACGCGGGCGCCGGGATTGTCGTCGTAGACCGCGAGCTTGAGGTAGAGGGCGCCCCAGCGGGCGGCCGCGACCCGCGCGGTCTCGGCGAGGAGGCGGGCGCCCAGCCCCGCGCCCCGCATCTCCGGCTCGACCCAGAGATCGGAGACGGAGGCCCCGCTGCCGCCACGGACCGTGGAGAGCACCGGCGAGGCGAGCGCAAAGCCCGCGATCCGCAGCCCACGCTCCGCGAGGATCGCACGAAAGACCGGGCCCGAGCCCAATCCCATGCGGCGGAGAAGTTCGGCGGAGGATCGGTGGGGATCGCCCAGATCGGCGCTGAGGCGGCGCTGCGCGGCGTCCAGACGCTCGGCGTCCTCGGCGCGGGCCTCGCGGAAGGTCACTGGCTCCGCCACCTCGCCCGCCCGGGTCAAAACGCCGTCTCCTCGCGGCCCTTCAGCCGCAGCATCGCGCGCGCCTCCGCGGGGGTCGCAACCTCCCGGCCCAGCCGTTCGACGATTTCGCGCACGCGGAGCACCTGCTCGGCGTTGGAGCGCGCCAACACCCCGCGCTCCAGCCAGAGGCTGTCCTCGAGACCCACGCGCACATGCCCGCCCATCCCGGCCGCCATCGCGGCCAGCGGCATCTGCATCCGCCCCGCCGCCACCAGCGAGAAGCTGTAGCCCTCGCGGAAGAGCTTGTCGGCGATGCGCACGAGATGGGTCAGGTTCTCGGGGTCCGCCCCGATGCCCCCCAGAACGCCGAAGACGAACTGGATGAAGAAGGGCGGCTCGGCAAGCCCGCGATCGGCGAAGTGGCGGAGCATGTAGAGATGGCCCACATCGTAGCATTCGAACTCGAAGCGCGCACCGCGCTGCCGGCCCATCTCGTCAAGAACCGTGGCGATGTCGCGCGGGGTGTTCTTGAAGACGAGGTCGTCGCTCTCCTCGAGGAAGGGGCGCTCCCAGTCGTGCAGCCATTCCCGTTGGCGCGCGGCCATGGGGTAGAGGGCGAAGTTGAGCGTGCCCATGTTGAGCGAGCACATCTCGGGCGCGCAGGCCTTTGGACCCTCCAGGCGCTCGTCGAGGCTCATGACCGCGCTGCCCCCGGTGGTGAGGTTCACCACCGCGTCGGTCGCTTGCGTGATCTGGGGCAAAAACGCCATGTAGTGCTCGACCCGCGCCGAGGGCCGGCCGTTTGCGGGGTCGCGCGCGTGGAGGTGCAGGATCGCCGCGCCCGCCGCCGCCGCGTCGACCGCCTGCTCGACGATCGCCGCTGGCGTCACGGGCAGATGGGGCGACAGGCTCGGCGTGTGGATCGAGCCCGTGATCGCGCAGGTGATGAGGATCTTGCTCACGCGGTGGCCGGGCTCCGGGACCCGTCGGCGAGCCCCGCCTCGGCGGCGAAGCGGGCGAGCGCATGGTCGAGCCGGTCGGCGATCTCGTCGAGGTCGGCGGAGGTCACGGTCATGGGCGGACAGACGAGGACGTGGTCGCCCTCCACGCCGTCGCGGGTGCGGCGGGAATAGACGATGAGGCCCGCGTCGTAGGCGTGCTCGACGATCGCGTCATGGGCGTTCAGCGCCCGGGGCAGAGGGGTCATGGTCGCGCGGTCGGCCACGAGCTCGAAGGCGCGGAGGAGGCCCTTGCCCCGCACGTCGCCAATGATGGGGTGGGCCCGCATGAGGGTGCGGAGCCGGTCGTCGAGGTCGGTGCCCATGGTCGCGGCGTTGGCCATGAGATCCTCGGCCTCGATCACCTCGAGCACGGCGACGCCGGCCGCTGCCGCGAGCGGGTTGCCGGCATAGGTAAAGCCATGGGCGAAGCCGCCGGCGTCGAGCACGGGCTCGACCAGGCGCCGATGCGCGAGGATGGCGCCAAGGGGCGCGTAGCCGGCGCCGAAACCCTTTGACAGCACCGCGATATCCGGCGCCACACCCCAGTGCTCGGCGGCGAAGAAGCGCCCCGTCCGCCCGCCGCCGCTCATCACCTCGTCGTGGACGAGGATCACGCCGTGGCGGTCGCAAATCTCGCGGATGCGCGCGGCATAGCCTGCGGGCGGCACCAGCGCGCCGGTCGAGGCGCCGCCGACGGGCTCGACGATGAAGGCCAGCACGGTCTCAGGACCTTCGGCGAGGATCGCGGCCTCCAGCATGTCGGCGTAGTGATGCCCGGTCGCCGGGTCCTCCGGGTCGAGCCCGTCGAGATAGGCCCGCGGCGCCGGGATCTTCGGCATCTCCCGCATCATTGGCGCGAACGGCTCTGTGAGCGGGGTGTAGCCCGTGACGGCGAGTGCGCCGAGGGTGCAGCCGTGGTAGCTCGGCCGCCGGGCGATCACCTTCCACCGGCTCCCCTCTCCCGTCGCCACCGCCGCCTGGCGCGCGAGCTTGAGCGCGCTCTCCACCGCCTCCGACCCGCCGGAGACCAGGAACACCCGGTCGAGCCCCTCGGGCGCCAGCGCCGCGCTCATCTCGGCCAGCCGCTCGGTCGCCTCGGTTTCGAAATGCAGCCGGTAGCCGAAGCTCGCCTGCTCCATCTGCCGGCGCATGGCCTCGATGACATGCGGGTGCGCGTGCCCGATATTGCAGACCATGGCCCCCGACGAGCCGTCGATGTAGCGATTGCCGCCCTCGTCCCACATATGCACGCCGCGGGCATGGCTGAGCCGCGGCCGGCGCCGGCGCCCTTGGTAGAACAGGCGGCTCTCGGGCCCGCTCATCCGCGGTCTCCTTCGCGTGTGGCGGGCAGCGCGGTGCACTCGGCGACGCGCAGTTTGAGATCGACCTGTGTGCCGACCTCGAAGGGATCGCCCTCGATCATGTCGATCGCCTGGAGGCGCAGGTCGCCGAGGCGCACGAAGTACCGCGCCACCTGGCCCTGATAGTCGATGGCCTCCACCGTGGCCGGCGCCCAGGTCGCCGCTCCGTTGAGCGAGCCGGAGGGGTGGAGCGACAGCTTCTCGGCGCGCACCACGAACTTGGCCGGCGCGCCCGCGTCGAGGCCCGAGGCCCGGTCCTGCGGCAGAGTCACCTCGCCGAAGCCCGGCGCCTCGATCCGCGCCTCGCCGCCCTCCACAGCCCGCACCCGCGCATCCAAGATGTTGGACGCCCCCAAAAAGGTCGCGACGAAGAGCGAGGCCGGGCGGTTGTACACCTCGGACGGCGTGCCCTCCTGCTCCACCCGGCCGGCGCGCATCACCAGCACACGGTCCGACATCGCCAGCGCCTCGGACTGATCGTGGGTGACGAAGATCGAGGTGACGCCGATCCGCCGCTGGATCGCCTTGAGCTCGACCCGCATCTCCTCGCGCAGATTGGCGTCGAGCGCCGAGAGCGGCTCGTCGAGGAGCAGGACCGAGGGCTCGATCACGATGGCGCGGGCGAGCGCGATGCGCTGCTGCTGACCGCCTGAGAGCTGGGATGGGAAGCGGTCCTCCATGCCGGGAAGCCGCACGACCTCGAGCGCCTCCTGGAGCTTCACGGCCGCATCCGCCCGGGAGATGCCGCGATATTTGAGCCCGAACCTGACGTTCTCCCCCACCGTCTTGTGCGGGAAGAGCGCATAGTTCTGGAACACGACGCCAAGATTGCGCTTGTGGATCGGCAGCTCGTTGATCCGTGCGCCACCGATCAGAATGTCGCCCGCGCTCGGCGTCTCGAGCCCCGCGATCATGCGCAGCACCGTGGTCTTGCCGCAGCCCGACGGGCCAAGGAGGGTGGTGAACGACCCCTCCTCGAACCGCGCCACCACCCCATCGACGGCGGTGGTGGCGCCGAAGCGCTTGGTGAGGCCTCGGAGCTCGACGCCGGTCACGGGCACGACGCCCGGACGGCGGACGAGCGTGCCCACCGCCGCGTGCCGTCGGTGTGCGGTCGCATCAAGCGCCCTTCTTGATCCGGTTCCAGGTGCGCTTCTGTTCCTTCTCCACCGCGTTCCAGACAGCGGGGTCGGCGAAGGTCAGCCCCTCGAGCGTGCCCGTGGGGTCGTAGGCCGGCAGCGCCTCGATGGCCGGGGTCATCGGCACCTTGTTGGGATCGAGCGAGGGCGGATACTTCTGCCCCTCGGCCACCGCGATCGCGGTCGCGGGTTCGAGCATGAAGTTGAGCAGCTCCTCGACCTCGGCCATCGGCGAGCCCTTGAGCACGAACATCGTCTCCATCCAGGCGCGGCCGTTGGGCGGGTCCATATAGGCGATCGGGTGGCCCTGCTCCTGGAGCGCGGCGACGCGGCCGGACCACGCCTCGGTGACCCAGATCTCACCCTTGGCGAGCAAGTCCATGAGCTCCGCGCCCGACTCCCAGTATTTGAGCACCAGCGCGCGGTGCGCGCGCACCTTCTCCCACACCGCGTCCCAGTCCTGGATGTCGTTGGGGTGCTGGCCGGTCTGGAGCGCGCCGTACCAGGCGCGGTTGTTCCAGTCGCCGCCCCAGCCGCCGATTTTGCCGGCCAACTTCTCCTGAAGGAGCAGGTTCGCGCCGAGGCTCTCCGCCTCCTCCTTTGAGACATGTTCGGTATTGTAGGCGATGCCGGTGGTGCCGTAGTCGTAAGGCACGCCCGAGAGCGCATCAGGCGTGATCTTGCGGAACGGCGCGACCATCGCCGCCATCACATTCCCCAAGTTGGGGATGTTGTCTTCGTTGAGCGCGCTCGCATAGCCGGCGTCCACCCAGCGCTTGTACCAGTCGAGGCCCGAGGAATGGAGCAGGTTGTGCCCCTGCGTCGACCCGGCGGCGCGCACCTTGGTCAGCACCTCCTCCTCGCCGCCGAAGGTCGAGTCGACCACGGTCAGGCCGGAGGCGGCCTCGTAGGGCTCGAAGGCGTGCTTGCGGAGCGCTTCGCTGACGACGCCACCCCAGCCCTCGAAATAGAGCTCTTCGGTCGCCGCCAGGGCCTCGCGCGTCATCGCCCCCATCGCGCCGCCGCCGACGCCGAAGGCGAGCCCCGCCATGCCGAGATGACGCATGAGCGTGCGCCGGTCGATATGGCCGTTGCCGATGCGCTCGCGCAGGCGGTGGTATCGCGTCGTGCTGTCCATGATGTGGGTCCTCTCCTGTTAGCTGTGTTGTGGTCGTCGACGGGGCCCGCGTGCGAAGGCGCGGGCGAGGCCGGCCGCCGCGAGCGGCAGGCCGACCGTGATCACGATCATCACGAAGCCGAGCGCGTTGATCTCGGGACTGACGGAATGGCGCAGCATCCCGAAGATCTGCGTCGGCACCGTCTCCACCCCTGGCGGGCGCCAGAAGATCGTCGCCGTAATGTTGTCGAAAGAGATCGTGAAGGCGAAGAGCGCGCCCGCGAAGATCGCAGGCATAAGGAGCGGCAGCGTCACTTGTCGGAAGGTCTCGAAGGGGCCGGCGCCAAGGGTGCGCGCGGCCTCCTCATAATCCGAGCGGATGCCGACGAGCCGCGCCTGCACCACGAGCACGACGAAGGGGAGCGCGATGATCGTGTGCCCGAGGAGGAGGAGCGCGAAGCTGTGCGGCGTCGCCAGCCAGCGGATGAAGAGGAGGAGCCCCACGGCCAGCACCGTCTCCGGCACCAGCACCGGAGAGATGAGGAGCGTCGTCACCGCATCCTTGCCGCGGAAGCGGTAGCGCACGAGCGCCAGCGCTGCGAGCACGCCGAGCGTGGTCGCAATCGCGGCCGTCGAGAGCCCGAGGATCACCGAGGTGTGGAAGGCGCGCAGGATCGCCTCGTTCTCGGCGAGACGCGCGAACCAGCGCAGCGAGACGCCCTCGATCGGAAAGCCACCGAATTGCGAGCTGTTGAAGGCCAGCAGCATCACGACGGCCACGGGCGCGAAGAGGAAGAGATAGACCGCGATCGCGACCGCCCGGACCGCCCACCATCTGGCGCCGCCCCCTGTCATCCGAAGGCCTTCGCAAGCCGGCTCATCCCCATGTACCGGCTGTAGATCAGCACGACCCCGCCGAGCAGGATCAGCAGCGTGAAGGAGAGCGTGGCCCCCATGGGCCAGTTCAGCTCGGACAGCACGGCGTCGTAGATGAGGTTGGAGAACAGGAAGTCGTCCGGCCCGCCGAGGATCAGCGGCGTCACGTAGCTGCCCGCCGTCAGGATGAAGACCAGGAGGCTCCCCGCCGCGAGGCCGGGCAACGAGAGCGGCAGCGTCACCTCCCAAAAGGTCTGGAGCGGCGTCGCCCCAAGCGTGCGCGCGGCCGGCGCCAGGTTCCGGTCGATCCCGTCGAGGCTCACATAGATGTTGAGGATCATGTAGGGCAGGAAGACGTGGACGAAGCCCACGATCACCGCGAACTGGTTGAACATCATCTGGATCGGCGCGTCGATCAGCCCGAGGCCCAGGAGCGCCGCGTTGATCGCGCCCTGGTTTCCCATGATGTGGATCCAGCTCAGCGTGCGGATGATGAAGCTGACCCAAAACGGCAGGATCAAGAGCAACAGCAGCAGCCATTTGTGCCGCGATTTGGTGAAGGCGATGAAATATGCGGGCAGATATCCGAGCACCGCTGCGATCGCCGTCACCACGAGCGCCAGCCAAAAGGTCTTTGCCAGCGCATCATGGTAGTAGCCGTCGGTCGCCACTTCCTCCCAGTTGCCGAACTGGAAGGCCGGCCGGTCGACCGCCACGGCAACGTTCTCGTAAAACGAGTACACGAGAATGAAGGCCATCGGCGCCACGACCAGAAGAGCGACGGCCACCAGGGCCGGCGACAGCAAGCGCCAGGGGCGGGGATCGACATCCAGTCGTGCGGCCGGGCTCGGCCCCCTCGCCAGGGTCGTTGCATCCATCTCGTCCGTCCTCCCTCGGCTTGCGCGCCGGGTCGACCGGATGAGTATTCGTGCGTTGCCGCAATTGACCAAATATATAATGCTTATCGCTGGTATGAGCTCTGCAAATGGACGTCCGCCCTTGCGCACCGCCAACGAACGCCGTTTCGTCATGGACCTCGATTGGAATCTCCTCCGCACCTTCGTGGTGATCGTGGAGGAGGGCGGGATCACCGCGGCCGGAGATCGGCTCCTGTTGAGCCAGCCGGCGGTCAGCCTCGCGCTCAAGCGGCTCGAGAGCCATCTGGGCGCGCGGCTCATCGACCGCGGTGGCGGCGTCTTCCGGGTGACCGCGGCCGGGCGCGACCTGTACCGCGACTGCCGCGACATGTTCGAGGACGTCGCACGCCTCCAGGAGACCGTGCGCGAGAGCGCGCGCGAGATCTCCGGCCTCGTCCGCATCGCGCTCGCCACCCACGTCGTCACCCCGCTCCTCGACGAGACCCTGGCCGCCTTTTGCCGGGCCCACCCGCGGGTCACCTACCGCCTCAGCATCGCATCGAGCTCGGCGGTGAGCCAGGCGGTCCTCGACAACGGCGCCAGCCTGGGGATCTGCCTGGTCTCGCATCGGCTGACGCGGCTCGACTACCGAATGATGTACCGCGAGTTCTTCGGCTTCTATTGCGGGCCCACGCATCCGCTCTTCGGGCGCACGGGGCTCTGCCTCGCCGATCTTCGCGGATTGCCCGTCGTCTCCTTCGACACCGACGATGCGGACGACGCTCTCCACCCCGTGGCGCTTCTGCGCGAGCGCAACGATCTCGACCAGCGCGTGGTCGGCCACTCCAACCATCTGGAAGAGGTGCGGCGCATGATCGTCTGCGGTCTCGGCTTCGGGCCGCTGCCCGTGCATGTGGCCGAGCGCGACGTGCAGCACGGGCGTCTCTGGCGCCTGCCGCCCTATCGCGATCCGCCGGCGATCGACATCTATCTCGTCACCAAGCCGAGCGCGCGGCGCAACCGAGCGGAGGCCGCTCTCATCGCCGCGCTCGACAGTGCGATTGCCGAGACCCCGCTGGCCGATCGGACCTATCTGAGCGAAGCGGGGGAGGCTCAGGCGGTGTAGCGGTAGGCCTCCCGCGCCCGGTCCGGCGCCTTGTGGAACCGGCCGTCCTTCATGATGGCGAGGATCCGGTCCTTGTCCTCGAGGATGCGCACGTCGCGGAGCGGATCGCCGTCGACGAGCAGCAGGTCCGCCAGGAACCCCTCGCGGATCTGGCCGAGCTCGCCGCCCATATTCATGATCGCGCCGCCGTGTTTGGTGGCCGCCTGGATCGCCTCCATGGGCGTGAAGCCGAGGAGATCGACGAAGGTGCCGAGGTCCTTCGCGTTGGTGCCCTGCGGGGTCCAGGCAAAGCCGTAGTCGCCCCCGATGCAGATGCGGATCCCGCGGGCCTTCATCTTCTTGAGCGTGTCGATCGCCGCCTCGAGCTCGCGCTCATAAAGGAGCGTGACCGGCGAGCCCGGCTTGATCCCCCAGGGCTCCGCGTGGCGGGCGGTGTTGATGAGCCAGGCGAGCCCGGGCGCCACCAGGTGCTTGTCCTTCGCGGCCTCGAGCATGTCGAGCGCCTCCTCGTCGGAGAAGCTCGCATGGTAGATGTTCTGGATGCCATGGCGGACGCACTGTTTGACCGAGCCCGCGGAGCGCGCATGGGCCGCCAGCACCTTGTTGCGGCAGCGCGCCTCCTGGGCGGCCATGGCCACCTCCTCCTCCGACATCGGCGTCTCCTCGGCCCCCATGCCAGTGATCTCCTCGCCAGAGAGATTGAGCTTGATCGAGTCGACCCCGTATTTGATCAGGGTCCGCACGACCCGGCGCACCTCCTCAGGGCCCGAGACGACGAGGCCGAGATTGAGCCCCTCATGCGGGATGTGCGACGGCGCCGCGTCGCCGAGGCCGCCGACCGTGGTGATCTCCGGGCCCGCAGCCAGGTAGCGGGGGCCGGGAAAGCGCCCCTGGTCGATGAACTTTTTTGCCACGACGTCGAGCCGCGGCTTGGCTGCCGCGGCACCTCGCCCGCCGGTGAAGCCCGCATCGAGCACGAGCTTGGCCATCTCCATCGTCACCAGCATGTGCTCCTCGAGCTCCATCATCTGGATCGGATCGATGCCGGGCGCGTTGTTCCAGGAGAGGTGGAGATGGGCATCGATGAGCCCCGGCATCAGCGTGGCGCCGCCCCCGTCGATCCGTTGGCCGACGCCGCTCCGAGCGATCGAGAAGGCGCCGCGATCGGTCCGGCGCACCTCCTGGATGCGATTGCCGCGGATCACGACTTCGCCGGGAAAGGGCGGCTCTCCCGTCGCGTCCAGCACGCGGACATTCGTGAAGGTCAGGGTGTCGGCGTCGCCCTCGGGGCGGGCGGCGGCCCAGCTCGTGGTCATGGCTCAGCTCCTTCTCCTTGGGGGTGGTCGGCCTCGGCGAGATCGGCGAGGGTCTGCGCAACCGCCGCGCGGGCGGCGGCCGGGGCTTCGAGCATCGGCCAATGGCCGACGCCGGGCAGGATCGTCAGCCGCGAGAACGGCAGCGCACGGTGCAGCGCCTCGGCCATCGCTGGCGGCGCCACCCGGTCCTCCGCCCCCGTCACCAGCCGCACGGGCACCCGGATCTTCATCGGCGGATAGCGCTCGGCCCGGGCGAGGGCCCGGCAGTGGACGGCATAGCCCCGCGGGTCCTGCCGCATCAGGCTCTCGCGCACGAAGGCCTGGGTGGCGGGCGCGTCGGTTCGGCTCCGCGTGGAGAGGGAGGCCTCGGCCACCGCGCTCGCAATCCCCGCCATGCCGTGGCGCTCGGCGGCCTCAGCCCGCTCGCGAAGGGCGGCGCGGGCGGCCTCCGGCGGCTCGGTGAGCGCGCCGAAGAGCACCAGCGCCTCCACCCGGTGGGGCGCCGTGACCGCCATGCGCTGGGCGATCAGCGTGCCCATCGAATGTGCGACGATCACGGCCCGGCGCACCTTGGCCCCCGAGAGTGCGTCCGTCAGAGCCCGGCAGAGCGCTGTCATCGTGTCGAGCCCGGCGCGCACCGGCGAGCGACCGGCCCCCGGGGTGTCGGGCCGGACCACGCGACAGCCCTCGAGCGCGGGCATCAGCGGCTCGAAACTGTTGGAGCTGCCGCCCAGCCCGTGGACGCACACCACCGCCCGGCCCTCTCCGGCATCTTCCATCACCAGAGAGCCGAAGCGCCGGTCAGCCATGGGCGGCGACCCGGTTGGTCAAAACCCCGATGCCGGCCACCTCGCATTCTATGAGATCGCCCGGCGCGAGGTATCTCGGCGGCTTGAACCCGATCCCCACGCCCACCGGCGTGCCCGTGGCGATCACGTCCCCGGGCAGGAGGGTGATGCCGTTGGAGACCGCCGCGATCACCGTCGGCACGTCGAAGATGAGCTGGCGTGTGTTGCTGTCCTGCCGGGTCTCGCCGTTGATGCGCGTGCTGACCTGCGTGTCCGCGAGATCGATCTCCTCGGCCGTCACCACCACCGGGCCCATCGGGCAGAAGGTGTCCTGCGACTTGCCGAGGAGCCATTGGGAGTGCTGGCCCTGGAGGTCTCGCGCGGTTACGTCGTTGACGATGGTGTAGCCCCAGACATGGGAGAGCGCGTCAGCTTTAGAGATGTTGCGCCCGCCCCGGCCGATGATCACCGCGAGCTCCACCTCATAGTCGAGCGCGGTGGAGACGGCGGGGTCGCAGAGGACATCGGCGCCCGGGCCCACCACGCAGTCCGGCACCTTGGAGAAGACGATGGGATGCTCCGGCACCGCCCCCTTTGCCGCCGAACTGTCGAAGCCGGAGGCCGCGAATTCATGCGCGTGGTCGTGGTAGTTCTTGCCCACGCAAAAGATGTTGCGCCGTGGCCGGGGGATCGGGGCGAGAAGCTCGGCGCCCGCCATCGCCACCCGGCGTCCGGTCGGGCGGGGCTCGGCGCCAATGAGCGCGACGAGGCCCTGCTCGCGGAGATCTGCGCCGCCCGTGTCGAGGAGCGCGATCTCGGCGCCCTCCACGATCCCGGCCACCGGCTGGCCGGCGTCTCGGATCAAAGCGTATTTCATGCGGTGTCCTCCGGGATCAGGATGGTGGAGCCGGTCGTCTCTCGGGCCTCGAGCGCCCGGTGGGCCTCCGCCGCGCGGGCGAGCGGCCAGCTCTGCCCGATCTCGACGCTCACCCGGCGCGCGGCGAGGGCGGCGAAGAACCCCTCCGCCGCCTCGGCCATCTTCGCGCGGGTGTCGGTGTAGTGCCCGTAATTGGGCCGCGAGAGCGTGACCGAGCGCGCGGCGAGCGGGCCGATCTCGCGGGCGCCGATGTCGCCCGAGACCTGGCCGTAGGAGACGAGATGCCCGCAAGTGGCCAGCGCCGCCACGGAGTGCTCGAAGCTGTCGCGGCCGACCGCGTCGAAGATCACATCGGCGCCGCGCCCGTCGGTGAGGTCCATCACCTGGGCCTCGAGGCTCTGCGCGCCCGGCATCACCACGTGCGCGGCCCCCGCGGCCTCGGCCAGACGGGCCTTCCGCGCGCTCGAGGTCGCGCCGATGACGGTCGCGCCAAGGGCCGAGGCCCATTGCACGAGCATCCGCCCCACACCGCCCGCGGGGGCGTAGACCAGGACCGTCTCCCCCGCCCTCAGCCGATGCACCCGGTGGAGGAGAAACCACGCGGTCACGCCCTTCAGAAGCCCCGCGGCGGCGCTCCGGTCGTCCAGGCTCGGCGGCAGGGGCAGCACGAGATCCGCCGGCATGGTCCGCACACTGGCATAGGCCCCCGGCGGCGCGCAGGCATAGGCCACCCGCTCCCCCACCCGGAGATGGGTCACGCCCGGGCCGATGGCCGTCACCGTGCCGGCGGCCTCCATCCCGGGCACGCCGGGCGGGCGCACAAGATCGAAATAGCCGGTGCGGGAGTAGACATCGATGTAGTTGACCCCGACCGCCGTCTGCCGGAGCTGCGCCTCCCCCGGCCCCGGCGCCGGCGCAGTGACCGGCGCAGGCTCCAGCACCTCGGGCCCGCCATGGCGCGCGATCACGACGCCCCGGCCCGTGAGCGCGCCCTCGGCCCGCCGGGGCGCCGCGCGCGCAATTCCAAGATAGGCCCGCACTCCGTCGAACCCCGCCTGGTACACCCCGTCGCCCACCAGCGCGGCCATCTCGCCCTCCCGCCCCGCGGGTGCCCGGAAGCGGGACCACCAGCGCCAGAGCGTGCGGTTGCCGTCGGTGATCGGGCGGAGCTCCAGATGGGCCGTGTAGTCCGCGAGCGGAACCTCCGTCTCTGTGATCGCATAGGAAAAGCGCCGCGCCCGGTCGGAGAGCGTGAGGAGCCGCTCGGCCAGCCGCTCGCCCGAGACGAGCCGGAACCGACGCACCGCGCCCACCGCATCCGAGGGCCGGCCCCCGTCGATCGCGCTCTCGGCCACCGCAGGATGCCATCGATCGTGCCCGTTGAAGTCCCGCAGAAGTGCCCAAACCCGGTCCACCGGCGCGTCGATCACCGCGCTCCGGCTCACCGAGATCGGGGCGGAGATCGGGGCGGACATCACGCCGCCCGCTCCCGAAACCGGGCCTTGAGCGCATCGAAGCCCGCCTGAAACACCCCGTCGCCGATGCTGGCGACGAGACCCGGCGCGTCGGCCTCAGTGCAGCTGAACGCCGCGCTCCACTCCGCAAAGCAGAGATCGCCATCGGTCACCGGGATGAGCCGCAGCGTCGCCACATACTCGGTGAGCGGCATCGGGCTTTCGAGGATCGAATAGGTGCAGGCGTAGTCGAAATCCGAGAGGGCCAGGAGCCGCTCGCGGATGCGCCCGCCATCGGCGAGGCGAAAGGCGCGGACACAGCCCACCTGGTCCGCCGGCCGGGCCTCCTCGATCCGGCTCTCTGCCACCTTCGGGTGCCAACGCGGCAGGCCGTTGAAGTCGCGGATCACCGACCAAACCCGCGGCGCGGGCGCGGGGATCACCGAGGAGATGTAGACCTCGGTCACCGGCTCACTCCGCTGCCTTCTTGCCGCCCGCGCCGGTATCCTTGGCGATCGACGCCGCGTCCTTGGCTGAGCGGAAGATGTCGCCCATCTTGGCCACGCCCGCGTTCTCCACACCGATCTCTTTCATGAGTTCGTCGATGAGTGGCGCTTGGGCGCGGAAGCGGAGCGCGCTCTCGATCACCTCGTCGGTGGGCGAGCGCGCGCCCTGCCCGCCGCCGCCGGCAATGCCGTCCATCTGCACGATCTTGATGCCGTCGATCTTCTCCAAGGGGCGGACGCTCTCGCGCACGATCCCCTCGATCCGGTCGAGCATCTTGGCGCGGAGGCGCCCGGTGCGCGCCTCGTGGCTCAGCATGTTGTCGGCGTCGTTGAGAAGCGTCTCGGCCTCGGCGGCCACGACGGCGCGGATCTTCTCCGCCTCGGCCGCGATGCGGGTGAGATCGGCCTCCTTCTCGGCAAGGATCCGGTCGATCGCCGCGATGCGCCGGGCCGCCTCGGTCTCGCGGCTGGTGGCCACGCTCTCCTCGGCCGCCTCGGCCCGGGCGCGGGCCTCCTCGGTCTCCACCCGTTGGAGGCTCTCCTCGGCGCGCTTGCGGAGGATCTCCAGATCCTTCTCGATTTCCGCGATCTCGAGGATCCGGGCGCGCTCCAGCCCGAGCTTTCGGGTGTCGCGGTCGAGGAGGATGCGGGCCTCCTCGAGGCTGCGCTCGGTGGCGAGGCGGGCCCGCTCGATCTCCTCGCGGCTGGCGATCTCGGCCTCCGAGGTCGCCTGCTGCTCCCCGATCCGGAGGGAGCGGACCAGCTTGTCCCGCTCGATGGCGGCGCGCTCCACCGCGCTCTCTTGGGCGATGCGCGCGGCCTCCACGGCCTCCTGCGAGGCGATGCGCGCCTCCTCGAGCGCCTTGGCCCGTGAGACCTCGCGAGCCTCGATCTCCTCCTCGGCGGCGATGCGGGCGGCGCGGGTCTCGCGCTCGGCCCGGATCTCGGCCTCGTCCACCGCGGCCCGCTCGGCGATCTCCTGCTCGCGCACGGCGCGCTGGCGCTCGATCCGGGCAAGATCCACCGCCCGCTCCTGAGCGATCCGGGCCCGCTCGACCTCGTCGCGCGCCGCGATCTCGGCGGCCTCCACCGCACGGCGCCGAGCGATCTCACGTGCGCTGGTGGCCTCCTCCGAGGCGATGCGCGCGGCGGCGGCGGCGGCCTCCTGCTCCACCCGGCTCCGGGCAACCTCGGCGGCCTGCTCGGCGCGCAGGGTCTCGATGTCCCGCTGCTGGTCGAGCCGGGCGGCCTCGCTCGCGCGCTCGATCTCCAGGGTCTCGCGCTCCGCTTCGAGATTGCGCGCTCGGATCGCGACCAGCGAGGCCTGCTCCACATCGTTCCGCGCCTTGCGCCGATCCTCGACCATGGTGATGAGCTGGGTCAGGCCTTCGGCGTCGAACCGGTTGGCGGGGTTGAAGTATTCGAGCTCGGTCTGGTCGAGATCCGTGATCGCCACGCTCTCGAGCTCGAGCCCGTTGGGTGCCAGCACCTCCGAGGCCCGCTCGGCCACCCGCCCCACATACTCCGCGCGGCGCTCATGCATCTCGTCGAGCGCCATCTCCGCGGCCGAGGAGCGAAGGGCGCTCACGAACTTGCCCTCGAGAAGATCGGCGAGCCCGTCGCGGCTGGTCAGCCGGTCTCCCAGCGTCGCCGCCGCCGCGCCGACCCCCTCTCGCGTCGGGCGCACGCGCACGAAGAAATCCGCGTCCACATCCACCCGCATCCGGTCGCGCGTGATGATCGCATCCGCCTTCTCGCGCACCACCCGCAGCCGGCTCACGCGCATCGAGACCGGCGTCACCTCATGCACGATGGGCAGCACGAGCGCGCCGCCGTCGATCACCACCTTCTCGCCCCCGAGGCCCGTGCGGACAAACGCCGTCTCCTTCGTCGAGCGGTGGTAGAGCCAGTTGAGGAGCCAGACGACGACCGCGATGACGACGACCGCCACCACGAGCCACAAGAGGATCGTCCCGATCAGCGTTCCGGTCATGGTCTTCTCCCTCTTCTCAGGCGCCGCGGATCGCCTTGAACGCCTTGGTCTGTTCGGTGAGCGCGGTCTCGGTCGGCAACCGCTCCATCGAGGAGGCACCGTAAAAGCCGTCGCAGCTCGTGGTGTTCTTGAGAACGTACGCCGCATCGGCCGGCATCGCGACCGGCCCGCCATGGACGAGCACCAGCACCTCCGGATTGACGGCCAGGGCCGCGGCAGCCCAGCGGTCCACGATCGCCGGGCAGTCTTCCAGGGTGAGCGCGGTCTCGGCCCCGATGCTGCCGCCGGTGGTGAGGCCGAGATGGCAGACGACGATGTCCGCCCCCGCCTCGGCCATCGCGGTCGCGTCCGCCTCGGAGAACACATAGGGCGTGGTCAGCATGTCCTTCGCGCGCGCCGCCCGGATCATCTCGACCTCGAGCGCGTAGGACATGCCCGTCTCCTCGAGATTGGCGCGGAAGGTGCCGTCGATCAGCCCGACGGTCGGAAAGTTTTGCACGCCCGAGAAGCCGAGCCGCTTCAGATCCTCGAGGAAGGGGTCGAGGATCATGAAGGGATCGGTGCCGTTCACGCCGGCGAGCACGGGCGTGCGCTGGGTGACTGGCAGCACCTCCCGCGCCATCTCGACGACGATCTCGTTGGCGTTGCCATAGGCCATGAGGCCCGCGAGCGAGCCGCGCCCCGCCATCCGGTAGCGCCCGGAATTGTAGATGACGATGAGGTCGATCCCGCCCGCCTCCTCGCATTTTGCGGAGAGGCCGGTGCCGGCGCCCCCGCCCACGATGGGCTCGCCCCGCGCCTTCATCGCGCGAAAGCGGTCGAGCAGGGTCTGGCGGTCAATGCGCGGCATGGGCAGGTCTCCGGGCTGCGGGGGCGATCTCGTCGAAGGCGGCGACGGCGGCCGTGGCAAAGGCCGGGTCGTTGATGTGGTGGGGGAGACGGACGAGCCGGCGGCTGGCGGTCTCGCGCACCGTGGCGGCGAGGGCGTCGAAGAGTGCTGCGTCGGCCTCGGGGTCGTGGAAGGGCTGGCCGGGAGCGTCGAGGGCCGAGACCCCGCCCTCCGGAATGAGGAATCGCACCGGCCCCTGCATGAGATTGATCCGCTCGCCGATCCAGCGGCCCATCTGCGCGTTCTCCTCCGCGGTCGTGCGCATCAGCGTGACCTGCGGGTTGTGCTCGACGAAGCGCCGGTCGCGGTAGCGCTCGGGCACCGTGGCGCGGGCGCCGAAGTTTACCATGTCGAGCGCGCCGACCGACCCCACCCAGGGGATCCGCGTGCGGATGAAGGCGCCGAACCGGTCTTCCGTCGCGGCGAAGACCCCGCCCATTAGAAGGTCGCACACCTCCGTGGTGGTGAGGTCGAGGGCGCCCGCGAGCATCCCGCTGTCGGCCAGCTTCTCCATGGAGCGCCCGCCGGTCCCGGTCGCGTGGAAGACGAGGCACTCGCAGCGCCCCGCGAGCCGCGCGGTCACTTGCTGCACCGCAGTGGTGGTGACGCCGAACATGGTGAGCCCCACCGCGGGCAGGCTCGGCGGCTCGGCCGTGGCCTCGCGCTCGCGCACCATGCCGGCCATCGCCTCCGCCCCGTTTCCGAGCACCGCGCGGGAGATCCGGTTGAGCCCCTGCACATCCGCCACGGAGTACATCATGAGGATGTCCGACGCGCCGACATAGGGCGCCACGTCGCCGGACGCGACGGTGGAGATCATCACCTTGGGCACGCCCACCGGCAACGCCTGCATCGCCGGGGTGACCAACGCCGTGCCGCCCGAGCCCGCCGCGGAGATGATGCCCGCAATCTCGCCATGGGCTTGAAGCCAGGCGGTGAAGGCCTCGGCCATCGCGGCGACGGCCGCACCCCGATCGCCGGTGAAAACCGCGCCCGCCCCGCTCGGGTGGTGGGCGGCCACATGGTGCGGCGGCACATGGGCCGAGGAGGTCCGCTCGGTCGTCGAGAGATCCACGGTGCGCACCGGCACCCCCCGCGCGCGCAGCCGGTCGCGGAGATAGCCGAGCTCGGCGCCCTTGGTGTCGAAAGTGCCGGCAACGAGGACCGCGCCCGCCGTCGTCTCGCGGTAGAGCGGGCGGACCTCCGCGGCGCGCATGGGCAGCGGCTGGGGCACCGGCAGCGCCTCGCCCGCCCCGCCGTCCCAGCGCGCGGGGCTCCACCGGGTGGGCGGCACATAGCCCGACCGGGCGGGCGGCGCCTCGGCCTCCGCCTCCACCTTGGGATCTTCGGCCGCCGGGCGAGGCATGGCCGGCGCGGCAAAATCCTCGTCCGCCCCCCGTCCCACGCCCAAGAGGCGCTGCTGCAACGCACGGTCCGCTCCCAGCGCCTTGGCGTCCATCACCGTGGTGATGCGCCCGTTGACCATGATAGCCACATCGCTCGCCACGGCGGTGGCGACACCGATGTTCTGCTCCACGAGGAGGATCGCGACATCGCCCTCCTCGATGAGCCGCTGGAGGAGCTCCTCCACTTGGGCGACAATCACCGGCGCGAGCCCCTCCGTCGGCTCGTCGAGCACCAGGAGATGCGGGTCGGTGAGGAGAGCCCGGCCGATCGCAAGCATCTGCTGTTCACCGCCCGACAGCTGCCCGCCGCCGTTGGCCCGCCGCTCCGCAAGCCGCGGGAAGGTCTGGTACACGCGCTCGACGGACCAGGCGCTGCCGGCCACCGCCCCCATGCGCAGATGCTCGTCCACCGTGAGCGAGGGCCAAAGCCGGCGCCCCTGCGGCGTGTAGCCCACGCCTCGGCGCGCGATCTCATGCGATGGGCGGCCCAGGATCTCGGCGCCGTCGAGCCGCACCGAGCCCCCCGCCGCCGGCACCATCCCCATGATCGCGTTGCAGAGCGTGGTCTTGCCCATGCCGTTGCGCCCAACGACGGCATGCACGCCGGACTCGAGCGTGAGCGTCACCCCCTGCAGCGCGTGGCTCGCGCCATAGTAGACATGGAGGTCGCGGATCGCGAGGACGGCCTGCGGCGCGCGGTCGGGGCGTCTAGCCATGGCCGTCCCCGAGATAGAGCTCCTGCACCTCGGGATCGCTCTCGATCTCGTCCGGCGTGCCTTCCTTGAAGACCCGGCCGTTGTGCAGCATCGTCACGCGCTCGGAGACGCGGAGCGCCACATCCATGTCGTGCTCGATGATGATATAGGCAATGTGCTCGGGCAGCGCCTCGAGAATCTCGATGAGCTCCGTGCGCTCGCCCGGCGAGAGGCCGGCCGCCGGCTCGTCGAAGAGGATGAGCCGCGGCGCGCCCGCGAGCGCGAGTCCGATCTCGAGCTGGCGCTGCTGGCCGTGGCTCAAGGTGCCGACGGCCACATCCGCCACACGATCGAGATGCACCGCCGCGGCAAGCGTCTCGGCCGCGTGCATCGGCGCGTCCGCGGGCGTCGGACGGCGGAGCGAGAAGCGGCCACGCGCCACCCCGCGGGCGGCGAGATAGAGGCTCTCCCGCACGGTCAGCCGATCGAAGAGGAGCGAAATCTGGTAGGTCCGGCGGAGGCCCCGCCGGATCCGTTCATAGGTCGGGAGATCGGTGACATCCTCGCCAAACAGACGCACGCGCCCGGTCGTCGGTGCAAAATCGCCAGTGATTGCGTTGAAGAGCGTGGTCTTGCCCGCGCCGTTCGAGCCGAGGACCGCGCGCCGCTCCCCCGCCCGCACCGTAAGGTTGATGTCCGCCAGCGCCACCAGCGCGCCGAAATGGCGGCTGATCGCCTCAAGCTCCAACGCGTTTCGCCCCGCCCCTTCGAGAAGGGACAGGGCATCCGCGCGGGAGAGGGGCGCGCTGTCGCTCACCGCAGATCTCCGAGCCGGCCCGCGATCACTCGCAGACCGGGTTCTCGCGGCTCACCGGGCCGTATTCGAGGAACGTCGCGTAGTCGACGCCGAGCGTCTGGCTCACCTGCGGGATCACCTTGATGGTTTTGTTGAGCAGGTTGCCATCCGGGCCCTCCGTCACCTCGGTGAGGAAGATGTCGGCCACCGCGTTCCGCCGCTCGTCGAGATGGACGGGGCCGGTCGGGGTCTCGAATTCGAGATTGGCCAGAGCCGCGCGATACTTGGCGCCGCCGTCCGAGAGGTCGCCGCCCACCTCGTTGAGCGCAAGAAGCGCCGCCTTGGTGTTGATGTAGTAGGCGTGGGCGAAGAGCGAGGGCGAGGGGAACCCGTCCGGGAAGGCCGCCTTGTAGGCGTCGACGAAGGCCGTCCAGCGCGGGTCGTCCCAGGTGTCGGAGATCGGGCCGGCCGAGGGCGTGCCGATCACGAAGTCCCGGGTCCGGCCCTTCGAGGCGAGCACGGTCTGGTCCACCGTGATCGAGCCGCCGACGAGGGGGAGATCACCGCCCGCCTGATCGTACTGGCTGAGGAAGTTCACCGCGTCCGCGCCGCCGAGCGCCACGAAGATCGCGTCCACATCGTCCGGCAGGGCGGCGATGATCGAGGAGTAGTCCTTGTTGCCGATCGGCACCCAGAAGCGGGCCTCGGCAGGCGCCTTGCCACCAAGGCGGCAGAAGGGCTCGAGCACGCCGAAGACCTGTGTGTAGGGGAAAGAGTAGTCCTCCGCCACCACGGCCAGCGTGCGATAGCCCTTCTCCTCGTAGATGTACTCGCCGAGCCCCGCCATCCACTGCGCACCCTCGGTGCCGAAGCGGAAGAAGTTGTCCGCCGGGTCGCGGAGCGTCGTGTCCTGCGCCGCGGAGGAGCCGTTGAGGAAGGTCACGTCGGGCTGGGTCTTGGCGTAGTCCTTCACCGCCAGGCCCTCGGAGCCGGAGAGGGGGCCGATGAGGATCTGCACGCCGTCCTGCTCCACCAGCTTGCGGGCCGCGCGGATCGCGCTGTCGGGCGAGGCGTCCGAGGATCCGGTGATGAGCTCGATCTCCTTGCCGCCGGCCATGCCGTCGAACTCCTGAAGCGCGAGTTGCACGCCCCGCATTCCGTCCTCGCCAAGCACGGTGAAGGCGCCTTCCAGGGTCGCGAGGGCGCCCATCTTGATCGTCTGGTCGTCCGCTGCGGCCGGCAGGGCGAGCCCTGCCGCAAGCGCAAGGGCGCCCAGGCCCAATCTCCGTATGGTCATCCGTCTATCCTCCCATTTTTGGTTGTCGCGTGGTCGTCGGTGGCTCACTCGGCGGGCTCAAGGGCCGTGGAGGGGCGCGCCCGCCGGGTCGGCACGAGCCGCGGGCGCAGCGTCTTCCAAATGCCGAGGAGCCCGTCGGGCGACAAAAACACGATCAAGAGGAACGCCGCGCCGATCACGGTGTTGAAGCGCTCCCGATCGATGAGGTCGATGGCGAAGTTCTCGAGCAGCACGAAGGCGATGGCACCGAGAAAGGGCCCGAGCGGGTGGCTGAGCCCGCCGACCACCGCGATCACCAGGATGTCGATCGCCACATCGACGCTGACCGAACCCGGTGAGATCCGCCCGTTGAACCACACGAGAAGGACACCCGCCGTGCCGGCGATCAGGCCCGAGAGAAAGTAGGCGTAAACCCGGATCGCGGTGACCGAATAGCCGAGGGCCGCGATCCGCCGGGGGTTGTCGCGCACCGCCTGGAGGGCGAGGCCGAATGTCGTGCGCGACCCGTAGAGCACGGCGACGTAGAACCCCGCGGCCACGGCCAGCGCCAGGTAGTAGAACGGGATGGGTGCCCGCCAGTCCACGCCCAGAACCTGCGGCGGCGCGATGCCGGCAAATCCGGTAAACCCGTTGAAGGCCGCGTAGTTTTGCCGGGTGAAGTAGAAGAAGGCGACGGCGATCGCGAGGGTGATCATGATCGTGTAGATCCCCTCGGTGCGCACCGCGATGGCACCGATCAGCGCCGAGAGAAGCGCCGACGCTAGGATCACAGAGGGCACCAGCAGCCACCAGGGCCAGCCGAGGCCGTGGACGCCCACGCTGTTGGTGCCGAAGATCGCCATCATGTAACCCGCAAAGCCCGCCACCGTGAGCTGAGCGAGGGAGATCATGCCGCCATAGCCCGCGAGCATCATGAGCGAGAGCGCCACCGTGCCGATGATCAGTGAATAGGCCCCGATCTGGAAGGTGAAGAAGTCCGTCGCCACCCAGGGGTAGAGGAGGAGAAGCGCCGCCACGATCGCCGTCGCCGGGGTCGCCTGCTCCGCCCAAAACCCCCGCGTGCCCATCTCAGGCCCGCCCGAGGAGCCCCTGCGGACGCACCGCCAGGACCCCGATCATGATGAGGAAGGTGACGACCACGCCGTAGGTCGGGAAATAGGCGAGGCCAAACTGCTCGGCGAGGCCCACGAGCAGCGCGCCGATCGCCGCGCCCGGGATCGAGCCCATGCCGCCGACGATCACCACCACCAAGGAGGCGAGGAGATAGCGCACATCCTCCCCCGGCGCGATGGAGAGGGCCGTGCCCCCGATCACGCCCGCGAGCCCCGCGAGCCCCGCGCCGATGGCGAAGACGAGCGCAAAGACGAGTTGCACGTTCACACCCGTCGCACCCAGCATTTCGCGATCGTCGACGCCGGCGCGGATCATCATGCCCACTCGCGTGCGGTTGAGGAAGAGCCAGAGCGCGATGCCGACCGCGATCGCGATGGCCAGCACCGCGAGCCGATAGGTCGGATACTTGATGAAGACCGCGTCGCCCGAGGACCGAATCGCCGAGATGATCGGCAGCTCTGTGGCACCCCAGAGCCAGTCCGGCGGCTCGAACTGATAGGTGGTGCCCGACCACACCCAAAGCATGAGATCGGCCGCGACGATGGAGATCCCGATGGTGACCAGCGTCTGGCGGAGATCGTCGCCCTGCATCCGCCGGAACACGACGATCTGCATGAGCACGCCCACGATGGCGAGCGCAACGAAGGCGATGGCGAGGCCCAGGAACCAGCTGCCCGATGCGCTTGCGACCTCATAGCCGATATACCCGCCGAGGAGATACATCGACCCATGCGCGAGGTTGATGTTCCGCATGAGCCCGAAGATCAGCGTGAAGCCCGATGCCACCAGAAAGTAGAGCCCGGCGAGGGTGAGCCCGTTGAGGAGAGTGTTGACGAAGACCTTCTTGCGCCCGATCGCGTCCACCAGCCAATCCGGCCACACCGCGAGCAAGAGCCAGACGCCGATCGCCACCCCGATGGCGATCAGGAAGGAGCCGAGCGGATTGCGCTCGACGAAATCTCTCATCGGGGCGCCCCGGCGCCGGTCGCGCCCCCGCCTCCGCGGACCGATCCCAACGGTACCATCTCATCCTCCCCGGTGGCGCCGCCTGTGCCCGGCCGCTGCCATGCTTGCGAGCGCAGGGCTCGCCGCGCGAGTCTGCGCCCCCACCCGTCGCCACGCAAGAACCTTTTGGACCGGGGCCTCGTGGTGCGCTCGCCCGCGCACGACGAGCTCCTGGGCGCGGCCATCCACGAGCTGTCGCGCAGAAGCGCCTCCGTGCCAGGCGGCAAGCCGCACCCGACGCTGGGGCAACAGCGGAGACCGATCGCCCTCACCTCCGCACCCCTGAGCCCCCCGGGTCCTCCGCGCGCAGATGTCGCCGATGCGGAGGGTGGTGCTCTCCGACGCCAGAATCCCGATCGGCCGGTCCTCCCGTGTGAGCAGCGTGCCGGCAAGCCGACCGGGAGGCGCGCCGGGACGCGGCAACACGGTCTCACTGCGCTCGAGCGCGACGCGCCCGGTGCCGCTCGGCTCGGCCCGCACGATGCGCGGTCGTTCGCCCTGCGCCCCGTCGACCCATCGCCGAGCGTTCCGATCCGGGGCTCCCGGCGTCGCACGGTCTCGGTTCCGCCCAACAGCACCGGCCCCAGATCGGGCGGCGCGCCGCGCGTGCGGGTGACCCGCCGATCAGGATGTCGAGCCGGGGTTGCCGAGCCGCCCTCTCCGCCCGTCGTTGTCCTTGGCCTCAGTGCGCGGGGCCGGCAAAGGCCTGGAGCTCGATGGTAACCGCGTCGGCCCCGCTCTCGAGCGTGAGGACCAGCGCCTCGCCTGGGGCGACGGTGGCTCTGAGCTCGGGCTGTGGTCGGAACCGGTCCGGCCCGTAATAGCTCCGGACCGTGCCCTGGAGGCGGTATCGGCCGAGCGGCCCGCCTTCCGATCCGACCGGCCGGACGAGGAGGGCCAGCTCGGTCACCGCGCCGCAGCGGCGGGCGAGGGCCTTGGCGCCGAGGCGAAGGGAGGCGGGGAACGGGCCGGGGATCCGAAGCCGGCTCCCCTCGATCCGCGCGCCGGGGGGCAAGATCCAGAGGTCGGGGGGGAGCGCGCAGTCCGGCCGGTCGAGCGCCACATGTCGGCGAAGGGCGAAGGGTCTCCGGAGTGGGCGCGCGGCGCCGGTCTCCCAGAGGAGTGCGTAGCGGGCGGGCAGTGCGGGCCGGGCGCCGCGGGTGATCTCGCGCGCTCGGGCGAGGATCGGGCGCACGCTCTCGGCCCAGGCGAGGTAGGTGCCGCGTCGCGCGGCGGCCGCGTTCGCCAAGGCCTCGATCCGCTGGCGGTGAGGGCCGTCCGCCGGATACCGCTCGTGGAGATGGAGGAGCGCTTCGGTGTCCGTCGGCCGAGCGTCCAGGATCGCGGCAACGCGCGCCTCCACGCGCTCCGCGGTGTTCGCGTCCAAGAGCCCGGCAGCGACATAGGCCGGGATCTCTTGAAGGTCGCCGAGCGTGAAGGGTTGGCCCTCGAAGGTGAATGCGAGAAGCCGGGCGAGGCCTGCGTCCGGCGGAGGAAAGAGCGTGACGCGGGGCGCCGTGTAGATCACGGCCCAAGGGAGGGCGGAGCCGTGGCCTGGCCGGTCCCACCGCCCCGCCTGGTCGAAAAGCGTGCCTTCCACTTGGGTGAGCGCCAGAAGATCGAAGATGTAGACCTGTGCCGCGGCGGAGTGGCTGCGGATCTGCCCGATCCCGCCGCGGGCGACGCCCACCTCACGCCCCACATGGCGCGCGAGGGCGGCGAGGCGCCGCCCGTCGGCCGCCCAAGGGTCCACGGCGGGGGCTTGCCAGGCGTGGAGCCCGGGGTCGCGCGCGCGATAGGCGGCGGCCTCGTCCATCACCCCACGCCACAGATGGCCCGGCTGCGCACCGGCATGGCTTGCCCCTAGGGCTGCGACCGGGGGGGCCACCAAAAGGGCGGCGGCGAGCGCGGCTCGAGCCCTCGGGCGCTCGACCGGCGCGTCGAAGGCGCGCGTTGCCAGCTCGAGAAGGGCGAGGAGCGCGAGCGCATAGCCCGGGAGAAAGAAGCGGCCATGCATGAAGTCCCCCCCCGTTGCGACCGCGTTGGCCGCAAGAAGGACGGCGGCCAGCGCAGGCGGGCCCGCGGCCGGGGCCGCATGGCGGAGGCCCGCGGGGCCGAGCGCCCAGGCGGTTGCGCCCGCGGCCACGGCGAGGAGTGCCAGGTGAGGGTAGGAGAGCGCAAACTCCGCCGCATAGGCTGGGCCGTTCCAATGGCTGTCGAGCCCCAGCTTGGCGAAGGCCGTGTTGGGCAGCACCCCGCCGAAGAGCGCCCATCGGAGCCCCGCGAGCCCGAGCCCGGCCGCCGCCGCGGCGGCAAGGCCCGAGGCCACTCCGCCCCGCAGCACGCTCGGCGCATAGATCGCCGACACCAGCGCGAGCTCCGGCCGCACGAAGGGCAGGGCGCCCAGGAGAGCCGCCCGCCACAGCCGGCCCCGCCCCAGATGCAGCGCCGTCAGCGTGAGGAGGATGAGCGGCGTTTCGAGGCCCGAGGTCGCGAAGCTGCGGACGAATTGGGGTGCGACGAGCGCCGCGACCAGCGCGATCGCCACGGGCCCGGGTCGCCGGACCAGCGGCAGCGCCACCGCGGCGAGGGAGAGCGCGAGGGAGAGCCCCAGAGCCGCCTGCTCGGGCGTGAGCCCCGGCCACGCCTGCGCGACCCCTGCCGCGCCAAGAAGGAGGAGGAGCCACAGGAATCCGGTCGCGCCGTCCACCCGCTCGCCCGTGTTGAAGGCGAGCTCGCCATGGGCCAGCAACGTCTTCACATAGGCAAGGTAGATGTGCCCGTCGTCCGAGATCCACTTGGCCTGCCAAAACGCCGCCGCCGCCACGAGAAGGAGGAGGGCGGAGAGGAGGGGCACCGCGCGGCCCGCTCTGGCGCCGGGGCGAAAGAGGCGGATGAGCGCGTCCGTCATGGCGGGGTGGTCGGGCGCAGGGCGGCCCCCTCTTTAACAGTGCCCCACACCTAGCCGGGCGCGGCGCTGCGCGCAATCGGCGCCTCCGCGGGCAGCCAGGGCAGACAGCGGTAACCCTTGCGGTCCGGCGCCCCATCCGGCGCAGTGGGCGGCCCGGAGGCCACGCCGGGTGGCGATATCTCAACCGGGTGCGGATCGAGGACGCCGCGGCGGCCGCCACGCGCCGGCGGGCCTGGCGCGTGTGGCCAAGCCTGCGCGGCCGGCCCCGACCGCCTCGGATGTCTCATCGGCGGAGAGGCGCGCACCGGCCCCTGGACCCGTGCCCACCTCGGACGCCGTGAGCCTGGATGCCGACGACCATCCGATCCGGTTCCGGGGTATCTCCGTCCTCAGCCGAACATGTCGGCGGTGATGCCCGCATACCAGCCGAGGCTCTCCTCATAGGTCTGCTTGCGCAGCGCCGCGTCCTCGCCCGTCTGGCTGATGAACCCGTCCGTCTTGGCGATCTTCTCCGCCGTCGCCTCGTAGCGGGCGCCCACCTTCACCCCATCATCCGTGCCGATCAGCGACCAGCAGGTGTTGGAATACTTGGCGGGGAAGGCCTTCGAGCCGGTGAGGGCCGCGCGCACATGCATGGCCGCGACCTTGGCCTGGCTGTTGGCGGAGTAGCCCGATTTCGGCATGTCGCCCGCGATGGTCGCGTCGCCGATCACATGGATCGCCTCGTCGACCTGGCTCTGCATGGTGGCGGGCACGATCGGGCAGAAGCCCGTGTCGTTCGTAAGCCCCGCAGTGATCGCGATGCGCCCGGCCGTCTGCGCAGGGATCGCGTTGCAGACATCGGCTTTGGTCACCTCGCCGCCCACGACGATCTCCATCGCATCGGGCCGCACCTCCTCCACGGGGCCGGTGAAGTCTGCATCGAGCCACTCGATCATGCCGGGGTAATGCGCCTCCCACCCCTCCTGGAAGAGCCCCATCTTCGAAAACTTAGCCTTGGGGTCGAAAATCAGGATCTTCGCCGTCGGATTGTTGGCCGTCAGGTAATGCGCGACCATCGAGACGCGCTCGTAAGGCCCCGGCGGGCAGCGATAGGGGTTGGGCGGTGCGATCATGGCGTAGACCCCGCCCGAGGGCATCGCCTCGATCTGCGCCTTCAGGAGCTCGGTCTGGCTCCCGCCCTTCCATGCATGGGGCATCTTGTTCTGCGCCGAGAGGTCCCAGCCGGGGATGCTGCCCTCCCGGAAGTCGATGCCGGGGGCCACCACCAGCCGGTCATAGGGCACGGAGGCCCCGCCGGCGAGCGCCACCCGCTTGGCGTCGCGGTCGATCCCGGTCGCCCAGTCGTGCACCACGTTCACCCCGGCCGTGGCGAGGCTGCCATAGCTGTGGGCGATGCTCTCGAGGCTGCGGAATCCGCCGATGTAGAGATTGGAGAAGAAGCAGGTGTAGTAGGTGCGGCTCGGCTCGATCAGGACAACGTCGATCTCGCCCTTCGAGTCCTTTGCGATGTAGCGGGCTGCCGTGGCGCCGCCGGCGCCGCCGCCGATCACCACCGCCCGCGGGCGGGTGGCGCCGAGAACGGCGGGGGCCGCGAGCGCCGTGGCGCCCGAGACCGCGGCGAGAAGGGCGGTGCGTCGGGTCATCGTCATGGGTCGGTCCTCCTAAGGGTGCGGCGTTCTAGTCGACGCCTTGGAAAAATGCGGCCAGCGCCGCGATCTCTTCATCGGATAGGTTGGTCGCGATGAGCTGCATCACCGGATGCGGCCGGTGCTTGTTCTTGTAGGCGTGGAGTGCGGTGACGAAATCCCGCTCCGGCCAGCCGGTGATCGAGGGGATGCCCTCGTCGGCGCCCGAGGCTTGGTGGCAGGTGACGCATTCGCCGGAGAGGTACTCGCCATAGGCAGGATCGCCCTCGATCGCTAGGATCGCCGGATCCACATCCGGGTCCCGCGGCGCGGCGGTGGGCGCGGCCTCGGGGATGTCGGCGGGGCTGGCCGAGAAGAGGCGGAGATAGGCGATGAGGTCGTCGCGCTCCGCCCGGTCGGGCATGCCCCGAAAGGCCATGCGGGTGCCGGTCACGAGGCTCCGCGGATTCTCGAGATAGACATGGAGCTTCTCGGCGTCCCAGACGAGGCCGTCCGCCCCGGCGCGCACCATGTCCTTGGAGTAGGTGTAGCCCGAGAGCGCCGCGGCTTTACGCCCGAAGAGCTCGTTGAGATGGGGGCCGACCCGGTTCCGCGCGTCCTCCCCCACCATGTGGCAGGACTGGCATTTGCGGTAGAGTTCCGCCCCACGCTCCGGGTCCCCTGCCCCTGCGGCCGGGGCGATACAGGCGAGCGCCAGCCCGAGGGCGGCGAGGCGGGCCCGCTCAGTCCACATTGAGGCCCGCCGTGCTGTCCTCGTCCGCGTCCGGGGTCACGTCGAGGATGCGGGCGCGCATGGTGATCTCCGGGCGGTCCTTGCAGTCCGACATGCAGGGCGCGCCGTCGGCGATGTTGGGAATGTCCGGCCGCGGGTCGTCGAAAAAGTTCTTCTCGTTGGGCAGCCGGATCTCCGCGAAATTCTCATGGCTCAACACAAACTCGTCGTCGTCGATGACATCGTTCATGTAGAGGAGATAGGCCGTGATCGCGTAGACATCGTCCGGCGTCAGCGACTGGGCGTAGCCGAAGGGCATGGCGCGGTAGACATAGTCGTAGACGGTCGAGAGATAGGGCCAGTAGCTGCCGATCGTCTTGACCGGGCGGTCCATGGTGAGGGTGTCGTGCCCGCCCGCGAGCACCGGCCAGCGGTCGACGCCCTCGCCGAAGTCGCCATGGCAGGCGGCGCATTGCTCGGCAAACACCTCCTCGCCCGTATAGGCGTCGCCCGAGCCTTCGGGCAGGCCCTGCCCGTCGGGGCGGACATCGATGTCCCAGGCCGCGACCTCCTCGGGCAACGCGGGGCGGCCGAGGCCGAACCCGTCCGCGAGCGCCGGCCCCGCAATGAGGGCGGCGGCGAGGGTGAGGTTAAGAGATCTCGACATTTTCGGCCTCCCCGTCGGCGTTCACGGCCCAGGTCTGGATGCCGTTGTTGTGGTAGATCGAGTTGACCCCCCTGACCTGGCGGAGCTGGTCCTTGGTGGGCTGGATGTAGCCTTCGCTGTCCACCGCGCGGGACTGGAGGAGGAGGGGCGATCCGTCCCAAGCGAAGTCGTAGTAAAACCGGTGCATGGATTTCGGTGTGGTGAAGCCGTCCACCCGCGCCTGGTGCCAATTCCGTCCGCCATCGATCGTCACATGCACCTCCGTCACCGTGCCGCGGCCCGACCAGGCGACGCCGGTCACCACCGTGTGGCCACGGCCATGGGTGATCGGCGCCTGCGGCGACGGGTTGGTGATGACGGATTTCACATCCATCTCCCAGGTGAAGCGCCGGGCCTGCCCATCGGCCATGAGGTCGGTATATTTCGAGGTCTCTTCCCGGTGGTGCCAGGGCTTGTCGCCCACCTCGATGCGGCGGATCCACTTGATCCACATATTGCCTTCCCAGCCGGGGACGACGAGGCGCGCAGGGTAACCCTGCTCGGGCCGGAGCCGCTCGCCGTTCATATGCGTGGCGATGAGGCAATCGTCGAGCGCCTTCTCGAGCGGGACCGAGCGGGTCATGCCGGCCGCATCGCTGCCCTCGGGCAGGAGCCACTTTGCGGTGCCCTTCAGCCCCGCCTCGGCCAGCAAATCCGTGAGGCGCACCCCCGAATAGACGCAGTTGTGGATCATACCGTGGGTGTACTGAACGCCGTTGAGCTGGGCGCCCCGCCACTCCATGCCCGAATTGGCCGCGCATTCGAGGAAGTAGGGCACCGAGACCCGCGGGAAGCGCGCGAGGTCGGCCAGCGTGAACACCATGGGCCGGTCGACGAGGCCATTGATCATGAGCCGCCAGAGGGCCGGGTCCACCTCGGCCACGCCGCCGTGATGGCGCTCGAAGCAGAGACCGTTCGGCGTGATGAAGCCGTCGAGCTCGTGCAGCGGCGTGAAGTTGACCGAGCTCACGGGGTCCGCGGTTAGCCAGGGCACGTCGCGGCGCACCACATGCGCCTCGTAAGGCGAAGGGGAGCCATAGGGCCGCGCGTCGACGCCGTCGCCCGGGAACTGGGTCCAGGGCTGCTGCTCGAGATCGGTGATGGCCGGGTCCGGCGCGGCGGTGGCGGCGGTGGCGGCGGCCAGGGCGCCGCCCGCGGCGAGCCCGCCTCTCAAAAAGGCCCTGCGGCCGGGATCGGTGGTCTCGGTCATGCTCTCCTCCCGGGGGTCAGCTGCGGCCCGCGACGCGGACGCTGGTGTTGGGCTCGACACGCACGGTGCCGTGGCGGCGGATATGGGCCTCAACCACCTCCCAGATGGGCGGGCCCTCGGTCTCCTCGTTGACGCTGGCCCAGCCGGAGACGGTGTAGGTTTGCCCCGGCGCGATGGCCGAGCCGTCGCGCAAGAGCGTCATCTCCGAGACCCTGGCGCCGGCGGGCGCGCCGGTGTCGATCCGGTAGCCCATCCCACCCACGCGGACCATGTCGCCGCCTTGCTGGTAGTAGGGGTCGGGGTTGAAGAGATTGTCGGCCACATCCTCCAGGATGAGCTTCAGCATCTCGCCGGTCATCTCCGAGCGGTAGGCGGCCGGGTAGCTCATGGCCGTGCCGTTGAAGAGATCCTCGCGGGTGATGGCCTGGCCGGGGATGAGCGTCGGGCCCCAGCGGAAGCCGGGCGACAGGGCAATGTCCGCCTCCCGCTCCTCGAGAAGCGCCTGGCAGATGAGATCGTCGAAGGTGCCGTTGAAATTGCCGCGGCGGTAGAGGAGGCTCTCCGTGGTGCCGAGCACCTCCGCGAGTTCTGCCTCGTAGGGCGCGCGGTGCCGGTCGATGAGGGCGGCCATCTCGGCATCGGGCGCGATCGCGTCGGCGAAGACCGGGATCAGCCGGTGCTTGAGCCCCTTCACTCCGCTCGCATCCACGTCGAGATCCACCCGGCTCACGAATTTGCCGTTCGAGCCCGAGGCGATGAGCGCCGTCTTGCCGACCATGACAGGCTCGGGCAGGGCGTCGTGAGTGTGGCCGCAGAGGATGACGTCGATCCCCGGCACGCGGGCGGCCACCTTGCGGTCGACATCGAAGCCGTTGTGGCTGAGAAGGACCACGGCCTGGGCGCCCTCGGCCCGCACCTCCTCGACCAACTCGGCGATCCGCTCCTCGCGGATCCCGAAGGAGAGGCCGGGGAACATCCAGGAGGGGTTGGCAATCGGCATGTAGGGGAAGGCCTGGCCGATGACGGCGACGGTGGCGCCGCCCCGCTCGAGAAGGGTGTAGGGCTCATAGGCAGGCTCGTCCCACTCCGCGTCGAAGATGTTGGCGCCGAGGAAGGGGAAGGGCAGCTCGTCGACGATCTCGGTCACCCGGTCGATGCCGAGGGTGAACTCCCAGTGGCTCGTCATCGCGTCGGGGGCGAGGAGGTTCATGGCGTCCACCATGTCCTGGCCCTCGGTCCGCAGCGTGGTGAGCGAGCCCTGCCAGGTGTCGCCGCCATCGAGGAGGATCGCCTCCGGTCGCTCGCCGCGGATGCGCTTCACCACGGTGGCCACCCGGTCCATGCCGCCCATCCGGCCATACTCCTTGGCGAGCGCCACGAAGTCCTCGCTGGTGAGCGCGTAGGCCCCGGGGCTGCCGGCGGCGATGCCGTAGAGCTTGAGAAAATCCTGGCCCGTCACATGGGGGGGCAGGCCCGCGGCGGCGCCCACGCCCAGATTGATGGAGGGCTCGCGGAAATAGATAGGTCTCAGCTGCCCGTGGATGTCGGTGACGTGGATCAGAGTGACATTGCCGTGGGGCGCCATGTCGACGAGGCCCGCCTCCGTCAGCCCCTGGGCCCGGGCGAGGCCGGTCAACCCACCGCAGGCGAGCGCGCTGGTGGCCATTGGGGCTTGCTGGAACTGGGGGCCAGAAATCTTCTCACGCCGCCGCCGTGCGGGGGCGCGCCGGGGGCTGTCCGGCGCGCGGCCGCGCCGGGGGGATCGGTCGGTCTGGGTGCGCCGCTCCGCGTGCGGCGGGCAGGCGCGATGGGCGGGCGCCGAGGCGCCCGCGCGCTCAGTTCCGGACCGCCGGGGTCTCGATCGAAAGCCCCGCGCCTCGGGCGGCGAGATAGGCCTCGAGCGCCACGAACTCGTCCGAGCCCCGCTTGTAGGGCGTCGCGCGGATGTTCTTCATGCAGCCCGAGAAACGGCGGTGCAGCGATCCGAGGCCGGACCACTTCATCCGGTAGGTCGGGAAGCCGTTGATCATGCCCTGAGACAGATGGTCGGCCCGGATCATCTGGCCGTAATTGTCCTCGTGGCACTGGTTGCAGGCCATGTCGAGCTGGCCGACCCGGGTGTAGTAAAGGTCCTTGCCCTTGGCGATCCACTCGGCCATGGGCCCGTCGGTCTGGACGGTCATGGGCTGCCCGCGGGACTGGAGGCCGATGAGCGCGGTCATCGCCAGCATCTCGGGGCTCTCCCATTTCCAGGCCTCGGCGCCCTGGTGCTCGGTGATCGACCAGTTGATCCAGTGCTCGAGCGACCAGGGCTGACCCGCGGCCGCGTTCCAGCGCGGCATGTTGGCCCGGAAGCCCGCCATCGCGTCCTCGACATCGCCGTGGCAGTCCGCGCAGCTCTGCTCCGAGCTGCCGGCCGCTGTTTCCCAAAGGTCGCGGGCGTAGTCCACCGCCACCATGGCCGGGTTCTCGAAGTCGTCCGTCTCCAGGGCCTGGGTCTCCGGCTTTCGGAAGCGCCACCCGGAATAGACGGTGTCGAGCGGGTGGTCGCCCGTGGTCTTCACCTCGGTGACGAGCTCCTCGCCCTCGATCACCAGGGCGCTGTCGTCGGGCCCTGGGCCCGCGAGGGCGGCGCCGGCGATCGCGGCGCAGCCCATGAGAAGCGCGAGTTTGCGCATTCGGTGTCCTCCCAGACGTGCTCTTGCGGGGCGACCGGTCTCAGCCGATCGCGATTTTCTTCTCTTCGGTGTAAACCGAGCCGTCGTCGTCCACCCATTCGAAGCTCATGGTCCCGGCCTCCGGCACCATCATGTCGAAGCTGAAATAGGGGTTGGACGACACCGCGGGCTCGATCGCCGCCTCGAACACCACCTCGCCGTTGAAGCGGGCGACGAAGCGGTTGATGATCCGGCGCGGGATCAGCTCGCCGGTCTTGTTGTCCTTGCGCTGGCCCGACTCCATCGGGTGGCTGATGAGCGTCTTGATGGTGACGACCTCGCCGATTTCGGCCTTGCGGGGCACCTTCACGCGGGGTTTGATTTTGGCCATGTCTCGTTCTCCCTTGCTCAGCCGCCGCAGCCGCCGATGGTGACCTTCACGGTCCGCTTCACCATGGCGTAGGCGCCGCCCTCAAGCTTGGCGACCGCCACGACATCCTGGGTCTGCGCGAGCCGGATGCGAGTGGCGGCGGACCGGCTGGGCGAAAGCGCGCCGAATTTGAAGGTGGCGACGCCCGGATTGGGGTTGCCGGCGGCCAGGAGCAGGATCTCCGTCGCGCCGTCGGCCGACACCTCGACCGGCACCATGTTTCCGTTCTCGGCGATCTCGGGCGTGGTGAGATCGATCCCGCCCTCGGCCGGGGTCTCCCCTCCGGTGAAGGCCATGATCGCGTCGGTGACCGGATCGGCCGCGGCGAGGGCCGGCAGGCCCGGCGCAAGGGCCAGAGCGGCCGCGGCGGCGCCGAACTGTCCGAATTGGCGACGTGTGACGTTCATCTGTCCTCCCATGGGCTTCGGGGCCCGGTTGTCGGCCGGCGACGCGGCCTCTCAGTCGGTGAGCGTCTGGAGATAGGCGACGATGTCCTCCACCTGCTGGGCGGAGAGGATCGTCTTGCCCTCGAAATCCGCGAGGGGTCGGTTGTAGCCCGTGTCGCGGTAGAAGGCCGGCATGATCGTGTGCTCGCCGAACACGTCCTTCGAGTTGACGACGATGGCGCGGAGTTCGGCCTCGCTCCACCGCTCGGCCACCCCATCGAGCACCGGGCCAACCTCGCCGTGGAAGAGCTCTTCGCCCTCCATATCCGCGTTTTGATGGCAGGCCAGGCAATTGCCGAGCTTGCGCGCGGCGAAAGTGACGCGCCCGCGCTGGGCGTCGCCGGGCGTGGCCGTGAGCGGAGTGGCCACCGCGCCGTTGGCGATGACGACCGAAGACGGAGCCATCTCCGCCGCGGCCGCGCCGGCGGTGAGGGCGAGCGCAAAGGCGAGCGGGCGTGCCGCGATCATGTGTTTCTCTCCCAGGTGTTTTCTCGTTTGTCTCTGAGCGTGCCAAAGCCCGGGGACTTACGCAACATTGAATTCATATTTTCGCATGTATCGTTCGCCCTCGCGACGTTCCGCCTCAGAGGCGGCCTTCGGCCCGGAGCCTCTCGATAGTGCGGGCGTGAAACTTCTGGAAATGCTCTTCGCCTTCGTAGCCCTTGGTCCGCACCCAGCGGAACATGTCGAGCGTCGTCCATTTGCCGAAGGCGCCGGGCATGGTCTCCACCGCGGCCTCGGCCACCGTGGCGTCCTCGGCCGCGTCTTCGGGCAGAAAGATCACCGTGGGCGTGAAGGCCACGGCCCAGCGGCGCACAGCCTCGCGCTCGGTCATCACTTCGCCGTCGAGATCCGTCACCTCCCGGTCGCCGAACATGTTGAGCTGCACGACCAGGAAGTTCTCGGTGATGTAGTCGGCCACCTCTGGGTCCGAGAGCACCTCCTCATGCAGCTTGCGGCAATAGATGCAGCCGTGCTGCTCGATGATGACGGCGAGTCGCTTGCCCTCGTCCGCCGCGGTCTCAAGGTCCTCGCGCATGTCGTTGAAGGTGACGGCGAACCAGGGTTGCTGGTGGAGGTCCCCGGGGGCGGGTTCGGCGGCGGCGGGGCCGGCTCCGAGCGCAAGGGCGAGGGCGAGGGCGGCGACATGGCGGGCGGGCATGGGCGTCTCCTTTCCGGTCAACCGGTGGCGGGGATGTAGTCGAGCATCCAGGCGGCGATGGCGCCGATGCTGTTGGTCATGAAGAGGACGCCGGTGAGCACGAGGATGCCCCCCATCGCCCGCTCGACGAGGCCGAGATGGCGCCGCGCCCGGCGCATGAGGGCGAGGAAGGGCCGCGCGAACCCGGCGGCGAGCACGAAGGGCAGACCCATGCCGAAGGCGTAGGCGCCCAGGAGGGCCGCGCCCTCGGCCGCCGTCTCCCGCCCCGCGGCGGTGAAGAGGATGGCGGCCAGCACCGGCCCCACGCAGGGCGTCCACCCGAACCCGAAGGCCAGCCCGACCAGATAGGAGCCGGCGAGGGTGGCCGGCCGGCTCTCCACCTCGAGACGCGCCTGGCGGTAGAGAAGCGGGATGCGCAGGACACCGAGGAAGTGCAGTCCCATGATGAGGATCACGCCCCCCGCCACCCAGCGCAGCGTGTCGAAATGGCGGCTGACCGCCTGGCCGATGGTGCTGGCCGTGGCGCCGAGGGCCACGAAGATGGTCGCAAAGCCGAAGGCGAAGGCGAGCGCCGCGAAGACGATCCGCCGGTCCGCGCCCGCGGCGCGCTCGCCTTTCAGCTCCTCGAGACTGATGCCCGCGAGAAAGCAGAGATAGGGCGGCACGATCGGCAGCACGCAGGGCGAGGCGAAAGACATGAGCCCCGCGAGCGCGGCGCCCGCATATCCGATATCGAACTCCATGGCGCTTCCATCCCGGGTCGTCTTGTCATATTCTCACATTCAAGAAAGTCTATGTCTAACATGTGAGGGAGGTCAATCGGGATATGCGCCGCCGTCTGTTCGCCCTCGTGGCCTTCGCCGCGACCACCGGTTTGGCCTGGGCCGCCGCCCCGCCCGAGACGGAGATGACCCTCCTGATGCTCGACCAGCCCGGCTGCGAATGGTGCGAGATCTGGGAGGATGAGATCGGCGGCGCCTACCACCTCACCGAGGAAGGCCGCCGCGCGCCGCTCCACCGCGCCAGCATCCACCGCGCGTTGCCAGAGGGCGTGGCGCTCGAGCGGCCCGCACGGATCACCCCCACCTTCGTGCTGCTCCGCGGTGGGCGCGAGGTGGGCCGGCTCGAAGGCTATGCGGGGGCGGATTTCTTCTACCCCTTGCTCGACCGGCTGCTCGACGCGGCCGACCCCACCCAGACCGAGGAGACCCCAGAATGACCTCACTCCCCCTTGCCCGCGCCGCGGCGCTGGCCTCCGCCCTCGCCGGCCTGTCTCTGCCGTCCTCCGCCGAGGACACCCCGGCCCTCGCCAGTTTCGAGGTGATGACGCCGGACACCGCCCTCACCCTGGCCAGCGCCACCCTTGAGGCCTGCCGGGCCGAGGGCTATCAGGTCGCCGTCGCGGTGCTGGACCGCTTCGGCCAGACCCAGGTGCTGATCCGTGACCGCTTCGCCGGCGCGCACACCGTTCCCACCGCCATGGCAAAGGCCTGGACGGCCGTGAGCTTCCGGGGCGAAACACAGGAGCTCGACACCCGCATCGCAGAGGGCGAGCTCGACGCGGCGATTCGCGACATTCCGGGCGCGCTCTTTCTGGGTGGCGGCGTCCCGGTCCTCTCGGCGGGCTCGATCGTGGGCGGGGTCGGCGTGTCGGGCGCGCCCGCGCCGTCGCTCGATGATGACTGTGCAAATGCCGGGATCGAGGCTATCTCAGACCTATTGGAGTTTTGAACAGGGACGCGCGGACGCAGTATGGGCTTGCCGGTGTTCGAC
Organism: uncultured Limibaculum sp.; assembly: GCA_964467005.1. Classification (GTDB taxonomy): domain Bacteria; phylum Pseudomonadota; class Alphaproteobacteria; order Rhodobacterales; family Rhodobacteraceae; genus Thermohalobaculum. The sequence goes on along the minus strand of CAYXPI010000003.1, from coordinate 2,225 downwards.
CAAGACCTCGACGAGGCGGAGATGGCCCGGATGATGGGCAACGCCCGGAAGGCGGCCGACTTCCTGAAGGCGCTGGCCCATGAGGGCCGCCTCATGATCCTCTGTCACCTGGCTCAAGGGGAGCGTTCGGTGACCGAGCTCGAGCGCCTTCTGTCCCAGCGCCAGGCGGCCGTGAGCCAGCAGCTGGCCCGCCTCAGGCTGGAGGGGCTGGTGGAGAGCCGGCGCGAGGGCAAGGCCATATACTACCGTCTGGCCGACGGACGGGCCGAGACGATGATCGGCATCGTGTACGAAATGTTTTGCGCGGAGGCCGAGGAGCCGGACTGACCGGCCGTCGGATCGCTTGCCTCCCACCGCCGCTTCTTCCTACGCTCGTGGAAAACGACGGAGGAAACGCGGATGTTGGATCTGGAAGGCGGCGCCGTCGCCAGCCTCGCGGGCCTCGCGGCGGGGCTCGTCCTGGGGCTCGGCGCGCGGCTCGGGCGGTTTTGCACCATGGGAGCCGTGGAGGACGCGGTCTACGGCCAGGATCTCGGGCGGCTGCGGATGGTGATGCTCGCCGCCGCCACGGCCATCGCGGGCACGGCCCTTCTTGCCGGAGCGGGGCAGTTCGACCCGGCCGCCACACTCTATCACCGGCTCGGATGGTCGCCTGTCGGGGCGGTCTTCGGTGGGCTCATCTTCGGCAGCGGCATGGCGCTGGTCGGCACCTGCGGGTTCGGCGCGCTCGCCCGGGTGGGCGGGGGAGATCTCCGCTCGGTGCTGATGGTGATCGTGATCGGGGTCGCGGCCTACGCCACGCTCAACGGCCCGCTCGCGGGGCTCCGGGCCTGGCTGTCGGGGCTCGCGCCACAGCCGGGCACGGGGCTTCACGAGGTGGTGGGCGGGCTCGCCGGCCTGCCCGCCTGGGGGATCGCGCTCGGCATTGGGCTGGTCTTCGGCGCCGCCGCGCTCCTCTGGGGCGGGGCGCTCCTCGGCCGTCGGCTCGCGCTCACGGGCCTTGCGGTGGGCCTCGTCGTGCCGTTCTCCTGGTGGGCCACGGGTTATGCCGGCGCGGCGGGGTTCGACGCGGTGCCGCTCGAATCCGTGTCCTTCTCCCAGCCTCTCGGCGAGACGCTTCTCTACACCATGCTCACGCCCTTGGGCGCGGTGCCGGGATTTGCCGTCGCCTCCGTCTTCGGCGTGGTGCTGGGGGCGGCCATCGGCTCCCTCGCTCGCCATGAGTTTTATTGGGAGGCTTGCGACGACGCCCGCGAGCTTCGTCGCCAGATGCTCGGCGCGGCGCTGATGGGCGTGGGCGGCGTGCTCGCCCTCGGATGCACCATCGGCCAGGGGCTCTCGGCCCTCTCGGTGCTGAGCCCGGGCGCGCCGGTCGTGGTGCTCTCGATCGTCGCGGGCTCGCGCTTCGGTCTCTATCTTCTGGTCGAGGGGCTCCCGAGCGCGCGCTGAGCGCCCGTGGCCCGGGGTCAGAGAACCATGTCGAAGAGGAGGATCTCCGCCTCGGCGTCGCCTCCCCTTGACGGCCAGCCCGGTCTCGTCGCAAGGCGCGAGCCCGTCCCCCGCCCGCTCGGCCAGGGGAAAGCTCCTTTGCTCGTAGCTCGGGGCAAGGCCATCGCGCTCCGCCAGGATCCAGATCCGGAGGACGTGCACCGGGTCCGTGGCGGAGGCGTTGTACTCCGAGTGCGAGATGCCGGTGCCCGCCGTCATCCGCTGGACGTCGCCGAGGCGGAACACGGCCGACTGGCCCGTCGAACCCGCGTGCTCCAGGGCGCCCTCGAGCGCGATCGACAGGATCTCCCTATTCGCGTGGCCATATGCGCCGTTACCGGCGCCCGGCGCCACGCGACCCTCGTTGATCACCTGGACTGCCCCCACTGACGTGGTCCGCCCACTGGGATAGGATGATCCCGTTTGAGGAGGACCAGAGATGGCTGGGAAGCGAGACAAGCCGGAAGAGCTGAGGCTTGTCGCGCCCTTGGCCGAGCGAGATTGGCGACGGGTGAAGCTGCTGCCCGGGTCGAGGTGCTGCAAGGCCAGGGGATGTCGGTGGCGGAGGCGGTGCGCCAGATCGGTGTGACGGTGCAAACCTCCTATCGCTGGCGTCGGCTCTCCGGGGGTATGGGCCGGGAGCGACTGCGGCGGTTGAAGGAACTCGAGAAGGAGAACCAAAGGCTGCGCCGGGCGGTCTCTGATCTCACGCTCGACAAGCTGATCCTGGCGGAGGC
>CAYXPI010000002.1:0-48886 GCA_964467005.1 uncultured Limibaculum sp. | reverse complement strand
GAAGACGATGGCGTTGTCCGGGATGTACTCGAAGAGCGTGGGCGGCGGCTCGCCGGGCTGGCGGCCCGAGAGATAGCGGGAGTAGTTTTCGATCCCGTTGCAGGAGCCTGTGGCCTCGATCATCTCGAGGTCGTATTGCGTGCGCTGCTCGAGCCGCTGGGCCTCGAGGAGCCGGCCGTCGCCTTCGAGCTGCTTGAGCCGCTGGGCGAGCTCAAGTCGGATCTGCTTCACCGCCTGGGTGAGGGTGGGCCGCGGGGTCACGTAGTGGCTGTTGGCGTAGATCCGCACCCGCTCGAGCCGGTCGGTGCGCTCGCCGGTCAGGGGATCGAACTCGGCGATGCCCTCGAGCTCGTCGCCGAAGAACGAGAAGCGCCAGGCCCGGTCTTCCAGGTGCGCGGGCCAGACCTCGAGCGAATCACCCCTCACGCGAAACGTGCCGCGCTGGAATCCGGCATCGTTGCGCCGGTACTGCTGGGCGATGAGCTCGCGCATGATCGTCTGCTGGTCGTAGGGCAGGCCGGTCTTGAGATCCTGGGTCATGGCCCCGTAGGTCTCGACCGCGCCGATGCCGTAGATGCAGGAGACCGAGGCGACGATGATCACGTCGTCGCGCTCGAGCAGCGCCCGGGTCGCGGCGTGGCGCATCCGGTCGATCTGCTCGTTGATCTGCGCTTCCTTCTCGATATAGGTGTCGGAGCGCGGGACATAAGCCTCCGGTTGATAATAATCATAATAGGATACGAAGTATTCAACCGAATTCTCCGGAAAGAAATGCTTGAACTCCCCGTAGAGCTGGGCGGCGAGCGTCTTGTTGGGCGCGAGAATGATAGCCGGCCGCTGCGTGGCTTCGATCACTTTGGCCATGGTGAAGGTCTTGCCGGTGCCGGTGGCGCCGAGGAGAACCTGATCCCGCTCACCCGACATCACCCCCTCGGCGAGCTCATCGATGGCACGGGGCTGATCGCCCGCGGGGGAGAAGGGCGTGTGCATCACCAGCCGCTTGCCGCCCTCGAGCTTTTCCGGACGCGCGGGTTTGGGCGGCAGCTTGTCGAGAATATCCGTGATGTCGGCCATCGGCGGCGCTCCTTTGCGCGAGAGAGATAACCGGTGGCCGCGCGCGGTCCAATGGCCGATCCACGCCGCGTGCGCTGCAAAATTGGATCACGGCGGAACTGTGGTGAGACCGTGAAAAAGTGGGGGCAGTTTTTGGCATTGACCATTGACCGGCGCCAGCCGTGCGGGCATAAAAGATGGGCAAGCAGCAGATCGCCGTCGGCTCGGTGCGACACCCACCCCACCCTCGCTCCCTGCATCGGGTCGGCGGCGTGATCCCAGAAAAGACTGCCACACTTTGATTGCACCCCTTGGGGTGCCTTCTTCTGTTTGGCCCGCGGTTGAGCGACGACGTGCCGCCCCGCCGGAGGGGCCCGCCCCCTTGTGCCGCCATGCGCGGACGACCAGACTCCCGGGAGTCCTCGAGCGCCGTGCCAAGGAGGCCGCCCATGCAAGCCCGCATCTTTCAGCCCGCGCGCAGCGCCATGACCTCGGGCCAGGGAAACGCCCGCGGCTGGGTGCTGGAATTCGCGCCGGCCGAACCCCGGCGGATCGACCCGCTGATGGGCTGGACCTCCTCGGGCGACACCCGCCGCCAGGTCCGGCTGAGCTTCGAGACCAAGGACGCGGCGGTGGAGTACGCCCGGCGCCACGGGATCCCTTTCGTCGTGGAGGAGGCCAAGCCCCGACGGCCCAACATCCGACCCATGGGCTACGCCTCCAACTTCGCCCACACCCGGCGGGGAAACTGGACGCACTGACCCCGCTCCGCTATCGAGACCCGCGTGGGTTCGGCGCGGGGAGGGCGAGAGCATGGGCATGATCTATCCGGTGATCCTCTGCGGCGGGTCGGGAACGCGCCTGTGGCCGGCCTCGCGGAAATCCTACCCCAAGCAGTTTTGCCCGCTTCTCGACGGCGGATCGCTGTTTCAGCGCACGCTCGACCGCCTCGCCGGCCAGGGCTATGCGGACCCAATCCTCCTCACCCACCAAGAGTTTCGCTTCGTCGCCGCCGAGCAGCTCTCGGACGCCGGACACGCCGCGAGCCGCATCCTCCTCGAGCCCGAGGGGCGAAACACCGCGCCCGCCATCTGCCTCGCAGCCCTCGAAGTGGCGGCGGAGGACCCCGACGCCATCATGCTCGTGCTGCCGTCGGACCATCTCATCGCCGATGTCCCGGCCTTTCATCAGGCGGTCGCGACGGCGGCAGAGGCCGCGCGCGCGAGCCACCTCGTCACCTTCGGGATCACGCCGGACCGGCCGGAGACGGGCTTCGGCTACATCGAGCTCGCGACCAAGCCGGGCGCCGAGGCGCAGCCCTTCCTCCGCTTCGTCGAGAAGCCGGACGCCGCACGCGCCGAGGAAATGCTGCGCTCGGGGCGCTATCTCTGGAACTCGGGGATGTTTGTCTTCACCGCGGCCGCGGCGCTCGCCGCCTTCGACGCCCACGCGCCCGAGATTCGGGACGGCTGCGCCCGGGCGCTTGCCGAGGGGCGGGAGGATCTGGGCTTCTTCCGCCCGGAGGAGGCGACCTACCGCGCGTTGCCGGACATCTCGATCGACTACGCGATCATGGAACGGGCCGAGGGATGGGTCGTGCCCTTCTCGGGCGGCTGGAACGATCTCGGCTCCTGGCGCACGGTCTGGGCCGAAAGCGGGCCCGATGCGAGCGGCACCGCCACCCGAGGCGGCGCCCTCGCGATCGACTGCAAGGACACGCTCCTGCGCTCGGACCACCCGGATGTGCGCGTGGTGGGCATCGGGCTCTCGGGCGTGGTGGCGGTGGCCACTGGCGACGCGGTGCTCGTGGCCGATCTCGACCGGGCGCAGGAGGTGCGCGCGGCGGTGGCGCAGCTCAAGGCCGAGAACGCGCCCGAGGCCACCGAGTTTCCCCGCTGCTACCGTCCCTGGGGCTGGTACGAACGAGTGGCCCATGGGCACCGCTTTCAGGTGAAGCGGATCATGGTGAAGCCCGGGGGGCGGCTCTCGCTCCAGTCCCACCACCACCGGGCCGAGCATTGGGTGGTGGTGGCCGGCACCGCCCAGGTGACCGTGGGCGAGGAGGTGCGGCTCCTCACCGAGAACGAAAGCGTCTACATTCCCCTCGGCGCCGTTCATCGGCTGGAGAACCCGGGAAAGCTCGATCTCCATCTGATCGAAGTGCAGTCCGGCGCCTATCTCGGCGAAGACGACATCGTGCGCTACGAGGACGTCTACGCCCGCGCCTGAAGGGGCACGCGCCGGCCCGCGCCCCCGGGGGCCCCGCCCACCCGGGCGAGCCGCGGCCCCGGCCCCGGGCCCGGCGTCGGCGCCCCCATCGGCCCCCGGGAGCGCGGGGGACACTTGCCCGGCGCGGCGCCCGCCACCCCGTGGGCTTCCCAAGGGACCTCCGCCGCGCTAGGTGACAGGCCAGCCTCGATACGCCTCGGAGAGCCCATGCCCCTGCCCGTCACCGCCGTCTACGCCGCCCTTCTCACGCTCTGGATCGGCGGTCTCGCCCTTCGCGTCGGCCTCGCCCGAACCCGCCACGACGTGCCCTTGGGCGACGGCGGGGTGCCCGAGCTCCTCCACGCCACCCGCGCCCACGGGAACGCGGTGGAGACGGTGCCGCTCACCCTCCTTCTGATGGCGCTCGCCGAGGGGCTCGGAACCCCCGCCATCGCGCTCCACCCGATCGGCCTCGCTCTCCTCGCCGCGCGCCTCGCCCACGGGCTCTACTTCTTCGGCGGCGCGACGGTGGTCTGGCTCCGCGCGGTCGGCGCCGGCGGCACCATGCTTGTCCAGCTGGCCCTCGCCCTCGGGCTTCTTGGCCATGTGATCCTGGGCGATTCTGGGAGCACCCAGCCATGACCGCCCCCGCGCCCGCCGCTGCGGAGGACCGCGCCGCGGCCGACCTCGCCATCGCCGAGCGCCTTCTCGACGCCGCGCGCCGGGCCGGCGCCGAGGCCGCGGATGTGATCGTCGCCTCAGAGACCGCGCTCGAGATCGGGGTGGCCGACGGCGCGCTCGAGGAGGCCGGCCGCTCCGAGGGGCTCGATCTCGGCCTCCGGGTGCTCCTCGGCCGACGCCAAGCCTGCGTCGCCGCTTCTGACCCCGCTGCGGGCACCCTCGCGGAGATGGCCGCCCGTGCCGTCGCCATCGCGGCCGACGCGCCGGAAGACCCCTGTTGCGGGCTCGCCGAAGCCGGCGCCCTCGCCCGAGACCTGGATCCTGCGGTTCTCGACCTCCTCGACCCCGGCGCACCGCCTGCGCCGGAGCGGCTCGAGGAGATGGCGCTCGCCGCCGAGGCGGCCGGGCGCGCCGTGCCCGGCGTCACCCAGATCGAGCAGGCCCGCGCCTCCTGGGGCGTGGAGCGGACGACGCTCCTCGCCACAAACGGGCTCGCCCACAGCCTCGGCCGGAGCTTTTGGGCCGTGAGCGCCTCGGCCATCGCGGGCGAGGGGCTCGGCCGCGAACGGGACTACGCCGCCGAGATCCGGCGCCACGGGGCCGATCTCCCGCCGCCCGAAACCGTGGGTCGCCGCGCCGGGGAGCGTGCGGTGGCCGCCCTCGGCGCGCGCAAGCCCCCGGGCGGCGCAGGTCCCGTGGTGTTCGACGAGCGGGTGGCGGCAAGCCTCGTGGGCCATGTGCTCGCCGCGATCAACGGACAGGCGGTGGCCCGGGGGGCGAGCTGGCTCCGCGACAAGATGGGCGCGCGCATCCTTCCCGAGGGGCTCTCGATCACCGAGGAGCCGCACCGGCTCCGGGGCCGCGCGAGCCGGCTCGTCGACGCCGAGGGGATCGCCACCGCCACCCGCGAGCTCGTGGCCGACGGCGTGCTGGCGAGCTGGGTTCTCGACCTGGCCACGGCCCGCCAGCTCGGCCTCGCCACCACCGGCAACGCGCGCCGCGGGCCCGCCGGGCCGCCCCGCCCCGGCACCTCGAACATCGCGCTCACCGAGGGCCGGCGGAGCCGGGACGACCTTCTGGCCGAGATGGGCACGGGCCTCCTCGTCACCTCCCTCATCGGCAGTTCGGTGAACCCCACCACCGGCGCCTACAGCCGGGGCGCTTCGGGCTTCTGGGTCGAGCGCGGGGAGATCGCCTATCCGGTGAACGAAGTGACCATCGCCGGCAGCCTGCCCGAGATGGTCGCGACCCTCCGCCCGGCGAACGACGCGGACCCCCACCGCGCCGCCCGCGTGCCGTCGCTCCTGGTCGACGGGCTTACCGTCGGTGCCTGAGGCGACGGCGGAGGAGGACCTCGTCCTCCTCCTCGCCGCGGTGCGGGCCGCGGGCGCGGTGGCTCGGGCGCAGTGGCGCCGCTCCGCCCGCCACTGGGAGAAGGCGGACGGACAGGGTCCGGTCTCCGACGCCGACCTTGCGGCCAACCGCGCGCTGGCCGCGACGCTGCGCCCCGCCCGGCCGAGCTATGGCTGGCTCTCGGAGGAGGACCCCGACACGCCGGACCGGCTCTCCGCCCGGCGTCTCTTCGTCGTGGACCCCATCGACGGCACCCGCGCCTTCCTCGCCGGGGAGCCGGGCTTCGCCGTCGTCGCCGCCGTGGTGGAGGAGGCCCGCCCCCTGGCGGCCGCGGTGCATTTGCCGGCTCGGAGCGAGACCTACGCCGCCGCCCGGGGCAGCCGCGCCTGGCGCGAGCGCGGAGGCGCCCGCTCGGGCCTCGCCCCCTCCGCCCGCACGGCACCCGAGGGCGCCGAGGTGATCGCGTCGAAGGCCTCCCTCGCGCCCGAGCACTGGCCCGGCGGCCCGCCCCCGATCCGCCGCCGGGGCCGCTCGTCGCTCGCCTGGCGCATCTGCCTTGCCGCGGCGGGAGAGACCGACGCCACCCTCACCGCCGCCCCAGCCTGGGAGTGGGACGTGGCCGCGGGCTGCCTCATCGCCGAGGCGGCCGGCTGCCGGGTGAGCGATCTCGACGGCCACGCGCTTGCCTTCAACGGGCCGACGCCCCGGGTTCCCTCCCTCCTGGTGGCCCCGCCCGCGCTCCACCGGGCCCTCCTGGCCTTTCGCCGCCCCGCCTGATCGCGTAGCATTCGGCTATGTCGGTCGACACAGCCATCACGCTCTATGCCCTGTCGGCGCTCGGCGTCGCCGGCTACGCCTGGGCGCTCGACCGGCGGCCGCGCATCGCCCTCGGCCTCGCCATCCTCCTCACGCCGCCCATCGCCCTCACGCTCTACATCGTCGCGGGGCCGAGCTGGCGGGCGCTGCGATGCTGCCCCTGCTGGGAGCGGGACGGCGGGCTCTGACCCGGCCGCCGGCTTGACTGAACCCCGCGGCCGGATAGGGTGCGGCCCACCAACCCCCAAGCGGAGGCGTCCCCATGTCCACCCGTCTGCACCTCGTCTTCGGCGGCGAGCTGGTCGACCCGGCCAAGACGACGTTCAAGGACGTCGGCGCGCTCGACATCGTGGGCCTCTTCCCGGACTATGACAGCGCGCACGACGCCTGGAAAGCCGCGGCCCAGCGCACGGTCGACAACGCGCATATGCGCTACTTCATCGCCCATCTGCACCGGCTCCGCGACGAGGAGCGCGAGGCCAGCGCCGAGCCCACCGCCCTCGAGCGCTGAACCATGGCCGCGCGCCCGCGGCCGCGGGGGCTGCTCCGCGGGCTCCGCCACTCGGCCCTTGCGCGGGCGGGTCTGGCCAGGCTGGGCGCGGGCTACATCCGGCTCGTGCGGGCCACCACCCGCTGGGAGATCCGCGGCAAGCACCATTTCGAGGCCGAGCTCGCGACCGGCCAGGGGGTGGTCGCCGCCATCTGGCACGGGCGGCTCTTCCTCTCCCCCACCTGGGCGCCGCCGGGGCGCGAGACGCTGGCGGTGATCTCCAACAACGCCGACGGTGCGCTCATCGCCGCCATTGTGGGCCGGTTTGGGGTGCCGGCGATCCGCGGCTCGACCTACGACAAGGCCAAGAGGCGAGACAAGGGCGGCGCCGAGGTGACCAAGGCCGCGCTCGACGGGCTTGCGCGCGGCGCCGTCGTGGCCATCACGCCGGACGGGCCGAGGGGCCCGAGGATGCGGGCGCAGGCCGGGGTCGCGCGGCTGGCGGTGGCCACCGGCTCGGCCGTCGTGCCCATCGCCTTCGCCACCCGCCGTGCCTGGCTCGCGCCGAGCTGGGACCGGTTCCTGGTGCCCTGGCCATTCGGCCGCGGCGTGCAGGCCTACGGGCCGGCCCTTGCCCCTCCGCCGGGCGGCGATCCCGTGGCGGAGGAGGCCTTTCGCGCGCGCATCGAGGCCGCCCTCACCGAGCTGACCGAGGAGGTCGACCGGCTCTGCGGCCGCCCGGCCGTGGCGCCCGCGCCCAGGCCCGAGGAGGCGGAGCCCGGGAGATGACCCCGTCGGCGGCGCTCGCCCTCTATCTCGCAACCTCGGCGGCGGCCGAGCCCCTGGCCGCCCGGCTCCTCGCGCGTCGCGCCGCCCGCGGCAAGGAGGACCCCGCGCGCCTCGGCGAGCGCCTCGGCCACCCAGGCCAGCCCCGGCCCGCGGGCCCGCTCGTCTGGCTCCATGCCGCCAGCGTGGGCGAGGCGACCTCGGCCCTTCCCCTCATCGCCGCGCTCGCCGAGGCGGGAGACCGCCGTCTCCTGCTCACCACCGGCACCCGCAGCGCGGCCGAAACCGTGGGCCCGCGCCTGCCTCAGGGTGCGCTCCACGCCTATGCGCCGGTGGACACGCGTGCGGCGGTCCGCCGCTTCCTCGCCCACTGGGGCCCGAGCCTCGCGATTTGGGTCGAGAGCGAGATCTGGCCCAGGCTGATGGTGGAGACCGCCCGGGCCGGCGTGCCCATGGCCCTGGTCAACGCCCGGATCTCCGAGCGAAGCGCGCGCGGCTGGGGGCGCGTGCCCGCGATGGCCCGCGCGCTCTTCGGCCGCTTCCGCCTCGTCCTCGCCCAGGACGGCGAGAGCGCCCAGCGCATCGCCGCCCTCGGCCCCGCGGGCCTCACGGTCGAGACCTTCGGCACGCTCAAGAGCGCCGTGGTGCCCGAGGCCGATCCCGCCGCGCTTGACGCCGCCCGCGCGGCCCTAACAGCGCGTGCCGTCTGGCTCGCCGCCTCCACGCATGAGGGCGAGGAGGACGCGCTCGCCGAGGCGGTGGCCCAGCTCCCGCCCGAGACCCTTCTCATCCTCGCCCCCCGGCATCCCGAGCGCGGCGCGGCCATCGCCGAGAGCCTCGCGGCCCGGGGCCTCGCCATCGCCCGACGCAGCCAAGGGGAAACGCCGAAGCCGGCCACCCGCATCTGGCTCGCCGACACGCTGGGCGAGATGGGCCTCTGGTACCGGCTCGCGCCCGTGGCCTTCGTCGGCGGCTCTTGGGCGGCGCGGGGCGGGCACACGCCCTTCGAGCCCGCGGCGCTTGGCACGGCGATCCTCCACGGCCCCCGCACGGAGAACTTCGCCGAGGCCTACGCCGCCCTCGCCGCGGCCGGAGGGGCCCGGGAGGTGGCGGAGCCCCGGGCGCTGGCCGCCGCCGTCACCGCCCTCCTCGCCCAACCGGAGGCCCGCGCTCGGATGGCCGCGGCCGCGGCAGAGGTCCGGCGGCGCGCGACCCCCGACCTGCCCGCCCTCGCCGCCCGTCTCCGCGCGCTCGAGGCGGGATGATGCGTGCGCCCGGCTTCTGGTCCCGCCCGCCGGAGGCCCCCGGCGTCCTCGCCGGGCTCCTGGCACCGGCAAGCCTCGTTTGGCGGCTGGGCGGCTGGCTCCGCCGGATCCGCACCACGCCCTGGCACGCGCCGGTGCCGGTGATCGTCGTCGGCAATCTCACGGCAGGCGGGGCGGGCAAGACCCCCCTCGTGCGGGCCCTTGCCGCGCGTCTGGCCGACCAGGGCCACCCGCCCACCATCCTCAGCCGCGGCCATGGCGGACGGCGCGCGGGCCCCCACCGGGTGGACCCGGCCCGCGACACGGCCGCCGATGTGGGGGACGAACCGCTCCTCCTCGCCCAATCCCACCCGGTCTGGATCGCGCGGGACCGAGCCGCCGGCGCCCGCGCCGCAGTGGCCGCCGGCGCGGGCCTCCTCCTCCTCGACGACGGCGCGCAGAACCCGAGCCTCGCCAAGTCCCTCACGCTCCTCGCGGTGGACGCGGAGGCCGGCTTCGGCAACGGTCGGGTGATCCCCGCGGGGCCCTTGCGCGAGCCCGTGAGGGAGGGCCTCGCCCGGGCCGACGCCGCCGTCCTCATCGGCCCCGATGCCGCGCGGGCCACCCTCCGCGCATCCTGGCCGGAGCTCGCGCGCATCCCCACCCTCGGGGCCCGGATCGCTCCCGCCCCCACGGGTCTCGACCTCGAGGGCCTCCCCGTGGTCGCCTTCGCCGGGATCGGGCGGCCGGAGAAAGCCTTCGCCACCCTCCGCGACCTCGGCGCCGATCTCCGCGCGACCCACCCCTTCCCGGACCACTACACCTACCCGGACGCGGTTCTCCGCCGCCTCGTGGCCGAGGCCCGCGGCCAGGGCGCCCTCCTCGTCACCACCGAGAAGGACGCCGTCCGCCTCGCGCCGGCGTGGCGCCGGGAGGTTCTGGCGGTGCCCGTCCGCCTCGAGCCCGACAGCTGGGAGGCGCTCGACCGTCTGATCGCCTGCGCCCTCTCCGCCCCCGAAAGGCCGCGCTAAGGTCCCGCTGCGGGCCTGTTGCCGCCACAGTCGGCCGGCATCTTACACCTGTCCCTCGGAGCAGACCTCTGTTCCCACTTGCGGGCGCCCTCGTGGCGCCCGGCTTTTTCCCGAGACGGAGGAGCCGCCATGACGCTGTCCCAGGCATGGCCAACCGGCCGCCGCAGCGCCCCGCCGAAGGCCTGCGACGGAAAAGTCGCCTTGACAATTCTTGCGCTTTCGGCAATTCGAACCGGCGTGAATGGTGTGGGTTGAGGTCATTTTATGTCTCCTTACGTCGTAGTGTTGTCCAGCGTGTGCATCTCGGCGCTCGCCCAAACCTGCCTCAAATACGGTGTGTCGACCGTTCGGGTGGGTGAGGGCCTCGGGGCCGTTGCGAAAATCTTCTCGTTTCTCCAGTCCCCCTTCGTGATCCTCGGCTTCGCGCTCTACGGCGTGGGCGCCATGCTCTGGCTCCTCGCGTTGCAGAAGCTGCACGTCTCGCTCGCCTATCCGTTCGTCAGCGTGGCGATCATCCTGGTGGTGCTGAGCGGGATCTTTGTGCTCGGCGAGGATCTGACCCTCGCCAAGGGCGTCGGGCTCACACTCATCGTCGGCGGCCTCCTCGTCCTCGCGCAGGGGTGAAACCGATGGCCGCGACCGATCCCGCCCGGGCCTGGGCGTGGGCCGCGAGCCTGAGCCCCGCCACCCATCTCGGCGGCCTCTTCGCGCTGGCCGTGCTCCTACGCCTCATCGGCGTGGACTACGGCTACTTCCACGGCGACGAACGGGTGAACGAGGCGGCCCGCGCTCTCGCCGGCCAGATCGTGCCAGCGCAGCACTTTTACCCCCCGCTGTTCAACTACCTCAACGCGGTGGTCTTCGCCGTTCTCTACGTGATCGGCCGGGCGATCCCGCTCTGGCACAGCCTCGCCGAGTTCCGTGCCCAGTACTTCGCGGACCCCACGGCGTTCTACATCGCCGCCCGGATCGCGACCGCGGCGATGACGGCGGTCATCGCCCCGCTCTTCTACCTCATCGCGCGGGAGCTTCGCCTCTCCCACGGGGCCGCCCTCGTCGCCGGGCTGATGGGCGCGCTGCTCCCGGCCTCCGTGTTCCTCGCCCACATCGCCAAGAGCGACATGCCGCTCGCCACGAGCGGGGTGCTCCTCCTCTATCTCCTCCTCCTCCGCCACCGGACCGCGGAGGCGCCCAAGCTCGACCTTTGGGTGGGCGTCGCGATCGTGCTCGGGGTCAGCTTCAAGCACTCCTTCGTCATGTTCCTCGCGCCGCTCCTCCTCTTTCACGCGGCGATTCTGGTGGCGAGCGCGGGGCTCGGCGGCGCGGTTCGGTCGCTCCTGCGCTCCGGGCTCCTGGCCCTCGCGCTGTGGCCGATCCTCAACATCGGCACGGTGCTCGACTTTGCCCGGTTTCTCGAGTTCCAGGAGGTCCAGGCCATCATGTCGGTGCGCGACGACAGCTTCGCCGACGCCGCGCGCACTTGGCTCGGGCTCGCCGCGAACCCGGCCGAGGGCCTCACCTGGGCGGGCCTCGGCCTCGCCCTGGTCTTCCCCGTCGTCGTCCTCGCAGCGCGGCGCCCCGGGCGGGCCGAGGCCGTGGCGCTCTCCGGCTGGGCGGCAACGCTCCTCGGCACCGCCATCGTGCTCGCCACCGTCGGCACTCGGCAGCACAGCGGGCTCTGGATCCTCTACTTCACGCTCCTCCAGCTCTTCGCGGGGCTTGCGCTCGCCCTCCTGCTCGACCAGCGGGCGCGGGCGCTTCGCGCGGTTGGCGCCGGCGCGAGCCTTGCCGCCATTTTGGCCAGCCTCTGGGGCGCCTCGATCAGCCTCCGACAGGCCATCGCCCCGCCGATCGAGGCCGAGGTCACCGCCTTCGTCGCCGATCATTTCGCGGACCGGCGGATCATGACCTCCGTCGCGCTCGCCCGGAAGCAGCACCCGGAGGCGCTGGCCGCCACCCGGGCCCGCACCGAGGCCCTGGCGGCGAAGTACGGTATTGAGATGCCCGAAGAGGCGCCCGAGCGCGCGGTCGACCCCCGGCCGGGCCCGCCCCTCTACCACCTGCCGATGCCGGGCGTGATGTTCGGCCTCGAGACCGCGACGGACGAGGAGATCAAAGACGTCGTCCAGCCCCATGCCTGGCCGCTCCAGCCGCAGGAATGGACGCTCGCCTACTGGTTCGGCCGCGGGGTGGACGGCTTCGTGCTGGGCGATCTCGAGTATTACCGGACCGAGAGCCCGTCGGAGGCCTTCCGGAGCTTCCACACCGAAGTGGCGGAGACCTGCACGCTCCTCCGCCGGTTCGAGCCGACGAAGCCCCTTTTCATCGAGCCCGAGGTGAGCGTGTTCGACTGCGCACCTGTCGCCTCCGCAAAACCATCGCCGGGCTGACACGCATCTGTCATCTCGTGGCGGACACTCCTTCGGGTGCACCCACACCCAGGAGACCGTCATGCGCCATTTCTCCACCACGGTCCTCGCGGCCGCCCTGGCCGCGCCCCATGCGCTCGCCAAAGACCCCGACTACATCGGCACCGTCGAGGTGATCCGCGGGGCCGGCGACGGCTCGGACGTGGCCCGCGGCACCGTCTTCCACGACACGAACCGCAACAGCCGGATGGATGCGGGCGAGGCCGGCGTTCCAGGCGTCCTCGTCTCCAACGGCCTCGACGTCACGGTCACCGACCGAGCGGGCGCCTACGCCCTCCCCGCCGTCGACGACATGAACCTCTTCATCACCAAACCCGCGGGGATGAGTGCACCGGTAAGCCCGGACATGGTCTCCCAGTTCTTCTACATCCATAAGGTCGAGGGGTCCCCACCGCTCCGCTTCGGCGGCATCGCGCCCACCGGGCCGCTGCCCGAAGCGGTCAACTTCCCTTTGGTCGACGACGGCACGGGCGACGTCTTCGAGTGCCTCGTCTTCGGCGACGCGCAGCCCTACTCCAACCGCGAGATCGGCTATGTGCGCGAGACCGCGGGCAAGCTCCTCGCCAGTCGCGACAACTCGGCCACCGAATGCCTCCTGTTCGAGGGCGACGTGATGGGCGACGACCTCTCCCTCTACCCCCGCTTCAAGGAGATCATCGCCCTCGGCCGGGTGCCGCAATACTTCGTGCCCGGCAATCACGACCTCGATTTCGACGCCGAAAGCGATGCCCATTCCCTCGACACCTTCCGCGCGGAATGGGGGCCGGAGTACTACTCCTTCGACATCGGCCAGGTCCATTTCGTTGTGCTCGACAATGTGCGCTACCCTTGCAACGGGGTGGACGATCACCCGTTTTGCGACCTCGCGCGCGCGCCCACCTACAACGGCGTGATCTCCGAGCGTCAGCTCACCTGGCTCGAGAACAACCTCGCCCAGGTGCCCGAGGACCGGCTCATCGTGATCAACACCCACATTCCCCTCGTCACCTTCGCGAACGCGGACGCGCAAAAGCACCAGACGGACAATTTCGCGGCCCTCGCCGAGATCATCGGCGACCGTCCGGCCCTCGGCCTCTCGGGCCACACCCACACCACCGAGCAGATCCTGCCCGGAGAGGAGTTCGCGGGCTTCGCCGAGAACACCGGCGTCGGGCCCCAGCCCTTCCACCAGATCGTCACCGGCGCGCTCTCGGGCTCCTGGTGGGCGGGGGATCTCAACGACGCGGGCATTCCCCACGCCACCCAACGCCTCGGCTCGCCCCGCGGCTACTATATCCTCGAATTCGACGGCGCGGCCTATGTCGACACCTACCGCACCTTCGACGCCGGGCCCGAGGCGCAGATGCACGCGTCGTTCAACACCCCGCGGTTCCGCGACTGGGCGCGCAAGCTCTTCGCCTATGCCGACGCCTACAACCCGCCGCAGGACGTGATCCCGCCGGTCTCGGTCAACGATCTCGGCGACCCCAACCTGCTCTCGCGCGCAGACCTCGCCGGCGGCAGCTGGGTGGTCGTCAATGTCTGGAACGGCTCGCGCGACAGCCGGGTGTCCGTCGCGATCAACGACCAGGCGGCGATCCAGGCCCGCCGCACCCAAGACGGCGCGGGCGAGGCCCCCTCCGCCGGCCCCGAATTCGCCGACCCCCACGCGCTGGCCAAGCAAGCCTCCCAGGGCCGGGTGACGGTGAAGAGCTTCGGCGAGGGCGGCGCCGGCTATCAGACCTGGAAGGGGGTGGAGTGGATCGCGTCCACCGCCCAGCCCTTCCAGGCCTGGATGCTCACCCGGGGCTCCAACCATCTCTGGCGGGCCGACCTGCCGGCCAACCTGCCCGCCGGCGTCCACACCCTCACCGTCACCACGACCGACCGCTACGGGCGCAGCTTCACCGAGACGATCGCCTTCGAGATCGTGGAGGAACTGCCCCCGCTCGACTGGGCGCGCGACGACTTCTGAGCCCCGCCGGCCCCCGCCCGGGCAGGTTGACAGGCCCGGGCGAATCGCCGGAGCTTTGACGGGTTGACGCGCCGGCGCCCGCAGACCCGCGCCGCCCGCCACCGGAGGATCCCGATGAAGAGCGCGTCGCAGATCACCCTCAGCAAGAGCTGGTGGAAGAAGGAGGCGCCGGACGGCCTCAGGAAGTCCGGCCCCGCCTTCGAGAAGGTGCTCGACGACGTGGCGAAAGCCGGGGCGGCGCTGGGTGGCGCCCGGGCGGAGGCCGCGCTCAAGGCCTATGAGGGCGCACTCGACAAGCTCGCCGCCACGGGCAAGCAGGTGGCCGCCGAGGCCAAGGAGCTCGAGAAAAAGGCCAAGGACAAGAAGGCCAAGGCCGACCTCGCCAACACCGTCGCGGTGATGGGCAAACCGCTCGCCAAGGAGATCGCCGCAGCCCGGGCCGAGGCCCAGGCGGGCGCGGAGACGGCGGCGGACGCCGAAGAGGCCGGCCAATTCGTCGATCCCGTGGCCCATGCCGCCTTCATCAAGAAATGGGCGCCCCGGATCAAACGCGGGCAGGTGAGCTTTGCCGTGGGCCTGCCCTCGAACCAGCCCGAGGAAATGCGGCTCAACTTCCACGCCACCAAGGCGCCCCGCGGCCTCGCGGGGGTGTTGCGGAAGGAGGCGGGCGCCAAGAAGTTCACCTTCGGCCAGGCGGGCACCGAGCGGCTGGCCGAGGAGCATGGCGAGGAGGGGGTCGGCGCGCGCACCCTCTGCCTCCATCTCGAGGGCCGACGGATCCCCGCACTCGCCAAGCGCGTGCGCCTCATGCTGAAGAAGCTCGGGGTGACGCAATTCTCCAAGGTGAAGATCCTCGAAGGCGGGGTGGAGATCGACGGCTCGGACGAGGCGGAGGCGGACGAGACGCTGGCGCCGGTGGATCTCTCGGCGCCAGATCCCGACCCAGAGGGCGGAGGGACGATCCGGGAGGAGAGGGCCCCGCCGACGCCTGAGCCCGCACCCGAGCCCGTGCGGGAGGCCGCCATGGCGGGCGCGGCCCCCACGGCCGAGGCGCCGCCGGCGCCACGCCTGCCCCCCGCCGCGGCCGAGGCGCTGAAGGCCCGCTACGGCGCCGCCTTCTCGGCGCTCAAGCCTCGGCTGGCCCAGCTCCCCAGCACCCAGGCCGCCGAGCTGCGCGGGGCGCTCGCCGGCTACGCCTCGGCGGTGCGCGCGGGCGATCTGGCCGCCGCCGAGGCCGCGGTCGACACCCTCGAGACCGCCGCGACCCCCGTTGCATCCCCGGCCCCGCCGGCCGCACCTCCCGCCCAAGGCAAGGAGGGGCGAAAGCGCAAGAAGAAGCCCCGCGGCATCGTCACCTTCGGCGCGCCTCAGATCCGCCCCGTCGCGACGCCGGAGACCGAGGGGGCCGGGCCGGAGCCGGCCGGTTCCTGGATCCGGGTGCTCGTCCCCGTCAGCACGCCGATGACCTCGCTCGAATTCGACGTGATGTACTACATGCAGTACCACGGCATGAGCCGACCCGAGGCGATCCAGCACTGCGCCGACGAGGGCAATCGCCTCCACCCGAAATACGACATCACCCAGGAGATGGTGGACGAGCACGGCGCGATCCCCGTGCGTCATTTCATCGAGAGCGACACATCCTACAGCCCGGAGGACCGCGACGCGCTCGACGACGCATTCCGCGCCATGCCCCCAGAGCTCCAAGCCCAAGTGAACAAGCTCGCCGATCAGGAGTTCTTCGACGAGATCGGCTACAAACCCGGACAGAAGATCGACCCGGACGACCCCAACTTCCCGGCCATCTCGGAGGCCTGGCTCGAGAAGCGCGCCGAGATGGTGGACAAGCTCCAGCGTCTGGAGGCGCTGCCAGAGCGGATCCTCAACTTCTTCGAGTGGAAGAAGGGCGGCGTTCCGCTCACGCCGGACATCCTCGAGAAGATGCTTCTGGCCGCAGAGAAGCTCGACGAGCTGACCGACGAGGAGCTGGCCGAGGTGAAGGCGGGATTCACGGGCACGACCAGCGACCCGGAGGTGTATTTCAAATCCGTCGACCGGCTGCTCGAGAAGCTCCGCATCCGCCAGGAGACCGGCGGCGGGCGCATCGATCTCGAGCACGGCGGCTTCTCCGGCATCCGGGTCGCGACCTTCAACAACTCCCCCGTGGTTCTCAAGCGCCGGAGCGAGCGCGAGCTCGGCTCCCTGAGCGAGGCCAACGCGTTCGCGCGCCGCCTGAAGGGCCCGGCCGCCGTGATGTTGGAGGACGGCCACTACGTCGCCTACGAGTCCGACGTCCTCTCCTACAAGAGCATGTCGAAGATGACCTTGGCCGAGGCCGAGAGGTTCAAGGAGTACGGCCTCAACATCCGGCGCGACCATTCCGGGCTGCAGACGCTCATCACCTCGGACGACTACGTGATCGACATGCGCTCGGGCCTCGGCGTGATCAACCGCGCGGCGAGCCTCCTCGACCCCTACGAAGCGCAGCTCGTGGCCTTCGGCCCGGGCTTCGAGTATCTCGACGACAAGGACGCCTTCCTCGAGCAGTTCGAGCTCGTGATGCGCGACAGCTGCTACGCGGCCCTCGCCGTCTCGGAGCGGGAGGCGCAGAAGATGAAGGCCGAGCTCGAGGGCCGGGCGATGACGCCCGCGGCCTTCGAGCGGCTCAAGGTCGTCTCGCGCCGGCTCGACAAGATCGAGGAGCGGATCGCGACCGCGAAGACCAAGCACGATGGGCTGGTGGCCGCCGCCGAGAAACGGCTCGACGACGCCGAGGCGGCGATCGACGCGGCCGAGACCGAGGATCCCACCCAGATGGGCGCGAACCCGGATCTCGAGGACGCGCGCGCCGCGGCCGAGGAGGCAGTGGCCGACGCGAAGGCCGCCCGCGACACCGAGATCGGCACGCTCGAGAGCCTCAAGACCACGGTCGTCGAGCCCTTCCCTTTGGCGCTTCGTCTCGAGCCCGCTCGGCGCAGGGCCATGGCCGCGGCGAGCGCGCCGCCTGCGAGCGGCGCGTTCTCCGGCACGGTCGACGAGGTGATCCAGAACATCTCGGACACGCGGGCCAATCTAGATTCGAAGTCGCTCGATCTCTGGGCGCTCGACGGGATGCGCAACGCCGCCATTGCGGCCCTCGGCGTGCAGGGCGTCCGCCTTGGCTGGATCCAGGAGAAGGTGAAGCGCGCCAAGCGACGGAAGCTTATCGAGGGCGTGGCGCTGGCCGCCCTCTCGATCGGGCTCGCCGTGGGCGCGGCCTTCGCCACGGGTGGGGTGGCGCTTGTCCTCATCGGCGCGTCCATCGCCGTCGGCACCTACGACGCCGTGAAGACGACGCAGGACTACTTCATGCTCTCCGCCGCGGCGGGCACGGCCCTCGACCCCACGGGCGGGCTCCTCGACCCCGAGCTCGTGCCCCATTGGGGGTGGGTGGCGGTCGCCTGGGGCGGCGTGGTGCTCGACGGGTTCGACGCGGTGAAGGCGATCCGCGCGCTCGTCAGCCTCAAGGGCCTCGACGATGCGGCCGATCTCGCCCGGCTCTCGGACGAGGACTGGGGCGACATGCTCCGCCACCTCGGCATCGACGACGCCAAGCACGCCGAGTACACGCGCATCCTCAAAGAGGCCGTCAATCTCGGCGGGGTGCGGAGCGTCTCGACCCAGCTCATGTCCGAGACCGCCTTCGACGCGCGCTTCGGCTCGGACGCGGCCGAGGCCGTCACGCTCATGCGCCACGACGAGGCGGGCAATCTCTATGTGGAGATCGTCGCGCGGGCCGGCGCGAGCCCCGACGCGCGCAACGCCGCCATCAAGGAGGAGATGGCGCATCTCATCCAGATCACGAAGGACCCCGAGCTCAAACGCGCGGCTCTGAAGCTGACCGAGGACCAGCTCGACAACTGGGCGACCAAGACCGTGGGCCAGAAGCTCGAGGCCTTCGAAGCGCAGCTCACGATCGAGGCGCGCCAGCAGGCGGATCTTGTGGCCGAGATCACCGAGCGGCAGCGCCAGATCAACATCGCCTACAACGCGCTCCTCGAGACCGTCGACGAGGCCGACCCGCAGGACCTCCGCCGGCTCGAGGACATGATGGAGGACGTGGCCGACGAGCTGGCTTTTGCCGAGGCGGATCAGGCGCATTACGCGAGCCGCCTCGACGAGGTGAAGAAGGCGATGGACGACGGCGGCGCGCCCTCCTGGATCGACGACGTGCCGCCCCCCCGCCTCTTCAAGACCGAGCACGTGCCCAAGCGCAACCAGGAGGCGCTCGACGCCCTCGGCCTCACCAAGGACGACCTGCCGGACGGCCACTTCTTCCGCCAGAAGAACACGGGGGATTACGAGCTCGTGCGCTTCCGCAAATCCGGCGAGAAGGGCGGCAACTGGGTCGATCCGGTGAACCCCGACACAGGCAAGTACGAGAAGTTCTCGCTCGAGCAGCGGGTGAACCCAGAGACCAACGAGCTCGAATGGGTCGTGCGCAAGATCGAACTCGACCCGGACGACCCGGCCGTGAAGCTCACCGCCAAGCAGCGGCGCGAGCGGCTGACCGCCAAGCTCGAAGGCAAGGAGACCTTCCCGGCCCTCGACGATATGACCGAGGCGATGATCCCGGAGAACCGGGCCCAGTGCAAATACTACGAGAAGGCATTCAAGGCGATCTCGGACGGGCTCTCCTACACGGTCGACGGCAAGACGGTCAGGGTGCCCGCCTTCGACATCAAGAGCGTGGTGGCCGGGATCGAAGGGGCGACCGAGGCGTCCTTCCCGAAAAAGCTCCGCCACGCGATGCGCGACAAGCTGGTGGCGCACATCACGGACCATGTGCCGAAGGAGGACCGGATCGCCGCCCTCAAGGGCTTCATCGAGACGATGCCGGACCAGACCGCCCGGGGCGAGCTCTTCACCGCCTTCCGAGCGGCCACCATGTCGGACCCCAGCCGGCAGATCCAGCGCGCCTCCCGCGCCTCGGGCGAGCTCACCATCCGCGGCACCACGCGCCGCGGCGACGACATCGTCTCGGTCGCCCCCGCCTCGGGCTCCTCGGCCAAGAAGATGGCCAAGCAGCGCGGTCCGAAGGAGCCGGGCGACTACCTGGTGGAGGACAAGAGCAGTGCCGGCGCCTTCGATCTGGATCAGCTCAAAAGCTACAGCGCCGATCTCGCCTCCGGCAGCATCAAGACCGGCACCGGAGACACGGCCCGGGAGCTCAAGGGCCTCGCCTACTTCTTCCCGGACAAGGCCGCCGCGCAGCTTGCGGTCGACCAGATCAAGACGCACAAGCTGAGCAGCAACATCCACGTCGCCTATTATGACAGTCGCGGAAGGCTCCTATGGCTGAGATAGACTTGGGCGCCCTCGACGGGGCCGAGATCACCCTGCCCTCGAGCCTGGATCTCGAGATCGTCACCGGGGCGTCGCCGGTGGCCGATCTCCTGGCCTTCGCGCTCGAGGCGGTGGTGGCCGCGCCGGGCTTCAAGGCCGATGTCTGGCAGCTCGCAGGCGAGGCGGCGACGGCCAAGACCTTGGCCGCGGCCGACCGCAAGGGAACGCCGAGCCCTGCCGATCTCGAAAACCTCGGCGAAGCGGCCTTCGCCCCGGGGTTCCAGATCCGCGGCAAGAGCTTCGGCGTGTCGGTGATGGCGCTCAACACCCTGCCGCCCGCGGAGGGCGAGGACGAGCTCAGCCATGGCCGGACGCAGGGCTGGCGGATCTTTCAAAGCCGCTATGGCTGGGCGGAGGACGATGTGAGCGCCTTCGCCGACGCGCTCGCCGCGGAGGAGGCGGTTCTCACCGCCGCGCTCGCCAAGCTGCCGGTGCTCCGTGCTGAGATCCGCCGGGATGGGGACCGCGAGCTCGGCCCCCGCCCGCCCTTTGGCCGGCCCGAGGTGATGGCCGCCGTGCTCGATCCCGAAGAGGTGGCCGACGCCTACGCGGACCCGGAGGCGTTCTACGCCGCCTGGGGCCAGGCGGAGCGCCGCGAGGGCCTGGTGCGCGTGGCCCGGGCGCCGGCGGGGCTTCACGACGCGCCTTACCACATCGCGGCCTTCGAGAGCGCCGTGGCCATGGCACGCGCCGCCAAGCCAGGCCGGACGGAGTACTTCCTCCCGCTCCTCAGCGTTGATGAGGAGGAGGCGCTGGACGCCCGGCAGATCCTCGACCAGGTGGGCTACCGCGACGACGACCAGAGCCTCGAATTCACGGCACTCCCGCCCGAGGGCCGGGGGCTCGGCGCCGCGGACGTCTTCCAGATCCTCGGCTTCCTCGAGGACGGGGCGGGCGACGGCTCGGCGGTCGAGCGCGTGCGCGTGACCTTCGCCGACCGCGCGGCGGCCGAGCCCGAGGCCGGCCTCCTCCATGATATGGGCGTCGTCGTGCAGTTCTTCGACGCGGGCGGCGATGTCGCCGTCCTCGCGCCCGAGCCCTGAGGCGACCGATCAGTCCGTCACGGCTTCCGTGCCGGGGCTGCCGTTCATCAGCCCGGTCTGAGCCGCGCTCATCGCGAGGCCGAGGAGGCAGCCGAGCGCCAGGGCCGCGCACAGAACGTCGCGCACCCCGATCATGGCGCCCCCCCATGGCGGCGGCCGGCGAGCTGCCACTCGGATTCCGCTCGAGAGGCCGCGGTCAGACCGCCGCCCAAACCTGTCGTCATCGTTCCCTCCACGAACACCGGCCGTCGCTCCTGTCGCAGCCGTTGTTATGATTTTTCGCGAATTGCCGTGTCGCACAACAGTTTCTTGCGCACGCCCTTGCGATTTCCGTTGGACGGGATGCAATTTCATAATCTTATCGCGACCCAGCCTCGCGGGTTGACGCAAGAATTGACAGCCTAACCTGACATGGCGTGCTGAAATTTACAAAAATACCGCGCGTTTTCAGACTTCTGTTGATCGTTTGACCAAGATCAACCGGAATGCGGCGGTGGTCGGGCATGCCCGCCGCATCCGAGGCCGCCTCCGCGCTCCAGTAGCGATTTGCGCTCGATCAAGGCGGGGCGGGGGCCATCGGGTGAGATCGATGGGGGGCTTCGCGCCCCTCGACCGGCCGCGGCCACCCGACTGGCACGGCCAAAATGAGAACACGACCCCTGGGAACGCCACTGAAGGAAGGAACGATGGCGGAAGAGCAAAACACCAACGACAACGACTACTGGAAGGCCAATGTGCGCCTCATGACGATCTGCCTCATCATCTGGGGCGTCGTGTCTTTCGGCTTCGGGATCCTCCTGCGGCCCCTGCTGTCGGCGATTCCCGTGGGCGGCACCGATCTCGGCTTCTGGTTCGCCCAGCAAGGCTCGATCTACGTCTTTCTCATCCTGATCTTCGCCTATGCGATCGCGATGAACTCGATCGACAAGAAATTCGGCGTGCAGGAGGACTGACGGATGGATCTCACCACCCTCACCTACATCGTCGTGGGCGCGTCTTTCGCGCTCTACATCGGCATCGCCTTCTGGGCCCGTGCGGGCACCACGGGCGAGTTCTACGCAGCGGGCCGCGGCATCCACCCAGTGGCGAACGGCATGGCCACGGCGGCGGACTGGATGTCGGCGGCCTCCTTCATCTCGATGGCCGGCCTCATCGCCTTCCGCGGCTACGACGCCTCGGTGTTCCTCATGGGCTGGACCGGGGGCTACGTGCTCCTCGCCATGCTCCTCGCGCCCTACTTGCGCAAATTCGGCAAGTTCACGGTCCCTGAGTTCATCGGCGACCGCTTCTACTCGTCGACGGCGCGGATCGTGGCCGTCGTGTGCCTCATCGTCGCGTCCATCACCTACGTGATCGGGCAGATGAAGGGCGTGGGCGTCGCCTTCTCCCGCTTCCTCGAGGTGGACGCGACCACGGGCCTGCTCATCGGCACCGGCATCGTGTTCCTCTACGCGGTGCAGGGCGGCATGAAGGGCATCACCTACACCCAGATCGCCCAGTACTGCGTGCTGATCGTCGCCTACACCATCCCGGCGGTGTTCATCTCGCTCGAGCTCACGGGCAACGTGCTGCCGCAGATCGGGCTCTTCTCCACCCACACGGAATCGGGCGTGCCGCTGCTCACCCGGCTCGACACCGTGGTGCAGGAGCTCGGCTTCACACAGTACACGGCGCAGGACGGAGGGACGCTCAACATCCTCCTCTACACGCTCTCGCTGATGATCGGCACCGCGGGCCTGCCCCACGTGATCATCCGCTTCTTCACCGTGCCGAAGGTGGCGGATGCCCGCTGGTCGGCCGGCTGGGCGCTCGTCTTCATCGCCCTTCTCTACACCGTGGCCCCGGGCGTGGGCGCCATGGCGCGGCTCAACCTCACCGACACGATCTACCCCAACGGGCCGCAGGCCGAGGCGCTCGTCTATGACGAACGTCCCGACTGGTTCAAGAACTGGGAGACGACCGGCCTCCTCTCCTTCGAGGACAAGAACGGCGACGGCCGCATCCAGTACTACAACGAGAGCGCGACCCCCGGTGAGGGCAACCTGATCGACCCCGCCTGGGCCGGCAACGAGCTCACGGTCGACCGAGACATCATGGTGCTCGCCAACCCGGAGATCGCGCAGCTGCCAAACTGGGTGATCGCGATCGTCGCCGCCGGCGGCCTCGCGGCGGCGCTCTCCACCGCGGCGGGGCTCCTGATGGCCATCTCCTCGGCGGTCTCCCACGATCTCCTGAAGGGCACCTTCATGCCCAACATGTCGGAGAAGGGAGAGCTCCTGGCGGCGCGGGTCTCGATGGGCGTGGCGATCTGCATCGCGGCCTATCTCGGCTTGAACCCACCCGGCTTTGCGGCACAGGTCGTGGCGCTCGCCTTCGGCCTCGCGGCCTCCTCGATCTTCCCGGCGTTGATGATGGGCATCTTCTCGACCCGCATCAACAACATCGGGGCGATCTTCGGCATGCTGTCGGGCCTCACCGTCACGCTTCTCTACATCTTCGCCTTCAAGGGGTGGTTCTTCATCCCCGGCACGGCGATGTTCGAGAACACGACGGCAAACCACTTCCTCGGCATCGCGCCGGAGGCGTTCGGCGCGGTGGGCGCGCTCGTCAACTTCGCGGTGGCCTATGTGGTCTCCGTGATGTCGAAAGAGCCGCCGAAGGAAATCCGCGCGCTCGTCGAGAGCATCCGGATCCCGAAAGGGGCCGGCACCGCGGTCGAGCACTGATCGCCTGACACCACCGGCGCGGGAGCCCCCGCGCCGGTCACCCCCTTCCGGCAGGGAGCGCCGAACATGGATCCCGAGACCGTCGAGCGCTTCTTCGCGACGCACCACCCCTTCGACACCCTGGGCCCAGAGGCCCGCGCCGCAACCGTGGCCGCCACCCGCGAGGTGACCCTCGCCCCCGGCGAGACCGTCTACCGGATCGGCGCCACGGTCGATGGCCTCTACGCCATCGCCGAAGGCTCGGTGGAGATCACCTCCGAGGCCGGCGACGTCATCTCCCGCCTCTCCCCCGGCGAATGCTTCGGCGAGCGCGGCCTCCTCCTCGACGGACGCGCGCCCTACACCGCCACCGCCCGCGAGGCGACCACGCTCGTCTGCGTGCCCGCCGCCAGCTTCCTCGCGCTGATGGGGCGCGAGGCCGGCTTCGCCCGCTTCTTCGGCCGCGAGCCCGGCGCCGCCGCCCCGCCGGAACGCGAGCCCGCCCCCGATCTCGGCATGATCCGCGTCTCGGAGATCATGAGCCCGCGCCCCGTGACGCTGAGCCCGGCCGACACCGCCGCCCACGCGGCCACCCTCATGCGCGAGAAGGGGATCTCCTGCGTTCTGATCGCCGAGGCGGGCCGGCTCGTCGGCATCCTCACCACCTCCGATCTCTGCGCGCGGGTTCTGGCCGAGCGGCGCCCAGCGGACACGCCGCTTGCGGAAGTGATGACCGCGCGGCCCATCGCCCTCTCCCCCGCCGATCTCAGCCTCGAGGCGATCACGGCCATGGTGGAGCGCGGGATCGGCCACCTCCCCATCGTCGAGGGCGAGCGTCCGGTCGGCATCGTCACGCGGTCCGACCTTGTGATGCGCCAGGCGCTGTCGACCCCGATGCTTCTCTCGGAGATCGCACGGAAGGACAAAATCGAGGACCTCGCCGCCACGGTCGCCAAGGTGCCCGAGTTCCTCGCCACCCTCGTCGGCTCGGGCGCCGAGCACCAGGTGGTCACCCGGCTTGTCACCAACGTCACCGACGCGCTCACCCGCCGGCTGATCGCGCTGGCCGAGGAGCGGCTCGGGCCTCCGCCCGTCCCCTATCTCTGGGCGGTGTGCGGCAGCCAGGGGCGCCAGGAGCAGACGGGAGTCAGCGACCAGGACAACTGCCTCATCCTCGACGACGCGGCGACGCCCGAGGACGACGCCTATTTCGCCGAGCTCGCCAAGTTCGTCTCCGACGGACTCGACGCCTGCGGCTTCTTCTACTGCCCGGGCGATATGATGGCGACGGCCCCACGCTGGCGCCAGCCGCTCCACAAATGGCGGAGCTACTTCGCGGGCTGGATCGCCACACCCGATCCGGAGGCGCGGATGCTCGCCTCGGTGATGTTCGATCTCCGCCCCATCGCGGGCGAAGCGGGGCTCTTCGAGGGCCTCCAGGCCGAGACGCTTAAGAAGGCTCGGGCGAACTCGATCTTCATCGCCCATATGGTGGCGAACTCGCTCACCCATCAGCCGCCGCTCTCGCTCTTCCGGGGCTTTGCGCTCATCCGCTCCGGCGAGCACAAGAACGCGCTCGACCTCAAACACAACGGCGTGGTGCCGATTGTCGACCTCGCGCGGCTCTACGCGCTCATGGGCGGGCTGACGGCCGTGAACACCCGGGCCCGGCTCGACGCGGCGCAGGCCGCCGGCACCCTCTCGGAGACGGGCGGGCGCGACCTGATCGCCGCCTACGATCTCATCGCCGAGACCCGGCTCAAGCACCAGGCGGCGCTGATCCGCAAAGGCGCCAAGCCCGACAACTTCATGAGCCCCGCCACCCTCTCCGATCTCGAGCGGCACCACCTCAAGAACGCCTTCATCGTGGTGAAGACCATGCAGTCCGCCGTCGCCCAAGGGCGGCAGACGGTGGCGTGAGGCCCGGCCATGGTGTTCATTCTCATCGCCACCGTTGCGCTCGGGCTTGGGGCCGCGGGGCTCGTCTTCGCCCTGGGGCGCCTGGTGCCCGGGGGCCTTCCGCGCTGGCTCGCGCCGGTGGCGGGCGGGCTCGCGATGTTCGCCTTCCTCCTCTGGAACGAATACACTTGGTACGAGAGGGCCGTCGCCGCGCTCCGCACCGACACCGTCGTCGCCCAAACCTTCGAGCATCAGAGCGTGTTCCAGCCCTGGACGCTCGCCGCCCCCCGCATCGTGCGCTTCGCCGCCGTCGATCTCCGCCGGCGCGAGCACGAGGGGATGAAGGTCGGGACGGTGATCCTGCGCGAGCGCTTTATGGACGAGCGCCGCATCCCCCATATGTTCGACTGCCAGGGCGAACGCCGCGCCGCGCTCAGCCCAGAGCAGTGGGACGGCCTGCTGAGCGGCTACCCGCCGCCCCTCGACACACTCGACTGGATCGACCCGGGGAGCCAAGATGCTCTCATAGATGCCGCCTGCAAGAGCGGCCGAAGCCCCACGGAGGACCGCCCATGACCCGCTCGGTGCTGCTCGTCGACGACGAGCCCAACATCGCGTTTTCCCTCGAGTTTCTCATGCGCCGCGACGGCTACGACGTGCGCACGGTGGGCGACGGGGAATCCGCCCTGCAATGCATGCGCGAGAAGAAGCCCGATCTCGTGGTGCTCGACGTGATGATGCCGAAGCGCGACGGCTACGATGTGTGCCAGACCATGCGCCGGGATCCGGAGCTTGCGGATGTGAAGATCGTGATCCTCACCGCCAAAGGCGGGCCCATCGAGGGCGAGAAGGCGCTGGCCCTCGGGGCGGACGCGTTCTTCTCAAAGCCCTTCGGGGTCGAGGAGCTTTCGCGCCGGGTGCAGCGTCTCCTGGCCGATGCGCCGGCCGAGGCCGCCGCGCCCGCCCCGGCCGATGCGACTTGAGGACTGGAGCCTTCGCCTCCGGATCTTCCTCCTCTTCGCGGTTGTCGGTCTCGGCGGGGCCGCGGCCATCGCCGGGGCGCTGGTCTTCGCCGCCAGCCGCATGGGGGCGGAGACCTTGCCGGAGGCGACGCCGCATCTCGTCCTCGCAGGGCTGATCGGGGGCGGCGCGGTTCTCCTCCTCACGGCCTGGATCTGGCAGCTCTTCGACGAGAACGTCGCGCGGCCGATCCAGCTCCTCTCCGGCGAGTTGGAGACGCGGGCGCATTCGAAGGCGGCCAGTGCGGAGATCGAGACCGAGGCCGCGCGCTATCTGGGCGAGCTCGGCCCCGCGGCCCGTCGGGTGGCCGAGGCGCTGAGCGCGGCCCGCGGGGAGACCGACCGGGTGGCGGCGTCGGCGCTCGAGGCCGTGCTGGCCGAGAAGGCACAGCTCGAGGCCGTGCTCCGCGATCTGCGCGAATGCGTGCTCATCTGCAATCTCAAGAAGGAGATCCTCCTTTACAACGGCGAGGCCCAGCGGCTTCTCGGGATCTCGGGGCAAATCGGGCTCGGCCGCTCGCTCCTTCGCCTCGTGACCGAGGAGCCCATCCGCCACGCGCTCGAACGGCTCTCGGAGCGCTTCGCCTCGCCCGAGGCGCGCACCAGGCGAGACTGGCAGAGCGTGGAGGTCGTCTGCGCGACGCGCGACGGGCGGCTCACGCTGCAAGGGCAGATCTCGCTGATCTTGAACGCGGATGGCAGCCAGATGGAGGGCTTTGTCGCCACGCTGCGCGACGCAACCGCCGTGATCTCGGACCACGCGGCGCGGGACCATCTCTTGAAGGAGATGCTCGAAGGCCTCCGCCGGCCCGCCGCCAACCTTCGCGCCGCCGTCGACATTCTGGGCGCGGCCCCAGACATGGGCGCGGAGATGCAGGAGCGCTTCATCTCGGTCATCGGCCAAGAGTCCCAGAGCCTCGCCCGGCGGATCGACGAGCTTGCCGGCGCGTACAACGAGCTGCGGGTGGGCAGCTGGTCGATGAACGACGTCTCCACCAACGAACTCGCCGCCTGCGTGCGCGACCGGCTGGCGGGCGAGGGCGGCCCGAGCCTCGGCCACCGTGGCGCGGCCGTCTGGCTCCACGCCGACAGCTTCACCCTCGTCGACCTCCTCACCCTCCTCGGCGCCCGGCTCGGGCAGGCCCTCGGCGCAAGGGAGATCGCGCTCTCCGGCGAGTATGGGGGCGTGCATGTGTATCTCGACCTCGAATGGGAGGGCGACCCCCTGCCGGAGGCCTTGATGGACGCCTGGCTCGCCGAGCCGCTCACCCCGAGCCTCGCCGGGCTCACGGGCCGCGACGTGCTGATCCACCACCGCACGGAGATGTGGTCCGAGGAGACCCTCGCGGGCCGCGCGCGCCTCCGCCTGCCGCTTCCCACCGCCGTGGAGGACCATGAGAGCGCGCCCCTCACGGTGCTGCCGGAGCGCCCCGAGTTCTACGATTTCGGTCTTCTCGCACGCGATGTGCCGGAGGACATGTCGGCCCGCGCGCTCTCGGCGCTCACCTTCGTGGTGTTCGACACCGAAACGACGGGGCTCTTCCCCTCGGCGGGCGACGAGATCGTGCAGATCGGGGCCGTGCGCGTGGTCAACGGACGGCTCATCTCCGGCGAGAGCTACGAGCAGCTGGTGGACCCCAAGCGGCGCATCCCCGCGGCATCGACCCGGGTGCATGGCATCACCGATGAGATGGTGGCCGGCCAGCCCGAGGTGGGCGAGGCGCTGAAGGCCTTCCACGCCTTCGCGGCGGACGCGGTGCTGGTGGCGCATAACGCGCCCTTCGACCTCAAATTCCTCCAGCTCAAGGAGAGCCTCATCGGGCTCAAATTCGACATGCCCGTGCTCGACACGGTGCTTCTCTCCGCGCATCTCTTCGGGCAGGGGGCGGACCACCGGCTGGACGCGCTGGCGGAGCGCTTCGGCACCTCCTTCGCCGGCGGCTCGGGGGCGCGGCACACGGCGCTCACGGATGCGATCGCGACGGCGGAGGTGCTCTGCCACCTCATCCCGGTTCTGGAGGCGAAGGGGGTGGAGACGCTCGCCGATGCGCTGGCGATCTCGGAAGAGGCCGGGGCGATCCGGCGCAAGCAGTCCCGCTACTGAAAGGGCCCGCCCCCAGAAGGAGCGGGCCCGGTGCCTCAGGCGATGAAGAGGCTGTAGGCGGCGTCGGCCTCCTGCCCCGAGACCGAGGCGGCCGAGAAGAAGTAGGAGCCGTCGATCGGCGGGGTGAACGTCACCGCGCTGTCGAAGCCGCCGCTGCCCGGGGCGTCGTCGTTGGCCGCGAGCTCGAAGCCGAGGGCGTCGCGCACGGTGAGGATGGGATCGAAGACCGGCGCGAAGCCGTCGGTCGCCCTGCCGGCGAGGAAGGCGTCGTAGGTGACCCCGCCTTGGAGGTCGGCGCGGATCCAGTCCACATCGCCCGCGAAGTCGAGCACGCCAATGAACTCCTGCCCAGGCTGGGTCACCGCCGAGAACCCGTCGTCCTCGGCGAAGACGAAGCCCAGCGTGTAGGTGCCTGTGGTGCCGTCCACCCCCTCCGCGCCCAGGGCGTAGGTGCCGGTGCGGGGCGCGACCACGGTCAGCTGGCTGTCGAGCCCGAGGCCGCCGTCGTCGTCCGAGCCCACGAGCTCGAGCGTGTCGTCGAACAGGGTGAGCCCGGGGTCCTCCAGCGTGCCGAAGCCGCCCGCCGCGCCGGCGAGGGTGAAGGTGTATTCCACGCCCTCGAAGAGATCGACGGCGAAGAAATCGAGGTCGTCCACGAAGTCGATGGTGCCGGTGGTCGTGTCGCCATGAGCGACGAGGCGGCCCTCCGCGAGGACCGGGATGTCGTCCACCGGTGCCGGGCCGCCGCCCTGGCCGATGGCCAGGAGCTCGTAGGAGCCGGTGGCCGCGCCGAAGCTCTCGGCGCTCACATAGTGGGTGCCGGTGTAGGTCGCGGTGTATTCGAGGAAGCTGTCGAGCCCGTCGCCGCCGTCGTCGTCGAAGGCGAGGAAGCCGCCCGCGTCGTCGTAGAGTGCGACGAGAGGGTCGGAGAGGGTGCCGAGGCCCGCGCCCAGACCCGACAGGGCGAAACCGTAGGTTGCGCCCGCCTGGAGCTCGACCGCGTACCAGTCGGTGTCGGGGCCGAATTCGATCTCGCCGGAGAGGGGCTGGCCGAACACCGCCGCGAAGGGGGTGGAGGGATCGCCCGGGACCTCCTGCAGCGTCTCATCGCCCGAGATCGAGAGGAGGAAGGTCCCGGTCTCGACCCCGCCGAAACCCGCCGCGGCCAAGAAGTAGTCGCCGGTCGCGGTCGGGGTGAAGAAGAGCTGGCTGTCGAGCCCCGCGCCCGCGTCGTCGTCGCTCGCGATGAGCCCGCCGAAGGCATCGTAGACGCCCAGCACCGGGTCCTCCAGCGTGCCCTGGCCGGACGACACGCCCTCGAGGTCGATCTGATACTCGACGCCCGCGCGGAGCGAGACGCGCACCCAGTCCTCGTCGCCGTTGAAGTCCAGGGTGCCGGCGAGGGCGGAGCCGACCGGCAGGCGCGCGGTGGTGCTGGGATCGCCCGGCAGGATGTCGCGTTCGCCCGTGCCCGCCGCGTCGAGCTCCAGGGTGTAGCTGCCGGCGAAGAGCCCTTCGTAGGATTCCGCGCTCACATAGTAGATGCCGCTGTCCTGGGGCGTGAAGACGAGCTCGCTGTCGAGATCCACGCCGCCGTCGTCGTCGAACGTGATCTCCCGGCCCACCGCGTCGAAGAGCGCGACGAGAGGGTCGGAGAGATCGCCGCCGCCCGAGGCCGCGCCGCGGAGCGCGATGGTGTAGGTGGTGCCGGCGAAAAGCTCGGTCGCGAACCAGTCGACATCGCCGGGGGTTTCGAGCACATCGGCCACCGCCTCGCCCGGCGCGATGACGGCGGGCGTCGTTACGTCGCCCGGCAGGTCGCCGCCGCCCCCGCCGCCGCCGCTCGCGGCCATGCTGAGGCGGTAGCTGCCCGCGCTCGCGCCGTCGTAGCTCTCGGCGGACACGTAGTAGGTGCCGTCCGAGATCGGGCGGAATTCGAGGAGGCTGTCGAGCGTGCCCGGGGCGTCGTCGTTGAAGGCGAGCTCGACCCCCGCCGCGTCGTAGAGCGCGACGAGCGGGTCCTCGAGATTGCCGACCCCGGAGGACGCGCCGAGGAGAGCGAACTCGTAGTTCACCCCGGCGTCGAGATC
Organism: uncultured Limibaculum sp.; assembly: GCA_964467005.1. Lineage (GTDB taxonomy): Bacteria > Pseudomonadota > Alphaproteobacteria > Rhodobacterales > Rhodobacteraceae > Thermohalobaculum. The sequence goes on along the minus strand of CAYXPI010000002.1, from coordinate 18,596 downwards.
GAGACGGTACCAGTCGGTGTCGCCGGTGAAGTCGAGCACACCCTCCACCGTGTCGCCGGGAGCGAGGCGGGCCGCGGTGGAGGGATCGCCCGGGATATCGCCACCGCCGCCGCCCGGGCTCTCGATCTGGACGAAGACCTCGTAGGTGCCGGTTCCGTTGTCCGCGAAGGCGCCGGCATCCACGAAGACGGAGCCCGCGGCCTCTGCGTTGAAGGCGAGGGCACTGTCGAGGCCGTCGAAATCATCGTTGGCGCCGAGGAGCGTGCCGTCCGACGCAAAGAGCTGAAGCACCGGATCCTCGAGGGTGAGCCCGGTGAGGAAGATCGAATAGGTCGTGCCCGGTGTGACGTCGAGGCGGTGCCAATCATGGTCGCCGAGCTCGTCGATCTCGCTCGCCACGGCCGTGCCCGGGGTCAGCACCGAGGGCGTGGACGGGCCCGCCGGCAGATCGCCCGACACCGCCTGGCCCTCCGCCGAGAGGAGATAGGTGCCCGTGCCGCCCTCGAAGGCCCGCGCCTCGAGGAAGTAGGTCCCGGTCTCGGGCGCGACGAAGCCGAGCTCGGATTCCACCTCGAGCCCGCTGTCGTCGTCCGAGGCCAGCACCCGGCCCGCCTCGTCGCGGATGGCCACAAGGGGATCGGCCAGGGTGCCGTTGCCGGAGGGCGCGCCCTGGAGACGGAAGGTGTAGACCTCGCCGCCCACAAGATCGATGCGGAACCAGTCGCTGTCGAACTCGAAATCCACCACGCTTTGCACCGCGCCGCCGGGGGCGATGACGGCGGTGGTGGTCGCGTCGCCGGGAATGGGGTCCTCAGCGCCCGGGGGCGGGTCGATCGGGCCTCCGGGGTCGTCGATCCCGCCGATGGCGAGGATCGCCTCGGCCATTGCGAGGGCGTCGACCTGCTGGAACACGGCGTTGGTGTTGCGCACGTTGTCGTTGGGCGTCTCGGCGTCGCTCACGGTGGTGGCGCCGGCGCGAAGGGCGGCCTCGAACTCCTGCGGCGTGAGGAGCCGGCCGAGATACTGGACGGCGATCTCCTGGGCCAGCGCCACGAGGCCCGCGACTTGCGGCGCGGCCTGGCTGGTGCCGCCGAGGGCCGCGGTGCCCCCGCCCGGCGCCGCGCCGACGATCAGCGCGCCCGGGGCGAAGATCGTGTCGATCGAGGGGTCGGTGGCGCGCTGCGAGAAGGAGGTGATGTCGCCCGCAGTCGAGACGAAATCCTTCGCCCCGCTGTTCCAGAAGAAGTTTTGAACGCTCTGGTCCCAGAGCGCCCCCACCGAGATCACGTTGGGATCGGCCGCGAGGTCCGACGTGCCGGGCTCCTGGTAGGTGTAGTACTCGTTGCCCGCCGAGGAGGTGACGACGACGCCGATGGAGCGGAGCGCCGCGAGCTCGTCGGCATAGCCGCTCGGGTTGGGGGCGGCGCGGTTGAGGTTGGAGCCGTTGCCGAGCGAGAGGTTGACGGCCACGATGTTGTAGGCGTTGGCGTTCTCCAGCACCCAGCGGAGGGACTGCTCGATATCCGCGTTGGAGCCGCGGCCGTCGGCCTGGAGCGCCTGGAGCCCCGCGATGTTGGCGCCCGGGGCGACGCCCAGATACTGCGGGTCCTCCGAGGCCACGATGGAGGCGACGTTGGTGCCGTGGCCGTTGATGTCGTCCGGCCCATCGAACTCCGGCGTGAAGTCGATCGCCGCCACGATGCGCTCCGAGACGCCGTTGGTGAGGCGCCCGAATGCCGGGTGATCGAGGTCGATGCCGCTGTCGATCACCGCCACCGTGAAGCCAGAACCGTCGATGCCCTGGAACCGGGGGTCGTTGCGCAGCGCGGTCAGGTTCATGATGTCGGCGGCCACCGCGTTGTCCGCGCCCAGATCGCCGGTGTTGAGCAGTTCGACGGGCGTGCCCTTGTCGAGGATCTGGATGGAAGTGGTGGTGGACTTGCCCTCTGCGCCGTTGAAGCGCGTGCCGCCGCCCCCGTCCTTGTCGGTGTAGCTGAAGAGGGAGGCGGGCGCGGTGTCGACCTCGGCAAGGTCGGTGAGGTAATCGTCGAGAAGCGGGGCGAAGGTCGTCTGGGTCTCGGAGGCGGTGGCGAAGGCGAGGCCGAGCTCGCGAAGGCCGAAATTGTTGTCGGGATCGAGGACGGCGTTCGTCCAGAACTCGAGGCCGGGGATGTCCGCCTCGCGGCCGAGCACGTTCTCGTAGATGAGGCGCACCGCGTCCTCGGTCTCGCGCCCGCCATAGATCGTCTCGAACTCGCCGGCGCCGAAGAACGCGCCCGCAAGGGCGGCGTCGGAGATACCGGCAGGGGCACGGGCCACCCCCGTCCAAAAGTCGAGCCCCGGAAGATCCGGCAGGCGGTTGTAGTAGATCTGGTAGAAGGTGACGACGCGGAGGGTCTCGGCCCCCTGGTCGCGGATGATGGCCTCGATGGCCGCGGTCTCGCTCTCGGCGGCCGCATAGGTCTGGATGTCGGCGGGGCTGGGCTCCGCGCGCGTGATGCCGCGGTAGAACTGGGCTGCGAGGTCTTCGGAGATCATGGCTTTCCCCCAAGGGCAGGTGTGGGTCTCAGCGAGTGCGTCGACGGACGGGCACCGGACCACGGCGCCGCCGATCCTGATTCAACCTATGGGGACCTTAGACGCATTTTGTCAGCCCTGTATCACCGACGTCTCAGCAGACCGCGCGGCGCTGTGTTCCGGCACCGACCGGTCGAGGGCCGTGATCTCGGCGAGGAGGCGCTCGGCCTCCGTCGAGCCCTCAACCGCGTAGTTGAGGTTTTTGACCAGCCCGGTCAGCTTGGTGAAATGCGCGCGCGCCTCCGCCTGGCTCGCAAAGGCATAGGCCCGGGTGGCGGCGCCGTAGGCGAGCTCGAATTGCGCGGTTTGGCGGGAGAGCGGCACGGCGGCGTCCACCGGGTCGAAGGCGTCCTGCTGGAGGTACACCATGTCGAGGAAGAGGGCCGCCTGGTAGGCCACGAAATCCTCGAGGCTCACGCCCTCCTCGCCGGTCACTTGGATCATCTGCTGGATCTCGGCGCCGCGGATGAGCAGGCGGAGCATGCCCTCGATCTTGGCCGCCCAGCCGGGCCCCATCTCGCGGGCGTACCACGGGGCCAGCTGCTCGCGGTAGCGGGACCAGGAGAGAAGCGGATCCACCGCCGGATAGAAGCGCTTGTAGGCCCGCTCCGCCGAGAGCCCGAGAAAGCACTTCACCGCGCCGAGGGTCGATTGCGTGACCGGCTCCTCGAAATTGCCGCCCGCGGGCGAGACGGTGCCGATCATGGTGAGCGAGCCCACCGAGGCGTCATTGGTTCGGATCACGCCCGCGCGCTCGTAGATCCCCTTCACCGCGCTGTCGAGATAGGCGGGGAAGCCCTCCTCGCCCGGGATCTCCTCGAGGCGGCCCGAGGTCTCGCGCATCGCCTGCGCCCAGCGGGAGGTCGAGTCCGCGATCAAGAGCACCCGCAGCCCCATTTGGCGGTAATACTCGGCGATGGTGAGGCCGGTGTAGATCGACGCCTCCCGCGCCGCGACGGGCATGGAGGAGGTGTTGCAGACGATCACGGTCCGGTCCATCAGCGAGCCACCGGTCCGCGGGTCCTTGAGCTTCGGAAACTCGGTGATCGTCTCCACCACCTCACCGGCGCGCTCGCCGCAGGCGACCACCACCACCACATCCACATCCGCGTGGCGAGAGATCAGGTTTTGCAGCACGGTCTTGCCCGCGCCGAAGGGGCCGGGGATGCAGGCGGTGCCGCCCTGGGCGACGGGAAAGACGGTGTCGATCAGCCGCTGCTTCGTGGTCATCGGCGTATCCGGGTAGAGGCGGAGGCTCGCCCGCCGTGCGAGGAGCGGCCCGGGGAGCGCCATCCGCACTGGCCAATCCTGCGCGAGCGTCACCGTGCGCTCTCGCCCCGCGGCGCCTTTGAGGCGCGCGATGGGGTCGGTCACGGTCACCGGCCCGTCGCGGATCCAGGTCACTTCCACGGGCTCGTCGATGCCGATGGGGGCCAGGATCTTGTGGGTGATCACGCCCTCCGGCACGGTGCCGAGCGCGTCGCCGCCCGTCACCTCCGCGCCGATGCGCACACCCGCGGTGAAGGCCCATTTCACGCTCTCGTCGAGGCCCGGCGCGGCGACACCGCGCGGCAAGAAGAGCCCGTGACCCTGGGCCAGCACCTCGAGCGGCGACTGCAGCCCATCATAGACCTGGCCGAGGAGCCCGGGCCCCAGCCGCACCGAGAGGAGCTGCCCGGACTGGGTGACCGGGTCGCCGAGGCCCACGCCCATCGTGCTCTCATAGACCTGGGCGTCCGCCTCCCCGCCCGAGACGCGCAGGATCTCGGCCTGGAGCGCCGCTCCCGGAAGGCGACGGGGATGGATGTGGACCACCTCGTTTTTCATCAGCCGGCCCGCCTCCCGGTCGCGGAGGGCGAGGCGCACGATGTCCTCCTGCACGGCGACGATCTCGGCGGTGGCCTCGGCGGGCGCGGTCTCGGTCATGGCTCGGCCTCCAGGCGGTGGGTGCCGGGGGTAAGGGCCTCTGGCAGGCGCTGAAGGGCCGTCTCGCGGAGGCGGTCGAAGCGCTGGGCGGCGTGCTCGGCGTCGTAATGGGTCCAGCGATCGAGGAGGCTCCAGCGCACGGTGTAGAGCGCGACCGCGTCGAAGTCGAAGTCGTGGCCCGTCCCGTGGCGCTCGGTCTGGTGCCAGGCGGCCTCGAGAAGGAGCCGCTCGAGCGCTGTCGTCGCCCCGCGCTCCAGCGCGTCGCGTGCCGGCAGCACCCAGGGAAAGGCCGCGGCCACGCCAAAACCGGGGTCGGACCAGTTCTCGACGATGCGGCGGAGATAGCGCCCGGCGCCCCACGCCCGGTCCGGCGGCGGGGGGCCTTCGCCGGCCGCGCGACGGCGGAGGGCCGCAACCAGGGTGCGAAGCTCCAACCGGTCGCGGAGGAGGCGGCGCAGCGTCGGACTGGCCAGCCGCGCCTCGGTGCGGCGGGCGGCCGCGAGGAACTCCGCATCGCTCGCCGAGAGCCCCCAACCACGCCAAGTGAGCGCCTGCATCAGCGCGTCGAGCTCGGCCCGGTGCTCGGGCGCGAGGAGCTTCAGCCGCGCCTCCAGCCGGGGCCGGAGGATGGGCGCGCGCTTGGCGCCGAGGACGGGGCCGAGGGCCGGCAGGCTCGCCATCAGCGTAACGTACTGGCCCATCAGCTCACCACCCCTTCGAGGAGCGCGCGGAAGCGGGGCTGGAGATGGGCGAGGATGAGCTCGGCGATGGCCGCGTCGGTCAGATCGACGCTGAGGCCCTCCTCCGTCAGCACCATGCGGATCCCGCCGGTGCCATCGCCGGCGCGCGAGAAGGTGACGCCCTCGCGCAGCATCGCCGCGGCCTCGCTGGCCACGAAATGGCTGAGCGTGCCCGCGCGAAGCTCTTCGGGATTTCGGCGGAGATCGTCGAGCCCGACGGCCGCCCGCGGCAGCACGATCTCGAGCCGCTCGGCCGCGTCTGCCCCCGCCTCCGCCCGCGCGCGCCCCGCCACGGCCAGGATCATGCGCTCGAGCGTTGCGTCGTCCTCGGTCAGCGCCTGGAGCCGCGCCTCGATCCGCTCGGCAAAGCGGTGGCTGAGAGAGGCCGAAAGCTCGAGAACCGCGTCGCGCATGGCGATTTTCAGCGCCTCCTCGCCGCCCCGCTTCAGCCGCTCGGCCTCGGCCTGGGCCTGGGCCCGCTCCGCCGCCGCCTCTGTGCGCGCGGCCTCGACGATCTCGCGCGCCCGCGCCTCCGCGTCGGCCACGAGCCGGTTGGCCTCCGCCTCGCCCTCGGCCACCCCCTCGGCGCGGAGCCGCTGGATGAGCGCCTCGATGCCCGCCGCCGTCGCCTGCCCGGTCTCGCTCATGGCCCGCCCCTCAGCCCGGGATGCTGCCGGCAAGCACCAGCGCAAAGACGAAGGCGAAGACCGCGAAGCCCTCGACGATCGCCGCCGGTGCGAGCGCGAGACCGAAGATCTCGGGCTTGTCCTTCGCGGCCATGATCGCGGAGGCGCAGGCCCGGCCCTGCCAGATCCCGCTCATCATCAGCGCAAGCCCCGCCAGCGTGCCGATGGCGAAGAGCGCGCCGCCATTGGCCGCCGTCACCTCCTGCTGGAGCGAGAACATGATGACGATGCCGAAGATGATCTGCGAAGAGGGCATGGCGGAGATCCCCACATAGCGCCCGTAGCCGCCCGAGGTCTCCATCATCGCACCGATGGCCGCTTGCCCCGCCACCGCGCAGCCCATGATCGAGCCGATGGCGGCGAGCGCCATGGCCCCGTAGATGCCCACCCATCCGAGTGCGACGACCAGCTCGGTCATGCGACCCTCTCCCTGTTTGCGAAAGCCTGGAACGGGTAGCCCTCCTCCGAGAGCCCCCAGCCGAAAAACTCGATGAAGTTGAGCCGGAGCCCGTGGACGACGCCCGAGAGGATGCCGAGGGCGAGGTTCACGCCGTGGCCGAGGAGGAGGACCAGAAGCGCGAGGGCGACCCCCGCCCCAGGCACCTCCGCGGCGAGGCGGCCGGCGATGTCATTGAAGGTGGCCGCGAGGGTCCCCGAGGCGAGGCCGAGGGCGAAGAGGCGCATATAGCTCAAGACGTCGCCGAAAAGGCCGGTGAGGCCGGTCAGCGCCTTTGCCCCGGCGCCGAGGCGGGCGAGCGGCCCCTCCGCTCCCGCAAGCGCCGCCCCGAGGGCAACGGCGACGATCCCGCCCGCGAGAACCACCCACCAGACGGGCCCCGGCGCGAGCCAAAGTAAGAACCCGGCCCAGGTGACCGCGATCCAGCCGAGCTTCTCCGCCCGCACGGGCCAGCCCCGGGCGCGCCAGGCCACCTGCAGATTGGCCAGCGAGATGTGCAGAACCCCGATGCCGATCGAGACCGCCATCATCGTCGCGAAGTCGCCGACATCGATGAGGTGAAGCGCACCGAGCACCGTCCCCTGCCCGGGTGCGACGCCGAAATAGCTGCCCGCGAGCACGCCGTAGGCCCCGGCGACGGCCAGGATGGCCGCGAGCATGCGGCGCGCGCGTCGGCCCGTGGCGCTCCGCCCGATGCGTCGCCACGCGGCCCAGAGCCCAAGGCCGAGGAGTGCTGCATAGCCCGCATCCGCGAGGATCATCGCGAAGAAGAGCGCGAAGGAGGCGAAGACGATCAGCGAGGGGTCCCAGGACCGGTAGCCCGGCGTCATGTAAAAGCGCGTGAGATCGGCCGCGGCGGCAAAGGGCCCGTCAGCCTCGAGGAGGGTCGGCGGACGGTCCTCGGGTCCCGCGAGGTCGAGGGTGAGGGCGAGGCCGCGCGCTGTGGCAAAGTCCGAGAGGCGGTCGGCCGCCTCGGCCGGGGCCCAGGCGGCGAGGGCGAAGAGTCGATCGTCGTCCCGGCTCATGGCGGCGGCGGCGGCCCGGTCGTCCGCGTCCGCGGCCTGGGCCAACCGCCGGCCGAGGGCGCGGCGGTGACGGGTGAGCTCGGCCCGCTCCGCCTCCGCGCGCTCGATCTCGATTTCCACCTCCTCGAGCTCGTGGCGGAGCGCGGAGAGCCGGCGCGAGCCGGTGCGGGTGCGCGGCACTGGGAGAAGATCGGCCGGTGGCTCCTCGCGGGCGACCACCGCCACATGGAGCCGACTGCCCACCTGACCCACGACCGCCCATGGCAGCGTCACCCCGTCGAGCGCCCGGCGATGCTTGACCGGCAGATCGTAGAACCAGAGCCGCATGCCCCGCCGCTCGGCCACCGGCGGGAGCGCGAAATCCCCGAAGGGTTCGAGCGCGCCGATGCGGGCCTGCAGAAAGTCCCGCCGCTCGGAAAGGCTGCGGAGGCGGCCCTTGTTGGACAGGACGTCGTTCACCACCGCGGGAAGATCTAGCGGACGCTCCGCCGGCCAGGGGCGCAGGCGCCGCGGCGCGTCCATGAGATGGCGCCAGGCCGCGGTGGCCCGACGCCGCTCCGCCTCGCCCGTCGGCTCAAGCGGCCCGGGCTCGGACAATGGCACGAGATGCAGGCACCCCATCGCCTGAAGCGCGGCCAGCGTGTCCGCCTTCTCCCGCAGCGGCCCGCAGAGGACCGCGCGCATCATCGGCGCGATGCTCATGCCGCCGCCCCCTGTGCGCGCTTCGACTTGGCGATCTTCGAGGTGACCACAGCGGCCCGGGCTATGTCGCCGAGCGCGATGCGGATGCGCTTGATGTTGGCCTCGGCCCGCGGGATCAGCACCTTCTCGAAGAGGTTGACCCGCTGCATGACCTTCACGATGGCGGCGTCGAGGAGGACGATCTCCTCGGCCAGGAGCCGGGCTTCGACTTCCCGGCGAAGCACCTCCTCCAACCTCTCGGACAGCCGGTCGACCCAATGCGGCCGCACGAGGAGCCCGTAGGGCGCCCGCTCGGTCTCGAGACCCGCCAGCACCGGGACCCGCAGGCCCACGAGATTGCGCGTGGTCACCTCGATCGACCGGATCCGCACCACCCCATCGAGCGCGATCTCGCGGTTGGCGAGCATCGGCAGCTCGGCCCCCACCGCGGCCACCCGCTCGGCGATCTCGGCCTTGAGCGCGGCCAGGCGCGCGCCCGCGGTCTGACGCTCCTGGAGGAGCTGCTTGCGCTTCAGGTCGAGCGCCGGGAGATAGCGGCGATACTGCGCCATCGCCTGGGTCTCGCGCGCGAGCTGCGCTTTCGAGAGCGAGAGCCGCGCCATCAGCCCGCGCCTCCCGGATAGTAGGCCTCGACCAGCGCGCGCTTCATGAGGAGCTCGTCCGGCTCGAAACAGGCCGCCAGCGTCTCCCAGCCGAGATCGAGCGCCGCCTCGAGCGGCATCGCCACCTCGAGATCCATGAACCGCTGGCGGAAGAGCGCGCCGAAGCGCAAGAGCTTCCGGTCGTAATCCGAGAGCTCGAACGCCATCGCCTGCTTCTGCTCGGCCTCCCGCGCCTCTGAGTAGAAGCGGATCATCGTGTTCATCACCGCCCCGTGATCCTCGCGGGTGCGCTTGCCGATCACGTGCTGCTTGAGGCGGGAGAGGGAGCCAAAGGGGTCGATCACGCCCGAATGGAGGTAGAACTGCCCTTCGGTGATGTAGCCAGTGTTGTCCGGCACCGGATGGGTGACGTCGTCGCCCGGCATGGTGGTGACGGTGAGGATGGTGACCGAGCCGCCGCCCTCGAAATCCGCCGCCTTCTCGTAGCGCTTGGCGAGCTGGGAGTAGAGATCGCCCACATAGCCGCGGTTGGACGGCACGCGCTCCATCGAGATGCCGATCTCTTTGAGCGCGTCCGCATAGGCCGTCATGTCGGTGAGGAGCACGAGCACCCGCTTCTTGGCCTCGACGGCGAAACGCTCGGCGATGGCCAGGGCCATGTCGGGCACCAAAAGGCGCTCCACGATGGGGTCCGAGGCCTGGTTCACCACCATCACGGTGCGCGCGAAGACGCCGGCGTCCTCGAAGGCGGTGCGGAAGCGCCAATAGTCGTCGAAGAGGAGGCCGATGCCGCCGAACACCACCACATCCGCGTCTGCCTGGATGCCGACGCGGGCGAGGAACGGGTTGTAGGGCTGGCCCGAGACCGAGAATATCGGGATCTTCTGGCTCTCCACCAGGCAGTTGAAGAGGTCGATCATCGGCACGTCGGTGCGGATCATGCGGCTGGCGAGCCGACGGCGCGCGGGGTTGGCCGAGGGGGTGCCGATCTCGATCACGGGCTCGAGGTCGAGCGGCGGGCCGCCATCCACAGGGCTCCCTTCGCCGCCGAGCACCCGGCCGAGGATGTTGGCCGAGAAGGTGACCCGCGGGGGGTGGCCGAGGAAGCGGACCCGCGCCTCGGTCGAGATCCCCTTGGCCCCGGCAAAGACCTGAAGCGCGGCCGCACCCTGAGCGAGTCGCACCACCTGGGCGAGCCGTGGCCGGCCGTCGCCCTCACGGATCTCCGCCAGATCGCCGAAGCAGGGGGCAGCGGCAGCGCTCGGCGGCAGCGCCACCTCCAGGAGGTCGCCCTGGATCGCGAGGATCCGCGTCGCGTAGAGAACCGTCTCGGCCATCCCTGCACCCCACGCCCTCGCGCCGCACTGCACAAAGGGTATCCGAACCTGCGCGATTCACAAGTGCTTGATAGCCGCGCGAGCGCCGCGGTCGGGGAGGTGTTGCGCAGGCTCAGTAGCGAAGGCGGATGACGATCGCGCTGGGCTCGCCGCCGAGCTCGATGCGCGCGGCGGCGAAGCCGGGAGGGCCGAGGAACCCCATGGCGTCGTTCGAGAAGCCGTAGCCCTCGGCGGGCGGGCCGAGCGCCGTCATGTCCAGACGGCCATTGCCGTTTTCGTCATGGGCCGCGGCGACGGCGTAGGCGCCCGGCGGCAGATCCGGGAAGGTTGCGCGGGCCGTGCCCTCGGAAATCGGCGCGCGCACCACCGCCAAGGCCGCGTCCGGGTCGGTCGGGAAAGCCGAGCCCTCGCCCCAGACGCGCAGGATCACCTGCCCCTCGGCGCTTCGCACGCCCGTGACCGTCACCTCGAGGCCCGCCCCGGCGGCCCGCGCCCCAGAGGCGAGCGCCGCGGCGAGGGCCAGGGCCGCCAGCATCCTCCGCCGCATCGAGCCTCCTGCACCGCACACGCGCAGTGTATGCCGAGAGCCCCGCCCGCGCCAGAACCGCGGGCCCCCTCGCTGGCTAGAGAACGCCGGCGCCCGTCAAGATGTCCTCGATCCCGCGGACGGTGATTACGCCGCAATCGACCCCAGCCTCCAGCACCGCAGGGTCGTCACGGTTGGCGAGCACGCCGTTCGGGTCGTCCTTGATGAGGCCCACCACGGTCTCGGCCACGATCCGGCTGCCGACCTCGCCGAGATGCCGCCCGTCCACCTGCACCGACGCCTCGCGCAACAGGTAGTAGAAGAGCGGCGTCTGCGTCGTGAACCGGTTCCGCGCAAGGGCGTCGATCAGCTCCTGCGTGTCCTCTGCACCCACCACGTCCTCGGGCAGGGGGGCGATCCCCATGGCACGGGCCACAGCCTGCCCGGTCGGCAGGGAGAGCGAGAAGCCGCGGAGGAGGTTGCGCACCGCCAGCCGCTTGAGCGCCTCGATCGTCGTCGCCTCGAAGGTGAGGTTGAGGAGCCCGCGCGAGAGCAGGAAATCGAACTTCCGCGCGTTCTGCACGTCCGGCCCCGTGCCCGCGAACCGGCTCCACTCCACGAAGAACGCGTCTTTCAGCGTGTTGGCCTCCACGAGCGGGTCGCGGCCATCGAGCGCGCGCGCCGGGAAGAAGAGGTTGTCGATCGTGTCGGTCGTCTGGCCGTTCAGCATGTATTCCGGCCGGATCATCGTGTGGCCGAAGCGGAAGGCCGCCACCGAGAACTCGAGCGGCATGAAGATCGCGTCGCGCCCGGCGGACACACCGAAGTACCGGGGACCGTTGGCCAGCACGTCGGCCACCACCGCGGGCGCGCAGACTCGCGGCAGATAGTCCTTCAGCACCACCCACTGATAGGCCCAGCGCACGAGCTGGCGTGCCCGCACATAGTTGAGCTCCGCCGAGCCTTCCGAGAGCCCATCGCACACCGCGTTGTGGAAGGCGTGGAAGGCCGCGTGGAGCTGGCTGATGATCACGTTCTCGTCGTTGCGCGCGTCGCCGATCTGGGCCCGGCTCCCGTCCCCGGCGTTCCGCGGCAGGTCGATCTTCTTGGGCGCCACGGGCTGAAGGCGGAGCTTGAGCGTCGCTCGATCGAAGATCCCGAGCGTCTCCGCGACCGAGAGGTTCTCGTTGAGGGCGTTGGTCGCGACGAGCCCCGGCCCGTCGCCATACACGCTGTCGAGATCGAGCTGGGGCCGGCGGCCGTTGGCGAGCTTGCGGATCACGTCGTCCGGGTCGCGCCGGCCCTGGGCGCTCAGCGCCTCGAGATCGGTGACGTCGCCGTCGCGGTCCGTGCGGGCGGTGAGGTCATGGTCGATGAACTGGCCGAGATAGGTAAAGACCGCGGGCACCCCGCTGTCGAAGAGGTTGTCCGGCGCGCTGCCGGGCTCGACCATGGCCGTGCCGAGGGCCTCGAGGGCTGCGAGGGTGTCGTGGGTTTCGGCAACGCGCGCCGCGGGCGTGCGCGCGAGCTTCGGGAAAAGGTAGTCGAACCGGGTCTCAAACAGGAGCTCGTCCCCGGCCATGACGCCCTGGGCGTGCTCGATCTTTGCCTCGCAGGTCTGCTTGAGCGGGAGGGCGTGGTGATCGCGTGCGGTCATGGAACAGGTCCTCTCTTCGGCGCGGCACGGTGGCCGAGGCAACGGATTGAAGTCGATGCGAGCGAGGCTGGGGCGAGCCTCGCAAGTTTCATAATAAATCGAGTAAGGGGGCGGAGACCGTCTCCGCAACCCAAGGCCAAATCTACCGCAAATCAGCAAAAATCGCCATATCAGACCGCGACGAACGGTGTAAATCCGGCGTGGATCCCGGGCGAATTCAAAGTGGGCGCGCCGTTATTCGACCGTGACGAAATCCACGGGCGGGAGATCCGCCCGCTTGCCGATCTCGAGATCCCCCGCCAACGTGTGCAGCTCCGAAAGCCCGGGATGGCCCCCACGGGCGCCGAAGGTCTCCCGCCGGATCTCCTCCAGCCCCTCTCGTCCCTCGGCCGCGAGGGCGCGTGCCTCGGCGTCCTCCCCCAGCGCCCGGAGCGTCGCCGCGGCATGGATGCGCACGAGCGCCCGCTCGTAGGCCGTGACCGGCAATCCGGTCGTCCCGCGCCGGGCGAAGCGCAAGAGCTCCCGCCAGTCGGTGAGGGCTGTGGCGAAGGTTTGGCCGCCGATCCCGTCGCAGGTTGCGAGCTCGTGAGTGAGCCGGGCCCGGATGTAGAGGGTGGGGAAATCCGGCTCCCCCATGGCGGCGCGCCAGATCTCGAGCGCCTGCGAGAGCTTCGAGATCGCCAGGCGAAGGGTCCTGGCCCGCTCCTCCGCGCTGAGCGCCCGGCCGAGAAAGCCGCGGTCGTCCGTGTCCGTCGCCTCGCCGCGCCGGGGCCGCACGAAGATCCGATGCGCTTCGACATAGAGGGCGTAGGCCTCGCGGAGCCGCGGGTCCCCACCAGGCGGGATGGCGCCGATGGGGGTGAGTGTGAACGCCGACCAGTCGATCGAAAAGCCCGCGAGGTGGGAATGCGGCCCCGGCAGCGCCTCTCCCATCGTCACCCAAAGCTCGTCCGCCCCGGGCGTCCGGTCCGGATGGGCGCGCGCCACGCTGGCCATCAGGCCGTAGGCCTTGCACACCGTCCGCCCGAAGCTCCGCTGGTGGAAGTCGCCGGTGCCGGTGCGGGGCAGATCCGCGTCGTCATGGGCGGCCATGAGGCCGAGCGCGCCGTCCACGCCCACGCCCGGACCGCGGCCGAGGAAGCCGAGCCGCGTCTCGGTCGAGGTCTCCCGGGCCCGGCTCTCCCGCCATTTGCCGAAGGACTTAGTGAAATGGGCGTCCTCGAACCACGCGAACCTCTCTTCGAGGGCGTCGTGGCGAAAATGGTTGGTCTGGATCGCGGCGGGCCCGTGGTCGATCCGGCGGACGCGCTCCGTGCCGTCCGCGCCTCGAGCGGCGATCTCGAATGTGGCGGCCGCCGCCTCGCTCGCGCTGGAGACGAGGATGGCCCAGGAGGCGAAATGCTCGCTGGCGCGCACGATCCGCTCCGCGTCGTCGAGGCTCCGGGCCTCCCGCAGAATGCGCTGCTGCACGTAAGGCGCAATGGCGAAGCCGCCCCCCGACTTGCCGGTGCTGTAGGTGGTGGTGGACATCTGGTGCAGCGAGCAGGCGAGGCCCGCCTCGTTGATCCCCGAAATGCCGCCCGGATAGACGAGGCCCACCGTGCCGACGGCGGCGTAACGGCACCAGCCCGGATGCCCGTCGGTCTCGTCGACGAGGTGGAGGCCCGGCGTCGCGTTCCAGTCGAAAAACGCGCTGTCGAAGGTGCGGGCGTGGAGCGCCTTGCCCTCCGCCCCCCAGCGAGGCGGCACGGCGAACCCCGTGCAGCCCATGCCGAGCCGCGCCCGCTCTCCCTGCGCCACCAGTGCGCGCACGAGGCCCGCCTCGTCCGCCGAGGCCGCGCGGCTGGGGACCTCGCCGAACCGGCGAAGCGCGCCAACCACATAGGCCAGCGTCTCGCCCAACGGAAAGTCGGTTGAGCCGTAGCGCTTGAGCCGCCGGGTGAAGCCGGTCGCGACATTCCCCGCGTCGATCGCAAGACAGGCCATCGTCACCTCGTCCGGCCCGTAGCGCGGCTGGTCGGCGCCCCTTCGATAGCCGTCCGAGAGCGCCTTGATCCCGTCCTGAAGCTCGCCGATGCAGGCCGCCTTGAGATCGTCCACGATGCGCAGAAACAGCGCGCGGAACACGATGTCGAGGGTCGCGCGCTCGGCATCGGTGTCGACCGCGACGCTGTCGAGGATCTCGGGGAACACGCCGCGCTCCACCTCCGCCCCGAAGAGCCGCCCGTGATCGTGGCAGAGGCTCACGAAATCACCCCTTTGGCGAAGCACGTAGAAGATCTTGCCGCTTCCGCTCTCGCGGTGCCAGCTGAGGCGGGAGCGGTCCGGGTCCGGCGCCCACTCCGCGCGGGCGTCACGATGGGCGAGATGCTCGATGGCCATTCCGAGTTTCCTTTCGGTGTGGGCTCAGGCGGGGTCGGGCTCTGGGGTGCTCGGCTTCGCGCCGGCCGCCCGGAGCTTGAGGAGCCGGCCGAGCGTATCGAACCAGAACCCCGTGCCCGGAAGGAGCGCGAGCGCGGTGAGGAGCCAGCCGAGGACGCTCACGCTCGACCACTCGTCGCTTTCCCAGATCCGCGCGACCAGAGCGAGCTCTCCGCAGGCCGTGCGGTCGGCCTCGGTCTCCCGGCGCGCGCAGTCCAGCGTCTCGAGCGCCCAGCCGAGCGGCAGGTCGAGCGCCGAAAGCGCCGGATCCGCCTCGAACGCGGCGACGAGCCGACGGCGGAGTTCCGGATTGTCCGCCGCGGCCAGCGCCTCCTCCGGCGTCGTTCCCCGCTCGGCGGCGGCGGCGCGCACCTCGGCATGCACCGCCTCGACCCGCGCGACACTCGCGCCCAGCATCGCCCGGTTTTGCCAGAGCGAGGTGGTCATCGCGATCATGTCGGCGTTGAGGGCAATGGCGAGGAGAAGCCCCACCACGAAGAGAAGACGCCGCGAGCTCCGCCGATAGACGCCGGACAGGCGCTCCATCGTGCGCTCGTACCAGGCCGCGACCTCGCTCTGAAAGTCGGCGCGCTCCGCCTCCGTCGCGAAGCCGACCCCGAGGGCCAACGCCCTCAGCGCCGGCGGCAGATCGTCGAGCGTCTCGAGCCCCTTCTCGCGCATCACCGAGACCACGGCCAACGCGAAGGTCTCCTTCGGGATGTAGGACGGGAAGCGCCCGCGCTCGCCGAGCGCCGCCACAATCGGCGAGCGGAGCACCAGCCGGGCGAAGCCCGCCTCCTCCGGGTCGTCCAGCATCTCGAGGATCCGACGGCGGAGGAGGCGGCCCCGGGTGGCGAAAACCCCGGCGATCGCCTCCACCGCAAGCGAGGCGAAGAGGCTCAAGGCGAGCACGATGAGGAGGAGCGTGACCGCGACGTTGAGGAGAGCGAGGAGATCGGTCAGGGCCATCGGTGTTCCTTCCCTAAGAGAGGGCTCAGCCCGTTAGCCAGGCGCGGGCGGCGGCGAGGCCGGAGGGCCGGAAGAACCGGTGGGTGAAGCGTGCCCTCCCGCTGAGGAGCGGCCGCTGGGTCCAGGCCTGGCCTGCCGTCACCAAACTTTGGAGCGCGTCTTCGATCTCGGAGAGCCGCGGCGCCTGGCCCGGGCCGCGGGCGCGCGCCACCGCCGTCCGGATCTCCGCCGCGGTGGCCCGCCGGCTCCCCTGCGCGACGAGGGCGCTCAACACACGGGCGCCAAGGTCCGAAAGATCGGCGCTCGGCGCGTGCTGCTTGCGCGCGACGAGTTGGCCCAACACCGCCTTGATGAGGAGCGCTCGCAGATTGACCTTCACGCCGGCGAAGAGGTGCTGCATCGACCAGATCCGCTCGAGCGCCAGCCTGAGAAGGAGCCCGGGCGACTGTTGCCGCACCAGCCGATGGCCGAGAAGGCCGAGGCGCCGGGTCGCGGCGTTGAGGAGCGGTTCGAGCTCGTCGTCGGTCATGGCGGGCCAGGGCGGCTGAGCGATCTCGTTCTCGAGTTCGGCACCCGGCTGGACGATCGGGACGCGCGGGCCCGGCGAGGTCGTGTCGCGGAGGCGGAGCACCGGGTTCGTCGGCGCCAGCGTGAAGTGCGCCTGCAGGAAGCGTTGGCAGTTGCGCTGGCCCAGGATGAAGTCGTGGGCCCGGAACCGCCGGTCGAAAAAGCCGAGGAAGCCGCCGAGCCCGCCGCTCGCGATCGCCTCGGCGCCGGACCGCCGGGGGCCCTCTGTGGCCTCATCGTCACGGCTCGGCGCGATGAGAAAGCGCGAATGGATGTCGCCCGACGCCGCCAGAAGGAGCTCCGATGGCTTGAACCGGGCCTGGTTCTTGAGCGCGGGCAGGAGCCCGCCCAGAACGGTCACGAGCGCCCGCCCGTCCTCGGCCTCGCGCTCCGTGAGCGGGAGATAGGCGGGCCCTTCCGGGAACGGGTCGATCATGATCACGGCCCGGTCGGCGGTCTCGGCCGATCTCGGATTGGGCTTGAGGTAGCGGCCGGTCTTGTCCGCGACCTCCGGGTCCTCGGCCGGGCGGAGGGTGTAGCGCGCGTATTCGAACGGCTCGTTGTTCATGAGCCCGCCATCGACCGCCACATAGCGCACCGTGTCGCCGTGATCGGGCGCGACCCCAAAATCCGGCGCCACCGCGCCGATGCGCGTCGGATCGGTGTCGACCGGAAAGGCCCCGCCCAGCGCCGCCTCGTCGTCGGGCTGCCGGCCGAACTCGCGCGGGTCGCTCGCGATGGCGGTGGCGGCGAGGCCGACGGGGAAGGCCCCGGTCGCGATGGCGGCGTTGCGCAGGCCCTGCCAGGCCGAGCCGGCGTCGCCCACTGGCAGGGGGCCGGCCGACGGCAGCTCGAGCGGGATGCCCTCGTCGCGCCACGCCGCGAGCCACGTGGACGGCACATCGAGGGTGCCAAGGCCCTTCACGCGAAAATGCCGGACCGCGGCGTGCTGGGCCATGGTGTGCCCGCTCGCGTTGTCGTCGTCCCCGGTGCGGAAACTCACCCGATAGGGCACGCCCGCGAGATTGGTCGCGGTGAGGAAGATCTCGAGATCCTGCGCGAGGAAATCGTAGCCCTCGAGCGGTGCCCCGGCTGGCCATGCCGTGTCGGCGATCGCGCGATCCGCCGTCTCGGCGACGTGGTCGCCGTTCAGAAGCGAGAGCACGGGCGCGTCGGCGTCCCGGAGGTCCTGGATGGCGAGGAGCCCGCTCTCCCCCGCCGGGTGCCAGAGATGGAGCCCGTCGACCCAGACCGCGTGCATCGGCTCGAACACGTAACTGTGTGCGTAGGGATCGTCCGCGTCTCCGAATGCGACGGGGTCGGCGAGCCGTGCCGCCTCCGCGCTGCGGTTCTTGACGAGGCCCACCACGCTCAGCGCCGCGCAGACCCCTCCGGCGGAGGCGCCGCTCATCACCTTGAGCACCACCCGGTGGCGGGGCCGGTCCTCCTCGTGGCCATCGACCCGGGCGTTGTGCCTGTCGAGCGCGCGCAGGAGATAATCAAGCACGCCCGCGGTGTAGGCCCCGGCGGAGACGGCGCCCGCCATGGTCACTCCGATGATGAAGGTCGGCGGCTCGGGCTCCGCCGGGCCGGACGGCGCCTGTGGATCCGTCTCGCTCATCGAGCAAACCCTTCGTCAAATGCCATCGAATGAAAACGAGCTTTAGGATGACACCGGGCCGCCGACCGGCGCAAGCCCATTTGCCCGAGCGCGCGTCACGCGCATGGCAGGCGGTCCGAAACCCCGATGGGAAGGGATGGTGGGCGGTACTGGGCTCGAACCAGTGACCCCAGCGATGTGAACACTGAGACAGTCACGAAACTGACGGAAGGCAACTGAGGTCACACCCCACCCATCCGCCTGTTCTGCCTTGAAAATCGGCCCGGCGATGTGCAACTGAGTGAAACTCAGGGGCACGGGCTGAAGCCCGCAGAGTGTGCCCCTTTTGTGCCCCTGGCTCCGAGCACAGTGGCGCAAGGGGCGGGCACAGTAGCGAGCGGGGAGATGCGGGGATGGCGGTCAAGCTGACGGCGGCGGCGATCAACAGGATGCGGGCGGCGGCGCCCGGCAAGAGGACCGAGACGCCCGACGCGCTCTGTCCGGGGCTGGTTCTCCGGACCAACGATAAGGGGCGCAAGGACTGGATCGCCCGCTTCCGCGTGGACGGCAGGCAGGCCAAGATGGCGCTCGGCACGTGGCCGACGCTCGGGCTCGCCGAGGCGCGAGAGCTGGCCCGACAGGCGCGCGAGACAGCCGCGCTGGGGATTGACCCGCGCCTCGCGGCAGAGGCCCAGGCAAAGGCGCAGAGGCGCGCCTTGGCGGCCGAGCGCGAGGCGGCGCGCACCTTCGCCGATCTCGCCGGTAGCTACCTCGAGCGTGATGCGGTGCGGCTCAAGACGGCAT
>CAYXPI010000001.1:43987-60986 GCA_964467005.1 uncultured Limibaculum sp. | reverse complement strand
GCCCGGGAGTACGGCCCCCCGGCCACCGCCCGGGCGCGCGGCCACCGGGCCGCCCCAGGCCGCCCCTCGCCGGGCGGCCCCCAGGCTGGCGTCCGCCCGGCCGCCCCCCCGGCTGGCGCCCGCCCCACTGGCGCCCGCCGCATTGGCGCCCGCCGGCCTATCGCCCGCCCTTTTACCGCCCGCCGCATTGGCGCTGGGGCAGCTACTACTATTACCCCCGGTGGGGATGGTACTTCACCGCCGCGGTGGCCGGGGCGACGCTCGTCTATGTCGCCACCTTGCCGGAGGACAAGACCTGCGAACCGGTTCAGGCCGATGGCGAGACGCTCTATGTCTGCGACGGCGTGCTCTACCGTGCCACGGTTCACGAGGACGAGCAGGTCTACGAGATCGTGACCGAGCCCGGGGAGACGAGCTCGGGCGAGCCCGCGCCGCAGGTCGACACATTGGAGCTCCGTCTCACCTCGCCGCAGATCCGGGGCGAGGCCGTGCTGGCGCTCCAACAGGCGCTGACGGCAGAGGGCTACGCGCTCGGCACGCCGGACGGCATCTTCGGGCCCGCGACCGACCGGGCGCTTCGCGACTTCCAGGCGGCGCAGGGGCTGCCCGCCACCGGCATCCTCGACGAGGGCACGCGGGCGGTGCTGGGGCTCTAGAGCATTTTCCGCGCGGCTTGCCTCGCGGGGGGTTCCGTCGACCGGCCCGATCTGCTTCGCCCTTTCGGCTGGGGCAGGAGGCCAGCATGCATGGGCAAGGGGCTCTCCGAGGATCTTCGCTGGCGGGTGATATCGGCCGTCGAGGCGGGGATGTCGTGTCGTCGGGCGGCCGCCCGGTTCGGGGTGAGCGCGTCGAGCGCCGTCCGCTGGGTGCGGAAATGGCGCGGGGGCGGTGGTGCTTCGAGATGACGCAATGAATGGCGAGCTTTCCAAGTTCAAGAGGACATCGCGCATCGACGCCTTGTCCGCGCTCAAACTGGCCATCGCCGGGTATGCGCTCAGGCGAGCAAGGCCAGCGGCACGGGCACCGAGGGTGTTGCGGGCGTGTTGTTCAGAAGATCGGCCAGAATCGCAAATGGAGCCCCTCGCCGCGACATAGCTCCTTCACAGCTACATGCTCGTGAGGGTGACGGCCCGGCGAGCCATCGTCGTATCTGTGTGTGAGTTGAAGCATCGAATGATCGATGACTGAGATCGAGAATGGCTCAAAATTTGCCCAACCGCGGACAAATAGACTGCCCGACGGGTCAGTCACAGATTTCATTTTGACATGGGATCCTTTTTGAAGCTCAGAGATTGTTTGCCTCTCATACTTTCTCGGGACATCATCACCACCTGACACGGCAAGAAAGCCGATAGCCCCGAGTGCAGCCGCGAAGAATGACATCATGAGTTCAATCCGAAATGGCTCTCCAAAAACCTAGGTACCACAGGGACTCGGCGGCGGTCACGCGCTCTAAAGCATTGTCTGCGCAGCTTGAATCGCGGGGGATGCCCTCGACGGGCCTGATCTGATTCACCCTTTCGGCTGGGGCAGGAGGCCAGCATGCATGGGCAAGTGGCTCTCCGAGAATCTTCGCTGGCGGGTGATATCGGCCGTCGAGGCGGGGATGTCGTGTCGCCGGGCTCCGCCTTGATGGGCTCGACGCGCCGATGCTGCTCGACGGACCGATGAACGGCGACGCCTTCCTCGCCTATGTCCGCGAGGTGCTGGTGCCGACGCTTCGGCCCGGCGACGTGGTGATCATCGACAACCCCGGCAGCCACAAGAGCCCGAAGGTCCGCGAGGCCATCGCGGGCGCGGGCGCCCGATTGATGTTCCTTCCCCCCGATTGCCCGAACGTCAACCCGATCGCGTTCGCCTTCGCCAAGCTCAAGAGCCTGCTCCGCGCTGCCGCCGCGCGGACCCGCGACGCTCCCGCGACCGCCGTCGGCCCGCTTCTGGATGCCGTGACCCCCGCCCATGCCGAAACCTCTTCGCCGCTACGGGATACGAGCCAGACTGAGCGGAAAGTGCTCGAGAGCCTCAGCGCCGGTCGCCCTGCACCACCCGGTCGAGGATCATCGCGCAGAAGAGGATGGCGAAGCCCGCCAGGATCCCTTGGCCGACAGAGGCGTATTGCAGCGCCTCCAGCACGTCCTCGCCGAGGCCCTTGGCGCCGATGAGGGACGCCACCACCACCATGGCGAGCGAGAGCATGATCGTCTGGTTGATGCCGGCGCGGATCGAGGGCGCGGCGAGCGGCAGGTCCACCCGGGTGAGGAGGTACCACTTGGACCCGCCGTAGGCGATGGCGGCTTCGCGGATCGTCTCGGGCACCCCGCGGAGCCCGAGCACCGTGAGCCGCACCACGGGCGTGCCGCCGAAGATCATCGTGACGACCACGGCGGCGGGCTTGCCCACGCTGAAGAACGCGATCACCGGGATCATGAACACGAAGGCCGGCATGGTCTGCATGAAGTCCATGATCGGTCGGATCACGGCGTAGACCCGCGGGCGCCGCGCGCAATACATGCCGAGCGGGATGCCGAGGGCGATGGAGATGAGTGCGGCGGTGCCGAGGAGGGCGAGCGTGGTCATCGCTTTCTCCCAAAAGCCGAGAAAGCCCATATAGGCGAGGAAGGCGCCTGCCCAGATTGCCGCGCGCGGGCCGGCCGCGAGCCAGGTGAGCGCCATGATGAGGGCGGCGATCACCGGCCATGGGGTTTCGACGAGGAGGAGCTCCAGCGCGTCGAGCACGGCGCCGAGCCCCGCATTCACGCCGTCGAAGAACCAGCGCCCGCCCTCCTTGAGCGCGTCGATCACGGCCTCGACCGCGGCGATCGCGCCGAGGCGGAGGCTCGGATCGGTGGGGAACTCCGCAAGCGCCGAGACGCCCCCCGCGGTCGCGAAATGCACCGCCGACACGCCGAAGACCCCCAGAGTGAAAACGACGCTGAGCACGGTCCGCCGCGGGTCGACGCCCGAGGGCAGCGACCGGTCCGAGAGCCAATCCGAGAAGCGCCGCTCGAGGATGGGGTTGGCCGCGAGCCCTTGGGCGAGGCGGAGCACCAGGAGAAGGGCGAGCCCGGCCAGGGCCACCCAGATGCCGGAGGCCTCCGCCGCCTCCGCCGCTGCGGTTTGCCGCGCGACCTCGGTCTCGAGCTCCGCGATGAAGACCTGCACCTCGGCGATGCGGTCGCGGTCGCCCGCGGCCTCGGCGCTGGAGAGTTGGCGGGCGCGAAAATCGAGCGTCGTCGCGATCTGGGCGATGCGGGCGCGGGCCTCGGCGCCGAGATCGCCGAAGAGGCCGCGGGCCATCTGCACCACGGCGAAGGTCTCGATGACCACGAGCGCGAGCGCCCAGGCCCAGAGCGCGCGGATGCCGAACCAGATGGGCCCGAGCAGCGCCGCCGTCGCGTTGAAGGTGAGCACGAGGCCAGAGCGGGTGCCAATCCGCTCGAACTGGTGCTGGTAGTACGCCGCGTCCCGGCCGGCGAACTCGGCCACGAGATCGGCGCGGGACGGGGCGGCGGGGGCCTCGGTCATGCGGTTCATTGGGTCTCGGTCCCTTCGACGACGGTGCGGAGGAGATCCGCCCGGGTGATCGCGCCGATCCGCCGGCCCTCGGCATCGGTCACGGCCATGGGCGACTCGGAGGCGATCGCAGCGTCGATGAGGGCCTTGAGCGGCGTGTCCGCGCCCACGGTCTGCACGGCGGCGCCGAGGGGGCCCTCCGCGCTCTCGAACTCGGACAGAGGCCGCATCACCGCATGCGCCCGCACCACCTTCAGGCGCGAGATGCCGGCGACGAAATCGGCCACATAGTCGTCGGCCGGGTGCATGACGATGTCCTCCGCCGTGCCGATCTGCACGATCTTGCCGTCGCGCATGATGGCGATGCGGTCGCCGATCCGCACCGCCTCGTCGAGATCGTGGGTGATGAAAACGGTGGTCTTCTGCATCTTGGCGGCGAGCCCCATGAACTCGGCCTGAAGCTGCCGGCGGATGAGAGGATCGAGCGCGGAGAACGGCTCGTCCATCAACAGCACCTGCGGGTCCGCGGCCAGCGCGCGCGCAAGGCCCACCCGCTGCTGCATGCCGCCCGAGAGCTCGTGGGCGAAGCGGTTGCCCCAGCCGGCGAGCTCCACGAGGCCGAGGCAGTGCTCCGCGATCTCCAGGCGCTTGTTCTTGCCCACACCGCGGATCTCGAGCGGCACGGCGATGTTGTCGATCACCGAGCGGTGGGGCATGAGCGCGAAGTTTTGGAACACCATCGCGATGTGCTCGTTGCGGAAGCGCCGGAGCGCCTCCGGGCCCATCGCCATCACGTCCTGTCCGTCCACCGTCACGCGGCCCGCCGTCGGCTCGAGCAGACGGTTGATGTGCCGGACGAGCGTGGATTTGCCCGAGCCCGACAGGCCCATCACGCAGAAGATCTCGCCCCGGCCCACCTCGAAGCTCGCATCGGCCACGCCCACGACGCAGCCGAAGCGTTTCAGCACCTCCGGCTTGCCGAGGCCCTCCGCATGGATCGCCGCCAGCGCCTCCCGGGCCCGGTCCCCGAAGACTTTCCAGACACCCGAGAGCGCGATGGCCGCGTCGCTCATGGCTCAGAGGCCGAGCCAGGCGTCGACGCGCTCGGGGTTGGCCGCCACCCACTCCTTGGCCACCTCGGCCGGGTCGCGCTCGTTGCCCGCGATCTCGAAGGCGAAGTTCGAGACGGTGTCGGTGTCGAGCTGGAAGTTCGCGAAGAACTCGGCGATGGCCGGCGAGCGCTCCGCGAGGGTCTTCGACCAGGCGATTTGCACGTTCTTGAGCGCATCCTCGGAGGCGACGAAGGATTTCTCGAACCAGTCGGGATCGGCGTCCGGCTGGATCATCTTGTACTTCTCGGGATCGAACGGCGGCTCCTCGAGGCGCACCACGTCGAACATGTACCAGATGGCGTGCGGCGCATAGCAGTAGAAGGCGTAGCCCTGCTCGCGCGCGATGCTGTCGCCCACGGTCGCGACCATCACCGACTGCTCGGCGCGCACGGGCTCCATGAAGGGCATGAGGCCGTAATCGCGCACTTTCACCTCGTTCACATTGGCCGAGGCCCAGCCGGGTGCACCCACCCAGATCTCGCCGAGACCGTCGCCGTCGGAATCCATGGCCGCCGCCACCTCGGGCCGGGTGAGGTCGAAGATCGAGGTGACGCCCGCCGCCTCCGAGAACGCCTTGGAGACGCAGAAGCCCTGCTTGCCCTCATAGGGCCTGTCCGAGAGGATCACGGTGCCGGCTTCGTCGACGTACTTTTTGGTGAAGCTCTCCTGGTTGGGCAGCCACACATCCGGGTGCACGTCGATCTCGCCAGTGCCCTGGTCCATCGCTTGGAAGATGTTGGCGTTGTTGCCGGGCACGAGGGTGGCGGTGCCGCCGATGCGAGTCTCCACGACCTCCTTCAGGAGATGGGCGATGGCCTGGGCGCCGGTCCAGTTCGGCATGCCGATGTTGACGCTCTCGGACGCGCCGGCGGTGCCGGCCAGCCCGACAGCGAGAACCAGGGCTGCGGTGGAGATGCGTGGGGTCATGGGTCTCTCCTGCTGTGGATGGATTGTGTTGCGAGCGCGCGGCTCGAAGGGGTGCCGACCACTGCGCGGGCGCACAGAAAGTCGCGCAAGAGCCAGTTGAAGAGCTCCGGGCGTTCCAAATGGGCCGCATGGCCGGCGTCTGGCACCACGGCGAGGGCGGCGCTGCGGATGCCGCGCCAGAGGGCCTCGATCTGGGCAAAGGGGTAGGAGCGGTCGCGGTCGCCCCAGAGGACGAGGGTGGGGGCGGCGATGCGCGCAAGGCCCGGGCGGCCGTCCCAGGCCTCCCAGGCGTCGAGGCTCGCGCGTGCGGCGGCGAGGCTGGCGCGCCGGCCCTCGCGGAGGCAGAGGGCCTGGCCCGGGCTCTCGGCGGCCGCGGCGAACCACTGCGGCACGATGCGCGCGACGGTGGCGTCCAGCCCCTCGGCATGGAGGCGTTGGCGCGAGGCCTCTATGGTTTCGAACCGGCCGGGGAGGGCGCCCCGAGGCCCGGTCCCGTAGAGCACGAGGGCCGAGATGTCGCCCGGCCGCATGGCTGCCATCTCTTGGGCGATCATGCCCCCCATGGAGTGGCCGAGGAGGGCGATCGGACCCAGCCCCAGGCGGTCGACGAGGTCGAACACCCGGGCCGCGTGGTCCTCGATTCGGGCGAGCGCCGGCTCCCCCGCGCTGTCGCCGAAGCCCGGGAGGCTGGGTGCGATCACCTCCCACCGGTCCGAGAGCGCCGCGAGCTGCCCCTGCCAATGCGCCGCACCGCCCAGATAGCCATGCACGAGCACGAGCGGCGGCCCCTCCCCCCGGCGGCGATGGGCCAGGATCTCAGCCACGGCCCTTCCACGGAATCAGCCACCTCTCCGCCCGGCGCATCAGAATGTCGATGCTGTAGCCGATGACGCCGATGAGGATGATGCCCATGATCACGATGTCGGTGAGCTGGAACTTCGAGGCCACCATGATCATCATGCCCGCGCCCTCCTGCGCGGCCACCAGTTCGGCCGCCACCACCGCGCCCCAGCAGACGCCCATGGCCACCCGCGCGCCGGTGAAGATCTCGGGCAGTGAGTTGGGCACGATCACATGGCGGAGCACCTGCCATTTCGAGGCGCCGAGAGAGTAGGCCGCGTGGACCTTCGAGATCCGCACGCCCGAGACGCCGGAGCGCGCCGCAATGGTCATGATCCAGAGCGAGGCGAGGAAGAGGAGGATCACCTTCCCCACCTCGCCGATCCCGGCCCAGATGATCACGAGCGGAATAAGGGCCAGCGGCGGCACCGGGCGCATGAACTCGACGATGGGGTCGAACCAGCCGCGAAACCAGTCCGAGAGCCCCATGGCGTATCCCAAGGGAATGCCCACCAGGGCGCCGGCGAGGAAGCCCGTGATCACCCGGAAGAGGGAGTAGCCGAGATGCTCGAGAAGGGTGGAGTTCTGGTAGCCGCTGCTCGCGATCTCCACCAGGCGGGAGAGCACGGCCTCGGGCGGGGGCAGCCAGATCGGCTCCATCTGCCATCCCTGGTCCGGCCGGAAATTGGGGGTCCCCTTGTCGGACAGGGCGACGACGCCGTCGGCCACGCGCACCTCCCCGCCGGGGGCGATCGGCTGGCCGTCGATGGCGACGACGGCGGCGCCCGCGTCGCGGCCGAGCGCGTCGTTGCGGTCCACCCGGATGAGGCCCGAGCGCCAGGCGCCGATCTTGGCCGCGTCGTTCTTCGCGAACCCCTCACCCGGCGCGACCTCCGGGGTTTCCGCTTCTTCGCCCACGGGAAAGACCTCGACCGTCACGGTCGCGTCGTCGCGCTGCCCGTCCGGGGTCTCGACCGTGTAGGCAAAGGTGGTCTGGCCGATAAAGGGCCCCGGCGCGTGGACGGGGGACCAGGCGGAGCCGGTAAACGCCCCCCAGATGAGGAAGATCGCGAGAACCGAGATGACGGAGGCGGCGCGGTTGGCCTTCACCGCGCTCTCGTCGCCGAAGGTCACGGTCTTGAGCGAGGTGAAATCGTGCGCCGGGCGAAGCTGGCGGCCGATGAGCGTGACAAGGAGATAAGCGCCCACGAAGAGTGCGATGTAGATGAGCAGGATGATCACGCGCTGCCCTCCGCCCGTCCCATGATCTCCTCTTCCATGTCCCAGATCATCGAGAGGATCTCGTCGCGCTTGGGCCCGAACTCGGGGTGACGCTTCACCTCGCGCAGATCCGCGCCCACGCCCAGCTCGGCGAAGGGCAGGCGGTACTCTTGGTGGATCCGCCCCGGGCGCGGCGCCATGACGATGAGCCGCTCGCCGAGGAGGAGCGCCTCCTCGACCGAATGGGTGATGAGGATGATCGTCTTGCCCGTGTCCTTCCAGAGCTTGAGCACGAGGCCCTGCATCTTCTCGCGCGTCAGCGCGTCGAGGGCGCCCAGCGGTTCGTCCATCAGGATCACATCCGGGTCGTTGGCAAGGCACCGCGCGAGGGCCACGCGCTGCTGCATGCCGCCCGAGAGCTCGTAGATCGCCTTTTCCTTGAAATCCCGGAGCCCCACCGTCTCCAGGAGATGGTCCACGGTCTCGGCGATCTCAGCCGCGCGCATCCCCTTCATGCGGGGGCCGAAGCCCACATTCTCCCGCACGCTCATCCACTCGAAGAGGGCGCCCTGCTGGAACACCATGCCCCGCTCGGCGCCCGGGCCGGTCACGCGCGCGCCGCCGAGGGTCACCTGCCCCTCGCTGGGCGCAAGGAACCCCGCCACGATGTTGAGAAGCGTGGTCTTGCCGCAACCCGAGGGGCCGAGCACGGCCATGAGCTCCCCCTGGGCGATGTCGAGCGCCACGGTCTTGAGCGCCTGCACGGCGTCGCCGTTCGGCAGGTCGAAGCGCATCGACACGTCGTCGATCACGAGGCCGGACATGGGGCGCCCCCGGGGCTGAGGGCCGGACGGGCGCGGGCCCGCCCGGCGGGCTGTCACTGGACCGCGGCGAGCGGCCCGGTGTTGACCGCGTTCTCGTAGGTCTCGAGCGCGCTGTCGATGCTGCCGGCGTTCACGAACACATCCGCCACGCCCTTCATGAACTCCTGGCTGCCGCCGCCCAGCCACTTCTCCGAGAGCTGCTCCTCGACCGAGGGGAAGACGAAGGTGGCGATGGTCGCCTCGGTGGCGGCGAGGTCCATGCCCGCATCCTCCGAGATCAAGGGCAGCATCTCGGCGGTGTCGCCGGCGTTCCACTTGGCGTTGGCCTCCGCGGTCACCTTCAGGAAGGCCGAGACGAGATCGGGGTTTTCCGCCACGAAGCTCGCCGGGGCGGAGGTGACGTCGAAGACGAGGATGCCGAGCTCCTCCTTCTCGGCGCCGGTCAGCAGCACGTTGCCGTGCTCCTTCATCCGACGAAGCGCGCCGCCCCAGCCGCAGACCATGTCGAGCGCGCCTTGGGCGAAGGCCGCCGCCCCGTCCGGCGGGGCCATGTCCACGATCTCCATCGTCGAGATGTCCACCCCGAAATGGCTCATCTGTTTCAGGAAGCCGTAATGCGCGGCGGTGCCGATGGGCACGCCAACCTTCTTGCCCGCAAGCTCGTCCGTGCTCTCCTGGTCGATCTCGAGGGCCTCGGCGACCACGCAGTTGTCGTTGTCCGAGTAGGAGACGGCGACGTCGAGGATCTGGAGGTCCTGCCCGGCCGAGGTGGCGACGACAAAGGGCGGGACGCCCTGGCTCACGGCGATCTGCACGTCGCCCGAGGCCATGGCCGCGGACATCGCGGTGCCCGTGTCGAAGCTCACCCAATTGATGTCGACGCCCATCTCCTCCTCGTAGAGCCCCTTCACCTTGGCGTATTGGAAGGGCATGGGCCATTCGAGGAAATAGGCCACCGTGATCTCGTCGAGGGCGGTGGCCGGCGCCGCGGAAAGCCCGATCGCCGTGGCCGCGACCGCGGCTGTGAGACTGGTTCGGATCATGGTCGTCTCCCTGTTGTGCTGTCTTGTGCGCCAGAGTTTCGGTCCTTGGCGCCGTCGTCAACACAATGATGGCCTGGCCCCAGCGATGCCGGAGCATTGCCCCCGCCGGAATGCCCGAAATTTGGGCGTAGGGGGCCGCGTGCCTATCCGTAGACCTGCTGGGGCAGCCAGGTGATGAGCCCGGGGAAGCTCATGCAGAGGAGGAGCCCGACGATCTGGAGGGCCAAGAAGGGAAGCGCCGACTTGAAGATGTCGGTCATCGGAATCGAGGGCGGCGCCACCCCGCGCAGATAGAAGAGCGCGTAGCCGAAGGGCGGTGACAGAAAGCTCATCTGCATATTGACGAGGTAGAGCACCCCGAACCACAGGACGAGCTCGCTCTCGGTCGCGAGACCGAACGCCTCCGGCCCCTGCTCCCGGATGATCGGCACGAAGATCGGCACGGCGAGGAGCAGGATCCCAACCCAGTCGAGAAACATGCCGAGGACCACGAGGATCACCATCATCACGATGAGGATGCCCCAAGGCCCGAGCCCCGCGCCTTCCATCGTGTCGGCCACGAAAGCCTGCCCGCCCTCGAGCACGTAGAGCCCGACGAAGATCGTCGCGCCGAACATGATCCAGATGACCATCGCGGACGCCTTGAGCGTGGTGAGGCTCGCCTCGCGGATCGTTTGCCAGTCGAGCTTGCGGTGGATCGCCGCCACGATGAAGGCGCCGAAGGTGCCGATGCCCGCGGCCTCCACCGGGGTGGCGACGCCCGTGAAGATCACCCCCAGCACCACGACGATGAGCGCGATGGGAGCGGACATGCGCCCCACCAGCACGAGCTTTTGCCCAAGGCTCACGCGCTCGCTCTCGGGGATGGGCGGGCCGTCGCTCGGCCGGAAATAGCAGGTGAGCGTGACATAGACGATGTAGAGCCCCGAGAGGAGCAGCCCCGGCACCACCGCGCCCACGAAGAGCTCGCCCACCGACTGCTCGGCCACCACCGCATAGATGATCGCGAGGATCGAAGGCGGAATGAGAATGCCCAGGGTGCCGCCGGCCATGATCGATCCCATGGCGATCTGGGGATTGTAGGCCCGCTTGAGCATGGCCGGAAGCGCAATGATGCCCATGGTGACGACCGCCGCGCCGATCACGCCCACCATTGCGGCAAGGATGGTCGAGGCCAGGATCGTCGCGGCCGCGAGGCCGCCCCGGAGCCCGCCCAAGAGCTTGTAAATGACGTCGAACATCTCGTTGATGAGGCCCGCGCGTTCGAGCATCGCCGCCATGAAGATGAAGAGCGGGATCGCCGAGAGCTGGTAGTTCGTCATCAATGGGAAGATGCGCGAGGGCACGATGTTGAGCGCCTGTGCGTCGCCCAGGAGAAAGAGGAAGACGCAGGCCAGCCCGCCGGTGACGAAGGCGAGCGGCAGCCCTGCCATCAGGAGCACCAGGAGCGAGCCGAACATGATGAGCGTCAGCCACTCGATGGGGATCTCGAGGCCCATGGCTCAGGCTCCTTTCACGAGCGTCTTGAGGTCTTGCGCGATCTTCGAGATCCCCTGGAGCACGAGGAGGAGCCCGCCCAGCACCATCACCCATTTCATGGGCCAGAGCGGGACCTCCCATTCGTTGAAGGAGATCTCGCCCCAGCGGATGTTGGGGTCGGTGAACTGGGCGAGGTCGAAGCGCGCGAGCATCTCGGCCGTGGTGATCTGGCCGCGCGCCCAGTCGGAGAGGAGGCCGTTGCCCGAGGGCACGGCGATCGCGTCGAAGGCAAAGATGTAGCCCGTCACGAGCAGCGTCCCGGCGAAAATGAAGAAGAAGATCGAGGTGAGAAGGTCGACGACCGCCTTCCGGCGCGGGCTGAGCGGCGCGTAGAAGATGTCGACCCGCACATGCGTCTCGGTCAGCATCGCATAGGCCCCGGCGATGAGATACTGCATCCCAAACATGAGATACATCGCCTCGTGGGCCCAGTTCGTCGGCGAGTTGAACACGTAGCGGGCGATCACTTCGTAATAGTAGACGAAGACGGCGATCACCGCCCAGTAGCTCACAAACTCCCCGGCGGTGAGGGAGACGCGGTCGATCCAGCCGGTCCAGCCCTGCGAGACGTGCTCGGCGTCGGATTTGCGCTCTTTCTCCTCGATTTCCGCGAGCTTGGCCTCTGCCTCCTCCATCGTGGTGTCCACCGGCTCGTCTGTGATGGTGGCGTTGGCGCGGCGGACGAGAAGCGGCAGGAGAAGCGCGTCGACCGCCATCATGGCGAGGAGGAGGTAGAACGCGGCGGTGGCCGTGTTGGTCCAGAAGGCGCGGGTGGCGCCGGCGGCCTCCGCCTCCGGGGCCGCGGCCGCGCGTTCGGCCTCCGCCTCCGCGATGCGGGCGCGGCCGGTCTCGATCCGTTCCTCGGTCCGCTCGAGCCGCCGCTCGGCCGAGCGCTGGGCGAAGGAGCCGTCCTCCGCCTCGGCCACCGCGGCGCGCAGATCCGGAAGGTCCGCCTCCGCTTGGGCGACGCGCGGCGCCTCGCGCTCGATGGTCCGCTCCGCCACGCGCACGAGATTGGCGGCGTCGGATTGGAGGGACCGCGCGTCGGTCGCCTGGCCGTTGGCGTAGAGGATGACGGCGAAGATCGGGATGAAGACGAGGCCCCAGAGGTTCTTGAGGTAAAGCCTGTGGAGGCCGAGGATTCCGCCGGTGACCAGGATGAGATAGCCGAGCGCCACGCCGTAGCGCGGGCGCTCCGGGCGCGGGCGGCGGGCGAGGGCCATGGCGATGAGGGGAAAGATCACCAGCCCTGCGAGATAGAGCCAGTGGGGCAGGGTGATGCTCAGGCTGGGCATGGGCGGTGGGAAGCCTCGTCGGTCAAAGGGGCCTGCGCGGCGCTGCGCAGGCCCGGGAAGCGGCAGGACGCGCGGCGCGCGCGGCCTGGATCAGAGGTCGAGGGTGAGCCCCTCGATCTGCTCGGGGCTCACATAGCCGAGGGAGCCCGACATCATGTAGTCGAGCTGGAGCTTGAACACGCGCGCCGAGTTGACGTCGCGGTTCGCGTATTTGAACCAGATCGGCACCGCAACCTCGGTCATGAGCTCCACATCGTCCTGGGTGAGGCGCGTCACCTCGGTCCCGTCCTCGGCGAATTTGGCCCAGGCCTCCTGGTCGGCCTTCTGGATGGCCGCGTGGTGGAGATCGGAGTAGATATGGGTCTCCATCTCCACGAACTGGCGCATCTGGGGCGAGAGCGCGTCCCACGCGGCCTGGCCCACGGTGATATCCATGAGGTCGACCGGCTGATAAAGCGACATGAACCCCGGAGGGCCCATCGAGATGTACTGTGTCACCTGGCTGAAGCCGAGCGCGTAATTCACCGCCGGGCCGACGAAATCCGCCACGTCGATGGTGCCCTTCTCGAGCGCGGGGAAGATCTCCGAGCCCGGGAGCACGGTGGTCTCGGCGCCGATCTCGGTGAACACTTCGGCGACCATGCCGCCGGGCAGGCGCATCTTGCGGCCGCGGAAGTCGTCGATCGAGCGGATCGGCACCTTGGAGTGGATGATGTTGGGGCCGTGATGAACCGGGCCCACATACACCATGCCCTGGGCGGCGTAGAGCTCGCGCGCCACCTCGAGCCCGCCGAGGCCGAAGAAGAACACGTCCCACTCATGCGGGTTGCGCAGGCCAAGCGGATAGGAGGTGAGGAAGGTCGCGGCCGGGATGATGCCCTGGGCGTAGATGGTGAAGGGGTTCACCGCGTCGAGCACACCGTTCTTCACCGCGTCGTAGAGCTGGAAGTCGCCCACGACGTCGTTGGCGCCGAAGGGCTGGAAGGCGAGCTCGCCGCCGGTCTTCTCGACGATGGTAGCGCACCAGTCGCGGAAGATCTGGAGACCGGCGCCGCCGGGCCAGGAGGTCTGGATCTGCCAGGTCGTGGTCTGCCCCTGAGCCGAGGCGATGTGCGGCGCCGCGAGCGCAGCGGCACCTCCCGTGAGAAGCGTCCCGAGCGCGCCGCGCCGGGTCTTGGTGGGTTCAGTCATGCTGTGGCCCTTTCGCTTTTTTTGTCTCCCCCCCGCCATGCCGCGGGACCCTCACCCGACTGCGACCCTAGCGACCTGCGGCAAAAAGGGAAGCCGGTTCTAAGCCTTGCACAAATACTTCACAGTCGTTTCCCCGGTATCTAGGGGCCGGGGAGGAAGAGAAAGGCAGATCCGAGACCGAGCAGCGAGGCCCGGCGTGCGGCGCCCCGGCGCGCGATGATCACCGCCTCGGAGATGAGGACGAGCCCGATTCCCACCTTGAGGAGCGCACCGAGGGCGGCGAACGGGCGCGCGCCGAGATCCAGAAGCCCGGGGTTCGCGATCATGGCCAGCGGCACGAGATAGAGGCCGAGCCCGAGCGCCATCGCCCGCACCGCGACCCGGAGCCAGTTCTCCCCCACCATGCCCGCGGCGATGAACACCGCACCGCAGACCGGCGGCGTAATGGTGGAGAGGAGCGCGTACCAGAAGACGTAGAGATGCGCGGTGAGCGGCTGGAGCCCGAGCGCGACGAGGGCCGGCCCCGCGACGCTCACGCAAATCACATAGGCCGCGGTCGTCGGCACCTCCATGCCGAGGATGAGGCAGGCCAGCGCGGTGAGGAGGAGGGAGGGGACCAGGAGCCCGCCCGAGGCCGAGAGGATGAGCGAGGTGATCTTCACCCCCGCGCCCGTGATCCCCAGCACGCCGATCACGATGGAGGCGCAGAGAATGACGCTCGCGATCAGCGCGACCTGCTGTCCGGCGGCGAGGGCGGCGGCCTGGGCCCGGGCCAGCGCGTCCCGCGGCACCACCCGGAGACGGTCGTCGAGGAGGAGGAGCCCCGCCGCCGCCAGGAGCGCCCAGATCGCGGCCCGCTGGGGCGTGAGCCCCTGGCCGAACATCCCCCAGAGGAGAAGGCCGAAGGGCAGGGCGAAGAAGGCCGAGGTGAGGAGGACCTCCCGCGCGCCCGGCCGGTCTTCGGGGCCGAGGGGGCGGAGACCGTGGACCCGGGCAAACGCGTCGATCCCGACCCAGACCGCGACGAAGTAGAGGAGGGCGGGCGGCAGCGCGGCGGCCATGACGCCCGTATAGGGCACGCCGGTGAGCTCCACCATCACGAAGGCGCCGGCGCCCATGAGGGGCGGCAGGATCTGCCCGCCGGAGGAGGCCACGGCCTCGACCGCGCCGGCCAGCGGCTTCGGATAGCCGAGCCGGGCCATGGCCGGGAGCGTGATCGCCCCGGTCGAGGCGACATTGGCCGAGGCCGAGCCCGAGATCGAGCCGAAGAAGGCCGAGGAGAGGACCGAGACCTTGGCCGCCCCGCCCCGGAACCGTCCGGCGCCGGCGGCCGCGAGCGCCATGAAGCCGCGCCCAGCCGTGCCCGCATTGAGCACCGCGCCGAAGATGACGAAGATCGCGACGAGCGTCACCGAGATGCCGGTGAGCGAGCCCCAGAGCCCGCCCTCGGCGATGGTGAGCGTGCCGAGAAAGCTGGGGAGCGGCGTGCCGGCATGGCCGAACTCGCCGGGGATGTGCTGGCCGAGAAGCCGGTAGGCCAGCGCCAGAACGGCGACGGCGGGGAGCGGCCATCCCACGGCGCGCCGTGCGGCCTCCAGCACCGTGAGGAGCAAGAGGGCGGCGAGGGCGATCTGCTCTGGCCCCTCGAGAAACCCGTATTGGTCGCCCAGGCGCTCGGCGTGTCCGGCGACCCAGAGGCAGGCGGCGATGCCGGCTGTGGCGAGCGCGAGGCCCGTCGCGCGCTCCCACGGGCCCCGGGCGGCGTAGACCAGCGCCCAAGGCAGCGCGAGCGCCATGTGGACGGGCCGCGTCACGAGATTGGGCAAGAGCCCCGCAAACACGATCCACAGATGCGCGCCGATCGTGAGGAGGCCGAGCGCGGTCCAGATGAGGGCCGCGCGGTCGAGCGCCGGGGCGGGGCTCACCCGCTCAGCGCTGGGCGTCGGTGAGGGCGATGCCCGCCTCGTCGTAATAGCGTTGGGCGCCCTCGTGGATCTGGCCCGTGATCGTGGCCATCAGCCCGGCATCCACGCCGTTCCACCAGGGGGCCTCGGCGCCCATGCGGGCCTTCTCCTCCCAATAGGCTTTGGTGAGGGCGTAGGCCGTGTCCGCGTCCATTTTCGTTGTGGCGTAGGCGACGACGGGGAGCGAGGTCGTCACGATCTCCTCCGTCTGCCCCTCATAGGTGCCGGCGGGGATCACGAGGCGCGTGCGTTTGGTCTGGGCGATCTGGTCGTCCGACATCGAGAGCACCCGCACCCCGACGCTGGCGGCCGCCTCGATCACATTGGGCGCGGGGTAGGAGCCCGCGGTGACAAAGCCGTCGATCTGCCCGTTCTTGAGCGCGGGCACGGCGTTCGAAAGCTCGGCGTCGGCAATCGCGACCCGGTCCGCAAGCCCGAAGAGCTCAAGATACTTCGCCCCCTCCCGCGCGCCGAAGGAGCCCTTGCCGAGGAGGATCGACTTGCCCGCGAGGTCCGCGAGGGTCTCGGCGCCCGACTCCGCGCGCACGACGAAATGCATGGTCAGGGATGGGATCGGGAAAAGCGCGCGAATCTCGTCGAAGGCGGGCGAGCCCTTGCCCTCGAACATTGCCTTCTCGCCTTGTGCGAGGCGCACGAGAACGGGCGGGCTGGTGAAGGCGTAGTCCGCCCCCCGCGCCCGCGTCTCCATCACGTTCTGCACCGAGCCCTGGCTCTCCTCCACGGTCACGAGCACCGCGCCGTCGGTGCCGGCCTTCACGGCCTCCGCAACCTGCACGGACATCTGATAATAGGATGATCCGGTCTTGGCGGATTTGAACGTCACCCGCGTCTCGGCGCCCGCGCTCCAGCCCATCGCCGCCAGGCCGAGGGCGCAGAGGCCCATGATCGTCGTCCGCATGTCGTGTCCTCCCAAGGATGCCGGCGCTGGGCGCGCTCTCCCCGCCGTTATGCCGAGCGCCCGGGAGCTTGGCAATCCGCGGCCGTCTGACCGAACCTGTCAAGAAATGTTATCTTGTTACCGGCGAAGTTGGCCGGTAGCGTGCGCCAACGTTGTCATACAGGAGGTTCTCATGAAGCCCGCTGTCACGCCCCTTGCCCTCTCCACGCTGCTCCTCGCCACCGCCGCTTGGGCCGGTTCGGGGGAGACGCGCTCCCTCGGCGCACATGTGCATGGCCAGGGCGCCCTCAACATCGCCGTCGAAGGCCAGGTGGTGCTGATGGAGCTCGAGGCGCCGGGGGCGGACATCGTGGGCTTCGAGCACGCGGCGACCAGCGCCGAGGACAAGGCTGCCGTCGAGGCCGCCAAGGCCAAGCTCGCCGAGGGAGGCGCGCTGTTCGTCCTCGCTCCGGCGGCGGGCTGCGAGCTCGAGAGCGCCGAGGTGGAGCTGATTGCCGAGGGCGGCGACCACGGCGATCACGGCCACGGCGAGCATGGGCACGACGACCACGGCCATGACGAGCACGCTCACGACGATCACGGGCACGACGACCACGGGCACGACGATCACG
>CAYXPI010000001.1:0-43887 GCA_964467005.1 uncultured Limibaculum sp. | reverse complement strand
GGCGATGAGGAGGCCGGCGAGGGTCACACCGAGTTCCACGCCGAGTACCGCTTCGGCTGCGACGACACCGCCCAGATCGCCGAGATCGCCTTCCCCTATTTCGAGGCGTTCCCCAATGCGGAGAAGCTCGAGATCCAGATGATCACGGGCAAGGGCAGCACCGGCTTCGAGGTGGAGCGGGCCGAGCCCCGGCTCACGGTCTCCGGGGCGATCTGACCGGTCCGTGGACGCGCTCTCGCTCGAGGGGGTCGAGTACGCCTGGCCCGGGCGGTCGGGCTTTCGGCTGAGCGTCCCGGCCTTTGCCATGGCCGGGGGGGAGCGGGTGCTGCTCCTCGGCCCCAGCGGATCGGGGAAGTCCACGCTCCTCGCGCTGGTCACGGGCATCGCCGTGCCGAGCGCCGGGCGGGTCACGCTCCTCGGTCAGGACCTCTCGGCGCTCTCCTCCTCGGCGCGGGACCGGTTTCGCGCCGAGCATGTCGGTGTGATCTTCCAGATGTTCAACCTCCTGCCCTATGCCAGCGCGGTCGACAACGCGCTCTTGCCCCTCAGCTTCGCGCCCGGGCGACGGCGGCGCGTGGGCGCGGCTCCCCGGGAAGAGGCGCTGCGGCTGCTGGACGCCCTCGGTCTCGACCGGGAGGCGGTGCGCGCGACCCGCGCGGGCGCGCTCTCGGTCGGGCAGCAGCAGCGTGTGGCGGTGGCGCGCGCGCTCATCGGGCGGCCGGAGATCGTCGTGGCCGACGAACCCACCTCCGCCCTCGACGCCCGCTCGCAGGCGGCGTTTCTCGACCTTCTGTTCGGTCAGGTCGCGGAGAGCGGCGCGTCCCTCCTCCTCGTCTCGCACGACGAGCGCCTCGCGCCCCGGTTCGACCGGGTCGTGGCCCTGCCCGAGATCGCGACCGGGGCCGAGGCCGCATGATCCTCCTCCGCCTCGCCCTGGCTTCGCTGGCCAACCGGTGGCTCACGGCGGGGCTCACCGTGCTCGCCACGGCGCTCTCGGTCGCGCTCTTTCTCGGGGTCGAGAAGCTGCGAACCGGGGCCAAGGCGAGCTTCGCCGACACGGTCTCGGGCGTCGACCTCGTGGTGGGCGCGCGCTCGGGGCCGGTCCAGCTCCTCCTCTATTCGGTGTTCCGCATCGGCAGCGCCACCAACAACATCACCTGGCAGACCTATCGGGAGATCGGCGAGATGGACGGGGTGGCCTGGATGGTCCCGGTCTCGCTGGGCGACAGCCACCGCGGCTACCGCGTGATGGGCACCTCCGCCGAGTTCTTCGCGCGCTACAAATATCGTGGGGGGCGGGACCTCGCCTTCGCCCAGGGCGGGCCTTTCGACGACCTCTTCGACGCGGTCGTCGGCGCGGATGTGGCCGAGGCGCTGAGCTATCGGTTGGGAGACGAGATCGTCGTCGCGCACGGCATCGCCTCCTTCACCGAGCACGACGACAAACCCTTCCGCATCGCCGGGATCCTCGCCAAGACCGGCACGCCGGTCGATCGCACGGTGCATGTCTCGCTGGAGGCCATCGAGGCCATCCATATCGACTGGCAGGGAGGCGGGCGAAGCCGAAACGTCGTCTCCGCCGAGGAGGCCCGCGGGATGGATCTCACGCCCAAGGCCGTCACCGCGGCCTTTCTCGGCGTCGAGTCCCGGCTGCGGGTCTTTGCGCTCCAGCGCGCGATCAACGAGTACCCGGAGGAGCCGCTCCTGGCCGTCCTGCCGGGCGTCGCGCTCCAGGAGCTCTGGAGCATCGTCAGCGTCGCCGAGACCGCGCTGGCCGGGGTGAGCGCCCTCGTCGTCGCCACCGCGCTTCTCGGGATGACCACGATGATCCTCGCCTCCCTCGCCGAGCGGCGGCGCGAGATGGCGATCCTGCGCGCCGTCGGCGCCCGGCCGCGGACCATCCTCCTCCTTCTCATGCTGGAGGCCGCGCTCCTCAGCCTCGCCGCCGCGGCTCTCGGCCTTGTGATCCTCTACGCCGCCCTCGCCGTCGCACAGCCTTTCCTGGACGCGGCCTACGGGATATATCTGCCGCTGACCTGGCCGGGGCTTTGGGAGATGACGGTTCTCGGGCTCATCGTGCTCGCCGGCACCGTGGCCAGCCTCGTGCCCGCGCTCAGGGCCTATTGGATGTCGCTCGCGGACGGGATGACCGTCCGGACCTAACCGCGCTCAACAGGGAGAGAGCCATGGTGGAGATCCGCCGCCGCACCCTTCTCGCCGCCGGGGTCGCCTCGGCCGCCGTCGGCCTGCGCGGCCTCGCCCGCGCCGCCGCACCGCTCGAGCTCGAATGGTCGGATCTGGTGCCGGAGCATGCGCGCGGCCAGGCTTACGAAGAGCTCCGCGGCGCCTTCGGGCTCGTCGAGCACGGCCAGCTGTCCACGGGCTTCGAGCAGGAGATCGACGCCTCGATCACCACCGAGTTCGACGGGCGCGAAGTGCGCCTGCCCGGTTTCATGGTGCCGCTCGACTACGAGGGGATGGGGGTGACGGTCTTCCTCCTGGTCCCGTATGTCGGCGCCTGCATCCATGTGCCGCCGCCCCCGCCCAACCAGATCATCTTCGTGCGGGCCGCGGCGCCCTACGAGGTGGTGGGCTATTTCGAGCCGATCATCGTGACGGGTGAGCTCAACGCCATGGCGAAGGCGACGGAGCTCGCCGAGATCGGCTACTCGATCGACGACGCACGGGTCGAGCCCTACGAGTGACGCCGGCGCTGGTCGAGGGGGCGGCGGCCCTCACCTCTCGGCCGGCCCGCCTTCGCTCGGCGCGCCGGCCCGCCTGAAGATCCGCACAGGGCCCGCGCGGTGGATCTCCTCATAGCCCCGCCGCCCGTCGAAGCACCCGCTGTCGGTCGCGTCCAGCACCGCCTCGTGCGGCTCGGCGCGGGCGAGGGCCGCGTGGAGGGCGGCGCAGCCGCGCGCCCGGGCCAGTGAGAGGCTGAGCTCGGCGCGACGGCGGAAGCTCTCGCCCGGCAGCCACTCCCGCCCTTGAGCGGTGGTCACCGCCTCGCGCCCCGTCAGAAGCGGGAACCACTCGCCCAGCCGGTCGACGAACCACGGCGCGCCGCTGAGAACGGCGACGCGCGTGCCCTCGGGCGTCTCGGAGGCCACCCAGCGCAGGGCGGCTCGGCTCGGGGCGTCGAGCTGGATGAGCGTGCGGCTGAGGTCGGAGAGGGCGGCGTTGGCCACCAGCTGGGAGCCGGCGAGGGCCAGGGCGAGGAGCGGGAGCCCGAGGGGACGGAGCCGGGGCGCGAGTGCGGCGAGGCCGGGCGGCACGCGGCCTCGGAGGGCGTCGGCCGCCGCATCGAGAAGCGTGGCGACGCCCAGCCCCGCGAGCGCCGCGGCGGGAAGCGCGGCCACGGTGAGCGCGCTGCGCGGGGTGAGCACGGCGGCGGCGAGCAGGAGGAGGGGCCAGAGCGGCTCGCCCCGGCGGAGGGCGACGACGATCCCGAGGCCGGCGAAGAGCGCGAAGCCCGCGGGCAGGATCTGGAGCGAGAGGAGGCGGAGGGCGAGCTCGCTCGGATTCCAGGCGCTGGTGGAGGAGGCGTGGGCGAAGGGCGCGGGCCCGTGCTCGGCGAGGACGGTCGCCGCCCAGGGCGCGACGACGAGGGCGGCGATCGCGCCCACGGCCGCCACCCTGAGCGCGGCGGGCCAGAGCGCCGGGGCCCGGCAGGCGAGGAGGACCACCACGCCCGCGGGCGCGGCGATCCCCCATTCCGGATGCGAGAGCACCGCCGCCCCGGTGGCGAACCCGGCGAGCGCCGCGCGTCCCCAGCCCCAGCCGCCGGCCAGCCGCTCGGCCGCGAGAAGCGCCAGCGCGGCGAAGAGCGCGCCCGTGGCCCGGGAGATGCCGCCCCCCATGATGAGGTACTCGAAGGAGCGGTGGTAGAAGAGGAAGAGCGCCGCGGCGGCCAGAAGCGCGTCGCTGCGCGGGAGGAGACGGCGCAGGAGGAGGAGCCCCGCCGCCGCGGCCGCTCCGGCCACGACAATGGGGTACCACTTGGCCACGGCGAGGAGCGGCACCCCCGCCTCCGCCACCGCCGCCACGAGGTAGAAGGAGAGCGGCGGGTAGGCGAAGGGAAGCCGGGCGCCGTTGAACTCGACCGCGACGGGCAGGGCGAAGCCGGCGGCCCGCACCGCCTCGGCGAAGACGACGAAGAGCGCCCCGTCGTTCGGCGGATAGGGGGAGGGGCCGAGGAAGTCCGCCCGATAATCCATCGCCGCGAGCCAGAGGAGCGCCAGGACAACCGCCGTCCACACCCGCTCCCCCGCGCTCCGGTCCCGCATGTCGGCCATGGGCCCCTCCCTCTCCACGGCCCCATCTCGCATCGACGGGCAGCGCATTCCAAGGGGCGCGGTCGCCTCGGGAGGGCCGGGGGCGGGCCAGGGGCCTTTGTCCTGCACGCGATGCGTGTCGCCCTCACCCTTCGGCCGGAGCGGGACGACCTCCGGCGGATGGCGTGCGAGAAGGACGTCGCCCAGGATCAGCGGCCTCGCCCCGCGCCTGTCAGCCCTGGCCGACGCGCTTGCCCGCGCCCGCCGGCACCTGGCGCCCGGGCGAGGCGTGGGACCGCTCCGCCGGGCACGACACGCGGCGTTTGGGCTCGAAGGCGCGGGCCATCGGCCGAAACATCGCCGCCCACCCCCGCGGAACTGCCCGTCGCCTCACGAAGACGGCGCGCGCCCGGTCTCTCAGCCCACCGAGTCCGTCGCTTCGGCGAGAACCCGGCTCCAGTACGACTCCGTCACCTTCCGGGTCTCGCCCGAGGCGTCCATGGCGAGGTACTCGACCTTGACCGCGCCGTAATCGAGGTCGAACTTGTCCTTCGGCTCCTCCGCCGGGCCGCCCTGGCCGAGTTCGAGCATCGAGATGACGGCGTTGCTGAAGGTGAAGATCAGGAACGGCTTGAGGTCGCGCCGCACCACGAGCACCGCGCTCTTGAAGGTCGTGCTCGCGCACATCTCCTTAAAGAGCTGCACGCTCGCGCTGTCGGACATCTTGGTGATCGAGATCGGCTCAAGGGTCACCTTGCCGCCCTCGGTCGCCTTGCCGATATTGGTCGGGTTCGTGCCCTTCATCGACCAGTCGATGACGTCGAAGGCCTGATAGGGCTTCATTTCCACGTCGTTGGTCTCGCCTTTGACCTTGCCCTTGGGCAGGAAGTACATAAAGGCGCTCTGTGTGTGATCTTCCGACATCTCGATCTCCGCGGTCCGGGCCGGCGCGTGGCTCTCAGCTTCGTGCCACCATCGCGCGGGGCGGGTCGGCGGCCAAGCGAAAAAAACACGGAGAGCGGGTGGCGGCCCGGGCAAGGCGCGGCGAGGCGCGGCGAGGGGAGGGCGCGGGATGGCGGAGCCGGGCATCGGGGTGGTGATCGTCACCTACCGGTCGGCGGATGTGATCGGCCCCTGTCTCGAGAGCCTCCGCGCCTCGAGCCGGCCGGTCGAGGTGGTGGTGTGCGACAACGCCTCGCCGGACGGGACGCTGGATGCGATCGCGGGCGCGGGGCCCGCCGAGGAGGCGCCGGCGGTGCCTTTCGGCCGGGCGGCCGGGCGGCCGGCGCCGGCGGCGCGCACCCTCATCCAAACCGGAGGCAATCTCGGCTATGGGGCAGCGGTCAATCTCGGGCTCTGGCATCTGGCGCGACGGCCGGAGATCGGGCTCTTCTGGGTGTTGAACCCGGATTGTGTGGTGGAGCCGGAGACCGCGGCGGCCTACGCCGCTTGCGCCGCGCGCCCGGGGGTCTGGGGGCTGATGGGCGGGCGCACGCTCTTTGCCGGCGAGGGGCGCGTCTGGTCCGACGGCGGGCGGGTGCGCCCCCTCACCGGGGTGTGCGAGAACCTCAACCGGGGATGCCGGCCGGAGGAGGCGCCGCCGCCGCCGCCCGAGCGGATCGACTTCTTCAC
The DNA here is from genome assembly GCA_964467005.1 of uncultured Limibaculum sp. Classification (GTDB taxonomy): domain Bacteria; phylum Pseudomonadota; class Alphaproteobacteria; order Rhodobacterales; family Rhodobacteraceae; genus Thermohalobaculum. The sequence goes on along the minus strand of CAYXPI010000001.1, from coordinate 37,981 downwards.
GGGCGCCAATCTCGTCGCCTCGCGCGCCTTTCTCGAGAGCGTGGGGCCGATGCCGGAGGACTATTTCCTTTACTACGAAGAGGTCGCCTGGGCGGCCGCGCGGGGGCCGCTCGCGCTCCGCCCCTGTCCGGAGGCCCGGGTGCACCATGTCGGAGGCACGGCGATCGGCAGCGGCACGCTGGCCCGTCGGCCCACCGCCTTCGCCAACTATTTCAACTACCGGAACCGGATGCGGTTTGTCCGGCGCACGCGGCCGGCGACCCTGCCTCTGGCCTACGCCTACGCGCTCGCGCAGACTGGGCGAATCGTGCTCCGCGACGGGCCCGGGCCGGCCTGGGGCGCCTTTGCCGGCCTGCACGGGCTGCCGCCGCCCCCGGGCGTGCGCGGCCGCATCGCGCCCGAAGACCGGCACCGCGCCTTCGGCCGATGGGGGCGGGCGCCGCGTTAAGTCCCCGCTAACCTGCTCCTGGCACGCTCCGATGGGAAAGGGGCGAGAGCGGGGGAGGGCGATGACCAGCACGGCACGCACGCGCCCCGCGCCGGAGGAGGCGCCCGCGCCCCGGCGCATGCTCCGCGCCCTCGTGCGCGCGGCGGCCATGATCTTCGGCATCACCGCCACGCTCTTCTACCTCAGCGGCGTGATCTCCGGCGCGACGGGCGCGATCCGCGAGGAACTCGTGGCGCTCTACACCGTGCAGATCGAGGCCAAGGAGGTGCGCGCGCGCGGCGTCGAGCTCCTGGCGGCGGAGAGCGAGAGCGCGCGCGCGGCGGCGCGGCGGGCGATCGCCCGGCGTCTCGAGGGTCCTCTCGCGGCGCGGGACCGGCGTCCGCTGGCCCTGCCGCTGCTTCTCGAGGCGCTGGTGACGGATCTCGACCGGGGCCGGGTCGAGGCGGCCTATGGCCATCTCGACCGGCGGCTGGCCCGTCTCGCGGGGAGTGCGGAGCGTCTCCTCGCCGCGCCGAGCCGGTCCGATCTGGCCGCCGCGCTGAACGCGGTGCGCGCAGAGACCCGGTCCGACCTCATGGTCGACCTCGCGACGATCACCGACTGGTACGCCCGGGTGGGCCAGCGGATGCAGGTGGCCAAGGAGCTCATCCAGATCGCCGCGGTGCCCCTCATGCTGGTGGCCTTCCTCCTCATCTGGATCGCCGGGATCAAGCCCGCCATCGCCGGGGAGATCGCGGCCCGGCGCCGGCTGATGGAGAGCGAGGCGACCGCCCGCGCCCTCGCCGAGAGGGCGGAGGCGGCGAACCGGGCGAAATCCGAGTTTCTCGCCACGATGAGCCATGAAATCCGCACGCCGATGAACGGGATCATCGCGCTGGTCGAGCTGCTGCGTTCCGGGGAGCTCGCGCCGGACCAGGCCGAGCTCCTCGACACGATCCACCGGTCGGGCACCCTTCTCGAGACGATCGTCGACGACATCCTCGATCTCGCGCGGATCGAGGCGGGGGAGGTTGCGCTGGAGCGGGTGGCGTTCGACCCGGGCGCGCTCGTCCGCCAGGTGTCGGCGATCCACGAGCCGCGGGCGCGGGAAAGCGGCGTTGCGGTCGAGACGCGGGTGGCCGAGGGCGTGGGCCCCCGGCTGGGAGACCCCGCGCGCCTGCGCCAGGTGCTCAACAATCTTATGAGCAATGCGGTGAAGTTCACCGAACGCGGCCGGGTTGCGCTCGCGGTCTGGACGGACGCGGCCGGCGGGCTTCGCATCCGGGTGGAGGACACGGGGATCGGGATGACCGAGGCGCAGGTGGCCACGGCCTTCGACGCCTTCTCCCAGGCCGACGGGTCGACGACGCGCCGCTTCGGCGGCACCGGGCTCGGGCTCACCACCGTGCACCGCCTGGTGCGCCTGATGGAAGGCCGCGTCGCGATCGAGAGCCGGCCGGGCCGGGGCACGGCGGTGGAGCTCTGCCTGCCGCTGGCCCGGGCGCCGGCCGGGGCGAACCCGGCGGAGGCCGAACCGCCGCCGGCCGCGGGTTGCGCCGGCCTCGCGGTGCTCGCGGTCGACGACACGGCGACGAACCGGATGGTGATCGGCAAGCTCCTCGAGCGGCTGGGATGCCGGGCCACGCTGCTCGAGAGCGGGGAGGCGGCGCTCGCCCTTCTGGAGCGGCGCGCGTTCGACCTCGCGCTCATCGACATCTCCATGCCGGGGATGGACGGGGTGGCCACGCTCCGGGAACTCCGCCGGCGGGAGCGCCGGGCCGGCCGCGCGCCGATGCCCGCCCTCGCCGTCACGGCCAACGCGTTTCCCCACCAGGTCGCGCAGTATCGTGCCGCGGGCTTTGCCGGGCACGTCGCCAAGCCCGTGCGGCTCGCGAGCCTCGGCGCGGCGATGCGCGCCGCGGTGGGCCAGGCGGGGCCGCCCAGGGCCCCGGGCGCGGGCGCGGCGCTCCGCCCTCTTCAGCCGCGGGTGGCCTGAGGGGGCTGGCTCGTCGGCGCGTCGGCTCTGGCGTCTTGCCTTTCCGGGCGCCGCATGATTGGCGTTGATGTCTGGAGCCGGGGGGGCAAGCGGCGGGCGCCATGGAGACGTTCGATTTCGTGATCGTGGGCGCCGGGTCGGCCGGGGCGGTGCTCGCCAACCGGCAGAGCGCGGACGGGCGCCACACGGTTCTTCTGCTCGAGGCCGGCGGCACCGACCAGTGGTTCTGGATCCAGGTGCCCATCGGCTACGGCAAGACCTTCTACAACCCGTCGGTCAACTGGAAGTACACGACCGAGCCAGTGCCCGGCCTCGGCGGGCGCACCAGCTACTGGCCGCGGGGCAAGGTGCTGGGCGGCTCGTCCTCGATCAACGCCATGGTCTACGCCCGGGGCCATCCCAAGGATTTCGACGACTGGTCGATGAGCGCGCCGGGCTGGGAGTGGAGCGCGGTCGCCCCGGTCTTCCGCCGACTGGAGGATTGGCGGGGCCCCTTGAGCCCAGAGCGGGGGCGGGGCGGGCCCCTCTCGGTGACCGACACGACCGGCCAGGTTCACCCTCTCTGCGGGGTTTATCTCAAGGCGGCCGAGGAGATCCAGATCGGCTGCACGGCGGATTACAACGGCGCCGAGGCGGAGGGCGCGGGGCTCTACCAGATCACCACCGACCGGGGGCTGAGGGCGTCCACCGCGCGCTGCTATCTTCGCCCGGCCCGGGGGCGGCCCAATCTCGAGCTCCGCACCGGCGCGCTGGCCACCGAGATCCTCTTCGACGAGGGGCGCGCCGTGGGCATTCGCTACCTGCGGGGCGGGGTGGAGCGCGTGGTCCGGGCGCGGCGGGGCGTGATCCTGGCGGCGGGGGCGATCAACACGCCGCAGCTCCTCCAGCTCTCGGGGATCGGGCCGGGCCCGCTCCTCCAGCGCCTCGGGATCGAGGTGCGCCGAGAGAACGCGCATGTCGGGTGCAACCTCCAGGACCATCTGGGGGCGGACCACATCTTCCGCTCCCGGGTGCCCACGCTCAACCAGGCGCTCCGGCCCTGGAGCGGCAAGCTCTCGGCGGGGCTGCGCTATCTCCTCTCCCGCCGCGGGCCCCTCTCGCTCTCGATCAACCAGGCGGGCGGGTTCGTCCGCAGCGGGCCCGAGCAGCCGGCGCCGGACATCCAGCTCTATTTCTCGCCGCTCAGCTACACCCGCGCGCCGCTGGGCACGCGCCCGCTCATGCAGCCGGACCCCTTCCCCGGCTTCATGCTGGGCTTCTCGCCCTGCCGGCCGACGAGCCGGGGCCATCTCGAGATCCGCACGCCCGACCCGAGGGTGCCGCCCGCGATCCAGCCCAACTATCTCTCGACCGAGGAGGACCGCGACGCCATGCGCCGGGGCAGCCGCATCGTGCGCCGTCTGGCCGAGGCGCCGGCGCTCCGCGCGGTGATCGACCAAGAGCTTTTGCCGGGGCCGGCGACCGAGAGCGACGCGGATTTCGACGCCTATGTGCGCGACAACGCCTGGACCGTCTTCCATGCCTGCGGCACCTGCCGGATGGGGGCGGACCCGGCCACCTCGGTGGTCGACCCGCGCCTCCGGGTGCACGGGCTCGAGGGGCTCCGCGTGGTCGACGCCTCGGTCTTTCCAAATGTCACCTCGGGCAACATCAACGCCCCCGTCATCATGCTGGCCGAGCGGGCGTCGGAGATGATCCTGGAGGAGGCCCGGTGACGCGTCTTGCGGCGATCGAGACCTTCGCCCGCCCGGTCGTGGCCTTCGTTCGGGTGACCGACGAGGCCGGCGGCGTCGGCTGGGGCCAGGTCTCGACCTACAACGCGGACATCACCTGCCAGGTGCTCCACCGCCAGGTGGCGCCGTGGGTGCTGGGCCGGGATGTGAGCCTCGAGACCGGGGATCTCGACGACCTTCTCGACCGCGTCACCGAGCGGGAGCACAAGTTTCCGGGCAGCTATCTTTGCCGGGCGATGGCGGGGGTGGACACCGCGATCTGGGATCTGAGGGGGCGCGCGGCGGGCCGGCCCGTGACAGAGCTCATCGGCGGCACGCCGGGGCCCGTGCGCGCCTACGCCTCCTCGATGAAGCGGGACATCACGCCGGAGGACGAGGCCGCCCGGCTGCAGCGCCTGGCCGAGAGCCATGGATTCACCGCCTTCAAGGTGCGCGCGGGCGCGGAGGTGGGCCGGGGCCAAGACGAGTGGCCGGGGCGGACGGAGGCGATCATCCCCGCCATGCGCCGCGCCCTGCCGGAGGCGGATCTCCTGATCGACGCCAATTCCTGCTACGCGCCGGCGGAGGCCATCCGCGTGGGCCGGATGCTGGAGGACCACGGCTTTTGCCATTTCGAGGAACCCTGCCCCTACTGGGAGCTCGAGCAGACCAAAGAGGTGACCGACGCGCTCGCGATCGACGTCACCGGGGGGGAGCAGGACTGCGACCTCACCCAATGGCGCCGGATGATCGCGATGCGCGCGGTCGACGTCCTGCAGCCGGACATCCTCTATCTCGGCGGGCTCGCGCGCACGCTCCGGGTCTGTCGGATGGCGGAGGCGGCGGGGATGCCGATCACGCCCCACTGCGCAAACCTCTCCATGGTCACGCTGTTCACCATGCACCTCCTCCGCGCGATCCCCAATGCCGGGCCCTATCTCGAATTCTCGATCGAGGGGCCGGACTATTATCCCTGGCAGGAGGGTCTCTTCGTCGAGAGCCCCTACGCCATCGAGGACGGGCGGGCCCGGGTGAGCGACGCGCCCGGCTGGGGGGTGGAGGTCGCGCCCGACTGGCTCGCGCGCGCGGAGTATCGGGCGAGCCACGCCGAAGGGTGACCGCGCTCATTCTTTCTTAACCGCGCCGGCGCAGTCTCGGCCCTGGACCAGAAGGGGATCAGGGCAAAGGGGCAGGGCATGATTGCGCTCGAGGGCGTGAGCAAGGCCTACCGCACGGAGGGCCGGCCGAAGACCGTGCTCGACGATGTGAGCGCGGAGTTCGAGGCGGGGTCGTCCTACGCGCTCTTGGGCGTCAACGGGGCGGGGAAATCCACAACCCTGCGGCTCATCGCAGGGATCGAATTGCCGAATGCGGGGCGCATCCGCCGCTCCGTCCGGGTCTCCTGGCCTTTGGGGTTCGCCAGCGGCTTCCACCCCATGATGACCGGGCGGGAGAATGTGCATTTCGTCGCCCGCTGCTATGGGGAGGACCCGGCGCGCATCGCCGGCTTCGTCGCGGAGTTCGCCGAGCTCGGGGATTACATGCGCAACCCGGTGCGGACCTACTCGTCGGGCATGATGGCGCGGCTGGCCTTCGGGCTCTCCATGGCCATCGAGTTCGACTGCTACCTGATCGACGAGATCACGGCGGTGGGCGATGCGCGCTTCCAGGCCCGCTGCGCAGCGGCGTTCGACGCGCGCCGGGCGCGGGCCGATCTCATCGTCGTCAGCCATTCGATGCCCACGGTCGCGAAGTACTGCACCCGCGGCGCGCTCCTCGTGGAGGGGCGGCTCGCCCTCTACCCGGATGTGGAGCAGGCCATCGCGGCCTATCTGAGGCTCAACCGATGAACGCGCGGCTCCCCGTCGAGCCCCGGCCCCCGGCGGCGGAGGGGGCGCTGGCCCTGGCCCTCCGCCGGGAGGTTGCCGAGCGCCTCGGCGCAGCGGCGGGGCGGCACGGGTTTTCCACCCGGCGGCGTCCTTACGAGATGGCCCAGTCCGAGCGGGCCCGCCGGCGCGCGATGCGCCGAACGGCGGCGGTCGGCTTCGCCCTCCTGGTCGCGCTGCCGCTCGCGCTCGCCGGCCTCTATTACGGGCTCCTGGCGGAGGATCAGTACGAGGTCGAGACCCGCATGATCCTGCGGGTGAACGAGGCGGCGCGCCCCGATGGGGTGGAGGCCGCGACCGGCCTGCCCTCCCTCGAGATGAAGCGCGACACCCAGGTCGTCGCGGCGTATCTCGACAGCGCGGCGCTCGTGGCGGTGCTCGCCGAGGCGCATGGGCTTCGCGGCCGGCTCGAGGGGCCGGCGGTCCACGCCCTCAAGCCCGAGACCTGGCTGGCGGGGGACTGGCCGGCCCGCCCCGCACCCAACGCCACGGCCGAGGAGCTTCTTGCGGACTGGGAGGGCCGGACGGATGTGGAGATCGAGCTCCCGGCCGGCATCATCGTCTTCGCCCTCCGCGCCTTCCGGCCGGAGGACGCCGAGGCCCTGGCCGCGGCCTCCATCGCCGCGGCCGAGGAGCTCGTGCGCGGGATGAACGCCCGCGTCTGGGCCGACGCCGTGGCCAAGGCCGAGACGCTCTTTGCCGAGGCGGCGGACCGGCTGGCCGCGGCCCAGGCCGAGCTCGCGGTGGCGCGCAACGCCCTCGGGGTGCTCGACGCGGAGCGGGAGGCGGGCGCGCTCTCGAGCCTGCAGGGGAGCATCCGTCAGGACCTCATCGACCTCCGGCGCGACCGGGCGGCCCAGGCCAAGCATCTCGCGCCGGGCTCGGCCCGTCTCCGCGCGCTCGACGGGCGGATCGCCGCGCTCGAGGGCGAGCTCGCCGGGCTCTCCGCCGGGCGGGTCGGCGCGGGCGCGCCCCTCGCCGAGGTGATGGCGCGCTTCTCTCGGATCGAGGTGGACCAGGACCTGGCCGAGCGGCAGTTCCTCGCCGCGGCGCGCAAGCTCGAGGGCGTCCGGCACGCGGCCGAGGCGGGCATGATCTATCTCGACGTGTTCGTGCCCCCAACCCGCCCCGAGGAGGCGCGGCATCCCAAGCGCGCGCAGTCCGTCGCGGTGGTCGCCGTCCTTTCCCTTCTCGCCTGGGGCGCGGCGCTCGGCGGCGTCGCGCTCCTGCGCAACCACATGGCCTGACCGGTGGGGGCTGCGCTTCTCGCATCCTGGCGGGTGGTCTGGGCGGTGATGCTCCGCGACATCCGCACCCGGTTCTTCAACCACGGGCTCGGCTACCTCCTCGCCATCAGCTGGCCCGTGGCGCACATCCTCATCCTCCTGGCGTTCTACCGCTTCCTCGGCCGCTACGCGCCGTATGGCCAGAGCATCGAGCTCTTCTTCGCCACCGCGCTCGTGCCCTTCATGAGCTGGAACTACATGTCCCGCTTCATCATGCTCTCGCTCGTGATGAACCGGGCGCTGTTGGCGTTCCCAGCCGTGAAGATCCTCGACGTTCTCTGGGGCCGGGCGCTTCTCGAGGTGCTCGCCAGCCTCTGCATGGCCGGGCTCATGGTGGCGCTCGCCTTCGCGGTGGGGATCGACCCGCGCCCGGCGGACCTGGTGGAGGCGGCCTCGGCCATGGCGGCGGCCCTCGCCCTCGGGCTCGGCTGCGGCATGCTCTCGGCGGTGATCGCGATGGTGCTCCACGGTTGGGTGACGATCTACACGCTCATGGTCATCGCGGCCTACATCTTCTCCGGCATCCTCTTCGTGCCGAGCGCGCTGCCCGCCGGGATCGGCGAGGTGCTGGCCTGGGTGCCGACGCTCCATCTCGTGGAGTGGATGCGCGTCGCCTATTACGACAACTACCCCGATCAGATGCTCGACCGCGGTTATGTGGTGGCCTGGGCTGTCGGCACGGTGCTCGCGGGCCTTGCGCTCGAGCGGGCGATCCGGGGCCGGCTCCTCGGCGGCTGAGCCCCAGGAGGCCCGATGTTTCTCACCCTCACGCCCAACGACCAGCTCGCCCGCCGCGGGCGCAGCCTCTGGGAGAGCCTGGGCGGTGACCCCCAGTTCGCCCTCGCGCCCCGGCCCCGGGCCCCGCGCTTCGCCGTCGTCGAGATCACCGCGCTCGACCGGCCGCTCGACGCCGCCGTCTATCTCCGCGAGCGCGGGGCGTTCTCGGAGGCCGAGCGGCTCGACTTTCCCGAGTGCCGGCATCTCCTCCTCGTGATCGACCTTCGGTCCGGCCCGGGCCGCCTCGGCTGCCGCATCGACCCCGCGGAGCACCCGGGCACCCGCTTCCGCCTCCGCCTCGCCACCCGGCGGAGCCCGCGCGCGCTCGTCCGCCTGGTGCGCCGGCGCCTCGCCGCACGCCCTGGGGCCGTGGCCAATCTCATCGGGCCCGATCCGGGCTTCGGACAGACCCGCGCGCGCCTGCGCTGGCCGGCGGCCGGGCGTCTCGGTCTCCGCGGTCAGCTCGCGCGGATCTGGGAGCTGGCGGCCCTGGAGGCGAGCGCGGACCCGATCCCGGCCGCGCCGACCGTCTCTTTTCTCACGCCGGTGCACAACGCCAAGCCCGCCTGGCTCGACGCGCTCCTCGCCTCCGTCCAGGCCCAGGGCCCGGGGGTGGAGCTCGTTCTGGCCGATGACGGGTCGACCGACCCCGAGACCGCCTTCTGGCTCGCAACGCACGACCGGGTGCCGGGCCTCACCATCCTCCGCGCGCGTGAGAACCGGGGCATTTCGCACGCGACCAACCGGGCGCTCGCCCGGGCGCGCGGCCGCTGGGTCGGGCTCATCGACCACGACGACGCCCTCGCGCCCCACGCGGTCGACCGCCTCCGCCGCGCGATCGCCGAGGCGCCCGGCGCCCGCTTCTTCTACACCGACGAGGTGATCGCGGATGCGGACCTCACCCCAATCTCCGCCTTTTGGAAGCCGGCCTTCGACCCTGTGCTCTTGTCGGGTGTCAACTACGTCAACCACCTCGCGCTCTACGATCGAAACCGGCTGGCGGCCCTCGGCGGCCTGCGCGAGGGCTTCCATGGCAGCCAGGATTACGAGCTTGTCCTGCGCTACACCCGCGGCCTGCGCGCCGCGGAGATCCGCCACGTGCCGTACCCGGCCTATCTCTGGCGTCAGCGGGTGGAGAGCGTCTCCCATGCCGGGCGGGACCGGGCGACCGCCCATGCCCGCGCCGCCCTCGAAGAGCATTTCGCCACCCTCGTCGGCCCGGCCCGGGCCCGGGACGCGCTCACCCCCGGCCTTCACCGGCTGGAGTTTCCCGAGGCGCCGCGCCCCCGGATATCGGTCGTCATCCCCAACCGCGACAGCTACGCCCTGATCGAGCGGGTGCTCCACGACCTCCGGGAGCGGACGGACTACCCGGGGCTCGAGATCGTGGTGGTCGACAACGGCTCGACCGACCCACGGGTCCATGCGCTCTATCGCCGGCACGCCGCGCGCGGGCGGTTCCGCGCCGAGATCCGGCCCGCCCCCTTCAATTTCGCCGCCATGGTCAATCGCGGGGTGGAGATGGCGTCGGGCGACGCGTTCCTCCTCCTCAACAACGACATCTCGGTGATCCAGCCCGGCTGGCTCGACGAAATGGCGCAGTGCCTCGCCTATCCCGGCACCGGCGTGGTCGGCGCGCGGCTCCTGTTCCCGGACGGTCGGCTCCAGCATGCGGGCGTGATGCTCGGCCTCGGCGGGCTTGCCGGCCACTGGTACTACCGCGCGGAGGCGAACGATCCCGGGCCCATGGGACGGCTCGGGGTGCGCAACGGCATGAGCGTCGTCACCGGCGCCTGCATGCTCGTCACCCGCGGCTGCTGGGACGCGCTCGGCGGGATGGACGCGCGCCGCTTCGCCGTCGCCTACAACGACGTGGATTTTTGCGCCCGGGCGCGGGAGGCCGGGATCGGCGTGGTCTACACCCCCTTCGCCACCCTCTATCACCACGAGAGCGCGTCCCGCGGTGCGGACCTCGTGGGGGAGAAGGCCCGGCGCTTCGAGCGGGAGAAGGCGGCCCTCGCCGCCCGCCACGGGACCGACGCCGCGCTCGACCCCGCCTTCAGCCCCTGGTGGTCGCGCTACCAGTCCCGCCCGCGTCTCGTCGTCGGGGATGCGCTGCCGGCGCCGCGGACGTTTCTCGGCCTCGGCGATGCCGCGGCCCCGGTCAGCGTCGGCGGTCGAGCCGATGATCGGCGACCGCGGCCCAAATCAGCGCGAGGATAGCCCAGCCGGCGGCCAGCGTGACGGCCCAGAGGAGGGTGAGGGCCGCGCGGCGCGGGTGGCTCGGCTCCTCGGGGCGCCGCGGCGGATCGAAGAGGTTGAGAAACACGGTTTGGCGCGCGAGGTCGATCTCGGCCCCGATCAGCCTGGTCTCCGCCAGGCCGAAGAGCCGCGCCGCGACCCGCCGGCGGATCTCGAGCTCCTCGAAGCGCCCGAGGGCTGCGGCGAGGTTGCGGTCCCGGGTCGCGTCCGCCGCCAGGAGATCGCGGAGCCGGGCGATGTCGGCGCGGAGGGCGGTGAGCCGGGTCTCGAGCGCGCGACCCCGGGCGGCGTCCTCGGTCGCGACGGAGGCGAGCACCCGTCGCTGGGCCTCGAGCCGGATGCGCTCGGCCTCAAGGTCGGCGAGGAGGTCCACCGTCGCCGCCCCCTCCCGCGCAGGATCCACGACGCGGGCGGTGTCGCGGAACCGCGCAAGCGCTCGGGTGGTGTCGGCAAGGCGCGCCTCGGCCGCGGCGGTTTCGGCCAGCGCTCGGGCCCGGGCGTCCGCCTTCTGGCGGAGGGCGAGACGGTTCACCAGCGCCTCCGCCCGGTCGATCGCCGCCCGCGCGAGGGCCTCGGCATCCGCCGGACGGAAGGCGCGGATCTCCAGGCTCACGATGCCCGACGGCCCGTCCACCCACACCCGGATGCGGTCCGCCCAATAGGCCGCGAGCGCCTCGGCGCTCACCCCGTCGGGCAGGCGGGACCAGGCATCGGCCTCCGGACGGCGGAAGATCGCGGGAATGTCGAACCGCGCGGAGAGGTCGCTGAGGAGCGCCGGGCTGTCGAGATAGCTCGCGACCACATGGGTGAAGGGCGAGATCTCGGCGGTGGCGAGCGCGCTTCCGAGGCGGTCCGGCGCGCGGTCCGCGTCCTCGAGGCGGAGGGGCCGGGTCGCGGCCTCGCGCACGGTGAACCGGGCGGTCGCGCTGAATTGGTCCGCCGCGTGACGGGCGTAGTAGGTGCCGAGACCTGCGGTGGGGAGCGCGACCAAGAGGGCGAAGGAGCCGAGCGCGAGCCAGCTCACCCGGGCCGGCCGGGCCCGCGGCGGCTCGGGCGTCAGAACGGGGCCGGGCCCGGACGTGACGGCGACCTCCGGCGTCGCGCGGGCGAGGCCGCCGCTCACGCCGCCGTCTCCGAACGCCGGGCGAGGATCGAGAGCGCCGGGCCGCCGGGTGCGCCTGGGTCGTCGTCCGCGATCTCGATCCGGTCGTAGCCGAGGCTCCGCAGTGCCGCGAAGAGGCCCGCCCGCTCGATCCACACATGCCGGTCCCGCGGTCCGCCGCAGAAGGCGACGTCGCGCTCGGAGCCGAGATAGCCCCGTTCGTGGAGCGCGACCTCCGTCTCCCCGATCCGCCGGCGGAGCACCCGGCCGGTGAAGGCCGCGCGCCGCGGGTCGCCCTGGGGCATCGCCTCCGGGTCCATCACATGCGTCCAGAGGAAGAGCCGCGGGCTCGCCTCGGCAAGGCGCGCGAGGAGGGCGAGCGGGTCCGCCATGTGGTAGAGCACGCCCGAGGCCACTGCGAGATCGAAGCTCTCGCCGGCCGGCCCGAACCCGACCGTGAAATCGCCGAGGTGAAAGCGCGCACGTTCGAGGGCAAGGATCTCCTTCGTGACGAGGCAGCGGAGAAAGGCGAGGCGGTTGGCCTCGATCGCGTCGATCCGCGCGGCGCCGGCGCCGTGGAGCATCGCGGTGTGCCCGCCGTCGAGGGGGCCGAGCTCGAGCACATGGCGCCCGGCGACGCCGCCCAGGCGCTCGAGCGCCCAGGCGATGCGCGTGTCCTGCATGAGGCCCATCGCGCCCGCGCGGGCGCCGCAGCCCTCCGGCAAGGCGGTGCGCCAGCCGGGCAGGGCGTCCACGGCGTTTTGCGCCGACGGCGCGGCCGCGACATAACGGTCGAAGAGATCGTCGGACGGGCGTGTCATGAGGGGGCCTCGGGTCGGGGCGCTGGGAGGATCTGAGGATGGCGGGGCGCGCGGCGGCGATCTGGGAGCGGTGGCTGGTGCGGCCCGAGAGCCCGAGCGCGGACCTCTATCTCGCCAATGCCTGCGCCGACTGGCTGGCGCCGGCCGGGCCGATCCGACGCCTGGGCCCGGGCGTCTTCGCCTCCGAGGCCACCCTGGTGGTGGTGCGCCACGGCGGCCGGGCCGGGCGGCTCCCGGCGCGGCGGCGGGTGTTCTGGGTGATCGACGACGCGCTCGACGCGATGGCCTCCGATCCCGGGGTGCCCTGGGCCCAGCGGGCGAAGCTCCGCCTCGTCGAGCGGCGCCACCGGTCCCGGCTGCTCGGCGCCGGCGCGGAGGTGGTGGCGAGCTCTCCCGCGATCGCCGCCGCCTACAAGGGGCTCGCGCCAACCCATCTCCTGGGCCCGCATTGGTCCGAGCCCTTGGCGGATCTCGCGCATCACGGGGAGGGCCCGGTGCGCGCGGCCTATCTGGGCTCGGCCGTGCATGCGGCGGATCTCGACTTTCTGAGGCCCGTGCTCGCCGCGCTTCTGGCCCGGCATCCCGCGCTCGAGATCCATCTCGCGGCCAACCACCGGCTGGGCGGGCTCTGGGACCACCCGCGGCTGGTGCCGATCCGGGAGACCGCCTGGCCGGCCTATCGGCGCGCGCTCCGCCATCGGCGCGTCCACCTCGCCCTCTACCCGCTCCTCGACACCCCGGCGAACCGCGCGCGCTCGGTCAACAAGATCATCGAGCACGCGATTGTCGGGGCGGCCGGGATCTACTCCGCGGCCTGGCCCGAGGCCGCGCGCGTCGCCCGCCGGGGCGCGGGCCTCGTCCTCGCCAACGAGCCGGAGGCCTGGATCGCCGGCGCCTCCGCCCTGATCGCGGACCCCGCGCGCCGCCGTGCCCTCGCCGCCCGGGGCCGGGCCCTCGCGGCCGATCTCAACCATCCCGGCCCGCAGCGGAACTTTTGGCGCCATGGCTTCGCCCTCGCCTCCTCGCCGCCCTTCTGACGGCCTCGCACCCCTTATCCGGCGTCCTTCGTCAACGCTCGGTTAACGACTGTCGCGTAATCCGGGGCTGGAACAGATCGTGACCGGAGAGGTCTTGCCATGGCTCAGAAGAGCGCGTCCGCCCCCATCCACCGGCCCCCCGCCGCCCCGCGGGAGAGCCGGCCGTGAAAGTGCTCGCGGTGTTCGGCACCCGGCCCGAGGCGATCAAGCTCGCGCCGGTCGTCCGCGCCCTCGAGGCGGATCCGGAGATCGCAGTGCGCGTCTGCGTCACCGGCCAGCATCGGGAGATGCTCGCGCAGGTGATGGAGGTCTTCGGCCTCCGGGCGGATCACGACCTCGCGCTGATGACCCCGGGCCAGGGCTTGAGCGGCCTCATGGCCGGCGCGCTCGCGGCACTCGATCCCGTGATCGCGGCCGAGGCGCCGGACCGGGTGCTGGTCCATGGCGACACGACGACGGCCCTTGCCGCAGCGCTGGCCGCCTTTCACCGGCGGGTGCCGGTCGGGCATGTCGAGGCCGGGCTCCGCACCGGCGACCTCGCCCGCCCCTGGCCCGAGGAGATGAACCGCCGGGCGATCGACGCCATGGCGGACCATCTTTACGCGCCGACCCCACGGGCGCGCGACGCGCTTCTGGCGGAGGGGCTCGGCGCCCGGCGGATCGTCGTCACGGGCAACACCGTGATCGACGCGCTCGCCCTCGCCCGTCGGCGGCTCGCGGCGGATCCGGTGGGCCTCGTGCCCGAGAGCTTGCGCGACATCGTGGACGGCGGGGGCCCCGTCGTGCTCGTCACGGGCCACAGGCGGGAGAGCTTCGGCGCGGGGTTCGAGGGGATCTGCGAGGCCCTCGCCCGCCTCGCCGCGCGGGGGGACGCGACCGTGATCTATCCGGTCCACCTCAACCCCGCGGTGCAAGGCCCCGTGCGGGCGCGGCTTTCCGGCCTGCCGCGGATGCATCTCATCGACCCGCTGCCCTATCTTCCTTTCGTGTGGCTCTTGGAGCGCGCGCATCTCGTCCTCACCGATTCCGGCGGGGTGCAGGAGGAGGCGCCATCCCTCGGCACGCCGGTTCTCGTGATGCGGAGCGTGACGGAGCGGCCCGAGGCGGTGGCGGCCGGCACCGCGCGGCTCGTGGGCACGGACCCGGACGCGATCGTGGGCGCCGCGGCCGGGCTCCTCGATCATGCGGCGGAGCGCCGGCGCATCGCGCGCATCGCCAACCCCTATGGAGACGGTCAGGCGGCGGAGCGGATCCGGTCGGCGGTGGCCGGCCGTCCGGTCGTCGATTTCGCGCCGGAGCCTCTGCGGCCCCGGGCCCGCGCCGTCTGATCCAGGAGAGGAGCCCGTGCCGATGTTGTCACGCCTGACCCCGTCCCGCGCGCCGGCCGAGCGCCCGAGCCCGGACACCCCCGCGGAGGAGACGCAAGCCGCCGCGCCGCCGCCAGAGCCCTGCGCGCCGCTCTTCGACGCCGATTGGTACGCGCGCCGTCACCCGGAGACCGAGGCGCCGCTTGCGCATTATCTCGCGGAGGGGTCGGCCGCCGCCTCCCCGTGCCCCTTCTTCTCCCCGGCCTGGTACCGCGCCGCCTATCCGGACGTTGCGGTCGACGGCGGCGAGCCGCTCGAGCATTGGCTGGCCTTCGGTTGGCGGGAGGGGCGCCGTCCCTCGGGCCTCTTTTCGACGGAGCTCTGGGCGGGCGAGGACGATTCGGCGGCCGACCCTCTGTCGCGGTATCTCGCGCGGCGCGGCGAGGGCCCCCGCCACCATCCGGATCTGCCGGCCATCGACGCCTGGGCGCCGGATCTCGGTCTCGTCATGGTGTATGAGGGGGACCGCGCAGCGCTCGACCTCGCGCTCTGGGCGCTCGACCAGGGGCGCGACGGGATGCGGGTCACGGTCTACCTCGTCGACGCGGCGGAGACCGAGCGCGCCGGGCTCGACCGGTTGGCGGACGCGCGGGGAGGGGCGGGCTTCCGCGTCCTCCGCCAGTCCGAGCCCGAGGGGACGCGCCCGGCCGCCCTCGCGAATGCCGGGCTCTGGCGGGCGGGCCAAGGAGGGCACAGCCATCTGGGCCTCGTCGGCCAGGCGACGATCCTGCCGCCGGGGGTGCTCGCGGGGCTCGTGGACCTCTGGGCCCCCATCGCCGCGCCCACGCTCAACCTCGCGGAGACGGAGCAGGCCGTGCCCGTGGATTTCGACATCTACGCCAAGGCCGCGCCGATCCAGGCGGTGGCCGGGTTCCTCGCGCGGCGGCAGGCGCTCATCCCCGGCGCGGTCGACCTCGTGGACCGTCTCGACCCGGCCTGCGTGCTCCTCGCCGCGGGGGTGATCGAGCGGGCCGGCCGCCTCGATCCCGCGCGGGAGGGGGAGGCGGCGCTTGCCCCGGTGCTTGCCGCCGCACGGGCCTCCGGTCTCGGTCCCGCCGCCCTCGCGCGCCATCTCTACGCGCACAAGCTCGAGCGATCGCCGGTCCATGCCCGGGGTCCGCGACGCGCGGAGGCCGTGGCCGCCGCCCGGTCGGCGGAGCGGGACCGGGCCGCTCTCCGACGCTGGACCGCGGACGCGCCGGCCCTCCTCGCGGGGCACCGGGCGCTGGAGGCGGACGCCGCCGCCCGGGCCGAGGCGCCCGGAGGGGAGGCTCCGTGCATCCGGTTCGCGGACCCGCCGGCGCCACCGCGGCTCGAGGATCCGGCGGCCGAGACCGTGGCCTACCGTGCGCTCCTCCGCCGCGCCTTGGCCGATCTCGCCCAAGCCGAGCTTGCGAGCTTCGGGACTGTGCTCGGTCTTCAGCCGCTCTTGCGGGCCTTCGCCCCCCTTTTCGCGGAGGGGCGGCCGGTCCTCGTCCTCACGATGGACACCGATCCCGTGACCGGCGACGAGAAGGACGGCTATGTCCAGCGCGTCGTCGCGATCGACCGCGCGCTGGAGGGTCAGCACCGGATCTATCTCAAATGGGTGGCGAACCGCGACGGCGCGCCTGCGCTGCGCGCCCTCGGGCCCCGGATCTGGCGGCTGGAGGTCGCGCATGGGGACCGGCTGGGGGAGGCGCTTCTGGCCACGCTCCTCGGCCTCGGCGCCGCGGTCTACGCGCAGAGCCTGGTGGGCCTCGACCCGCCCGCGATCCGTCGCCTCCTGCCGCGGCGCACCGGGCCCTTCCTCGTCGACATGCACGGCGCCGTTCCGGAGGAGTTCGTGCTCTACGAGAACCACCACATGGCGCAAAAATACGCCAAGCACGAGAGCTGGGCGGCGGGGGAGGCGGATGTGGTCGTCTGCGTCACCCGGGCGATGGCGGCGCATTTCGCGGAGAAGCTCGCGCTCGCGCCGGCGCGTCTTGCCGTCTGCCCGATCTTTCTCCACGGCGCCGATGCCGCCGCGCCCCGCCGCCCCTACAACGCACGCCCCCGGGCGATCTATGCCGGCGGCACCCAGCGCTGGCAGTGCATCCCGGAGCTCGCGGCGACCGTCGCGGCCACGGCGGAGGCGGTGGACTGGACGCTCCTCACGCCGGACACTGAGGGGATGGCCCGGGCGCTCGCCCGCGCCGGGGTCGGGCCGGAGACGCCGGGCCTCGCGCTCCGCTCGGCCACCCAAGCGGAGGTGTTCGAGAGCTACGGGCGGGCGGATTTCGGGCTGCTCCTCCGCGATCCCTCGGTGGTGAACCGCGTCGCCTGCCCCACAAAGCTCGTGGAGTATCTGCGCTTCGGCGTCGTGCCGGTCCTCTCGAGCGCGGAGGTGGGGGACTTCGCCGCCCTCGGCATGCGCCATGTGCCGGCGGAGGCCTTTCGCGCGGGCGAGCTTCCGGGGCCCGAGGCCTGCGCCGAGATTGCGGCGCAGAACCACCGGGTGTTTCTCCGCCTGCTCGAGGAGAGCCGCGCGGGGCTCGCGCGCATCGCCGCCCTCGCCGCGGCCCCGGCCGCGCCCGACACCCCCAATCTCAGGAGCCTCGCATGACCCCGCCGCGACCCCGGACGGATCCGCCGCTCACCGTGGGCCTCGTCGTCCCCTCCTTCGACAAGGGCGGGCTCGAGCAAGTCGTCCTCAACCTCTACCGTGGCTACCGGGCCCGGGGCTGCCGGGCGGTGGTGCTGGTGGAGGGGGTGCGGGGCGGCGCCATGCTCGCGCGGCTCGACCGGCCGGAGCACGCCGTCGTTCTCGACCGAGAGGAGGGGCTCTTCCTCGAGACCCTGGCCGCATGGGAAATCGACGTTCTCCACTACCATTACGCGAGCTTCGGGCTCCGGGAGGCCAAGGCCCTCGGGCTCCACACGCTCTACACGCTGCACAACGCTTACACCTGGCTGCCGGAGGGCGGGTTCGCGCATCACGCCGCCCGCGTTCTGGCGGCGGACCGGGTCGTCGCGGTTTCCGAGTTCGTGCGGAGCTACTTCGCGCGCCGGGCCGGCTGTCCCGTGGACCGGATCGACGTGATCCCGAACGGGGTCGACCTCGCCTGGGCCGCGCGCCGCGCGCCGCTTCCCGATCTTGGGCTGCCGGCGGGGGCCTTCGTCTTCGTTCTGCCGGCGAGCACCCACCCGGTGAAGCACCACGCCCTCGCGATCCGCGCCTTCGAGTCTGTGGCCCGGCGGCACGCAGAGGCGCGGCTGGCGCTCGTCGGCAATGAGGGGGAGGAGGCGTGCGCGGCCTTCGTGGCCGAGCGGGTGGCGGCGTCGCCCGTCGCGGACCGGATCCACAGGATCGACTACGTGCCCCACGACGCCATGCCGAGCCTCTACGCCGACCTTGCCGATTGCGTGCTGCTGCCGAGCCTCCAGGAGGGCTGCGCGAATGTCGTGCTCGAGGCGCTGGCGCTCGACCGGCCGATGATCCTCACGGATGTGGGCGCGGCGCGGGAGGCGCGGCGCCTCAGCCCCCGGGTGCGCGTGGTGCCGGCGACGGAGGCAGTGGAGCGCCTGACGCCCGAGCGGATCGCCGAGCTCAGCCGGACAGGCGAGACCGGCAATCTCCGCGCGCTCACCGACGCCATGGAGAGTGCGCTCGCAGCGCGCGGCGGGGCGGCCACGCCGGAGGAACTGGCCGCGCGGCGCCGTCGCATCGGGCTCGACCGCATGGCGGACGCCTATCACCGGATGTTCCGCGTCTCCGCGCCGCTCAGCCCGCCGCCCGCCGGGGCCACGCCCTGGGAGGTGGAGCCGAGCCCGGAGAAGGCCTGCGACACCCCGTCATAGACGTCGAGATCTCCCTCGAGGAGGGCGCGGGCCAGTTCCGTCCGCGCCAGCGCGTCGGCCATCTCGGCGAGAAGCGGCGCCTCCCACGGCTCGACCCGCGCGGGCTCGGGCACACCGAGGAAGGCGGCGGCGGCGGCCTCGAAATGGCCCGGAATCTCGGCGAGAGACACGAGATCCGCCGCCGCGAGCGCGCGCAGGGCGGTCGCGGTCGCCTCGGGGCCGGACGGCGCTCCCGGCTCCGCGGTGCTGAGCTGGCGCGTGAGCGGGTTGGCCAGTGCCGAGAGCCCGCCCGCCGGGATCCGTCCGAGCGCCCGGCGGAGCGCCCGCGGGGTCGTCAAGTCCCGTCCGTCGAGCGCGTCGATCGCCTCGTGAAGGGCGAGCCGATCCCGGAGCGGCAGGAGCCGCGCGACGGGGCCGAGCGCCCCGCTCAGCACGAGGAGCCGCTCGGCCAGCTCTTCGAACGGATCCCTGAGGCAGGCGATCACGGCCACCGTGCCGTCGGCCAGCCCGGGGTGGGCGGGCAGGTGCAGCCGCCCGCTCGCATAGCTCGAGCCGATGCCGTGGAGAAGGAAGAGCTGGGCCACGCTCTCGGCTCCCAGACGGTCGATCTTGGTGTGCCACGCCTGGAAATGCGGCTCCATCGCGCGGTCGAACTCCGTGAGCGGCCGGAGCCGGGTCTCGAGGCGAAACACCCGCCGTGGCACCGGATGGGGCGTGGGCGGCCGGCGGTAGATGGTGAGCCCGCTCGCGAGGCAACGGAGCTCGAGATCGTCGCATGCGCCGAGATCCGGCACCAGCGCGGGCCCGATGCGGAAGCCGCAGATCCCGGTCTCGTGCCGCCCGGAGGCGACGAGCGCGGGCCGGGGCTCCGCCGCGGGGCCGGACCACAGGATGCGCCCCGCGCCCACCACCGCGAGCCTCGGCGTGCCGGCAAAACTGTCCGGCACGAGATAGCCGACGATCTCGTGGCCCAGATCCGCCTCGATGTTGAACAGCATTGTAAGCTCCCATTAACCGTCCGCGCCTAGGGTTTGTTCGTCACCTGTTGCGCTTTGGTACAGAATTCGTTCCAGCGCGATCTTGACCCGGACTGGTTAACGAATGGGGAACCCATGTCGACCAAGCTTGCCATTCTCGCCTGCGCGTGCCTCGCGTCGGCCTGTTCTGCGGTGCCGCGCTCCGGCCCGCTTGTGGAGGACGTGCTGGCGGAGGCCGCGGCGCCCGCGGCGCTGCCCTTCGAGCTGATCGAGGCGGATCAGACGGTCGTCGCGGCCCTCGCGGCGGCGGAGCGGCCGGCCACGCTCGGCGGCCTCGCCCGCGGCCCGGCGCTCCACGGCACCCGCCTGCGCACCGGCGACCGGGTGGAGATCATGCTCTTCGAGGCCACCGGCGGCGGGCTCTTTTCGGGCGCGGTCGACCAGGGGGGCGCGGCGCGCGCGTTGCCCGTGCAGACGGTCTCGGCCCGCGGCACCGTGCGCATCCCCTATGGCGGCGATGTGCGGGTGCGCGGCCTCAGCCCCGAGGCGGCGGCCCGGCGGATCGAGGCGGCGCTGACCGGCCAGGCGATCGAGCCGCAAGCGGTGGTGAGCGTGGTGGCCTCGCCCTCCGCATCCGTCACCGTGCTGGGCGATGCGGTGGCCGCGGGCGGGCGTGTCGCGCTCATGGGCACGGGCGAACGGGTGCTCGACATGGTGGCGGCGGCGGGCGGTCTCACCAAGCCCATCCATGAGAGCGCGCTCCGCCTCACGCGCAAGGAGGCGAGCGCCCTCGTCGGCATGGGCGACATCCTGGCCGCGCCGGGGGAGAACGTGCCCGTGCACCCGCGCGACGTTATCTCCGTCGAGCACCGGCCGCGGCATTTCTCGGTGTTGGGGGCGGTGGAGGAGAACGCGACGCTCGCCTTCGACCGTCCGCGGCTCACCCTGGCCGAGGCGCTCGGCCGCGCGCAGGGGATCGTGGACACCCGGGCCGACGCGGCGGGCGTGTTCGTCATCCGCCACGAGGATCCGGCGGTGATGCTGGCGATGCCGCAAGTGCCGGGTGCCCGGCTCGCCCGCTACGGGTCCGAGCCCGTGCCCACGGTCTACCGGCTCGACTTCACGAAGCCCTCGGGCCTTCTCCTGGCGCAGCGCTTCCCGGTCCGGCATCGCGACACGCTCTATGTGGCCAATTCCGAGCTCAACTCGCTCGAGAAGATCCTGCGCCTCGTCGCCCAGGCGCTGCAGCCGGTCACGACCGGCGCCGTGATCGCCAATCTCGCGGTCAACTGACGGCCCGGGCCAGCGTCGGGTCGGCCGCGGGCGCCGCCACCGGGCCCCCCCCCCGCCCGCCCAGGGCCCAGAGCGGCCGGTCCAGCCGCCAATAGGCCACCGCGCCGGCCAGGCGACGGGCGATCTCCGCGATCGCCTCCGCCCGCCCCGCCGGGGCGTAGAACGAGCCGCGGACCTGCACCCGCGCCGCCAGAAGGGCGAGATACCGGTCGAGAAGCTCCCGGTCGATGGGGTCGGGCCGGGTCCAGAACCGGCCGAGGCCCCGTTGATGCGTGAGGCCTGGGATGTCGTAGACCGCGTCGCCGAGGGCCACCACCGGGCAGCCGAGGCGGAGCGCGGCGAGCCCGGTGGTCGAGTTCACCGTGACGAGCCCCGCGGCGTGGGCGAGGAAGCGGCCGAGATCCCCGCCGTCGATCGCCGTCACCCGCGCCGCCACCCCGTGGGCCTCGGCAATGCGGCGCACCCGGCGCGGCCAGGCCTCCCAGCCGTTGTCCATCGGGTGGAGCTTGACGAGGAGACGAAGCTTCGCGGGCGCGTGCGCGGCGAAGGACGCCGTCACCTCCTCCAGCATCTCGGAGAGGCACCCGTAGGGCGAGGAGGCGCGGATCTGATAGTCCGACTGCAGCTGGAGGGCGAGGAGGACGAAGGGTGCGGCCCCCGGCCGGCAGTCCGCCTCCGCCCGGTGCGCCGCCCGCGCCGCGCCGCGCCCGAGCGTCCAGCGGAGGAGCCAGCTCGCGTAATCGAGCGCAGGCGGGTAGTGCTTGTCCGACACATAGCGGGGGAAAAGCGGGCGGCCGAGGGCCATCGCGAGGTGGTAGGCGACCTCGGCCCGCGCCTCCTGGCCGAAGCCGTGGCGGTGCTGCGGCGCGAAATCCGGCATGGGAAGGCCCGCGGACTGGCGGCGGATCTCCGCGGGGTCGCGGGTGAGGCGCGAGAAGGCGCCCATCGCCTCGGGCTCGAGCGTGATCCAGTCCGGCCGGAGATAGCCGTTCTCCACCGCCCAGGCGCGGATGCCGGCCTCGCGCGCGACCTCGATGGCCGCGCGATGATAGGGCAGGCGGTCCGCGTAGTAGAGGATGTCGGTGATCCCGTGGCGCGCGATGTCGGCCGCGAGCCGGCCCGGCCAGTCCGCCAGCCGCCCGCGATAGAGGCGCGCGCCGGGGCCGCGCCAAAGGAGCGCGTCGGCGAGGGAAAAGCCGGTGTGGCGGACCGTGTGGCCGGCCGCGCGGAGGCCCGCGCCGAGCTCGGACCAGAAGGGCCCCGGCGGGCCTTGGAGGAGGAGGATGCGTCGCGGGCTCATGGGCCTCCCTTCTGGGCTGCAGCGTGGGCTAACCGAGCGTTTACCGTTCTTGGGTTAACAACCCGTCATGGACGGTGAGATCTTCGGTGCGGCGGGGGCCGGGCGCCGGGTCGTGCTCCTGCAGGGGCCGGCCTCCTGGTTCTTCGCGCATCTCTCGGCGGCGCTCCGCGCGCTCGGGGCGGAGGCGGAGCGCGTGCTCCTCTGCCCGGGCGACTGGGTGTTCTCCCGTGGCCCCGCGCGCGCCTATCGGGGTGCGCCGGAGGGCTGGGCGGCGTGGCTCCGGCCGCGGCTGGCGGGGGCGACGGATCTCGTCTGCCTGGGCGACGGGCGATTTTGGCACCGCACGGCGATCGCGGAGGCCGAGGCGCTCGGCGTCGCGGTGCATGTGGTGGAGCAGGGGTATCTCCGCCCGGGTTGGATCACAGTGGAGCCGCGGGGGATCGGCGCGCGCTCGGCCGTGCGGCGGGGCGCACTTGCGGGTGGGGCCGCGCCCGCGTCTGAGATACGGGCGGGCGGTTTTGCCAACTACGCGGCGATGGACGTGGCGTGGAACCTGGCCAATCTCCTCGGCGGGCCGGCCTGGCCGCATTATCGCCGACACGCGCTCGACCCGCCGCTTCTCGAATGGGCCGGATGGGCGGCCAAGGCGCTGGGAGCGCCCCTCGCCGCGTCGCGCGCGCGGGCGGTGCTGCGCGCGGCCGTGGGCTGGCGGGGCCCGGTGTTCCTTCTGCCCCTTCAGCTCGAGACGGATTTTCAGATCCGCCGCGACGGGCCGGAGGGCGGCATGACCGGGGCGCTCAACGAGGTGGTGGCGAGCTTTGCGGCCCACGCGCCATCGGACGCGCTTCTGGTCGTGAAGCGCCACCCGCTCGACCACGGCGCCGCGCTCTGGGCCCGCCGGGTGCGCCGCCGCGCGGCCTCGGCCGGGGTGCCAGAGCGGGTGCGCTACCTCGCGGGCGGCGATCTCGGCGGGCTTCTCCGGGCTGCGACCGGGGTGGTGACGGTGAACTCCACCGTTGGCCTCTCCGCGCTCCGTTTGGGCCGACCGGTGAAGGCGCTCGGCGCGGCGATCTACGACCGGGCAGGGCTCGCACATGGAGGGCCGCTGGCGGGCTTCTGGCGCCGGCCGGAGCCGCCCGACCCGGCGCTGGTCGCCCGCTTCGTCGCCACCCTGGCCGCCCGGGTCCAGATGCCCGGCGCGTTCGACGGGCCCGCCGCGCGGACGAGCGCCGAGGCCCTGGCCCGGCGGATCTTACTGGGGCCGGGCGCGTGAGGCGCTGGCCCTGGGCGCATGTGGCGATCACCGGCGCCTCGGCGGGGATCGGGCGCGCGCTGGCGGAGGCGGTGGCGGCCCCGGGGGTGTCGCTCCTCCTCGTCGCGCGACGGGAGCCCGCGCTGGCCGGCGTCGCGGCCGGCCTGAGGGCCCGGGGCGCGTGGGTGGAGACCGCGGCGCTCGACGTGCGGGACGCGTCGGCGCTGGCCGAGCGTCTCCTGGATTTCGACGCGCGCCACCCGATCGACCTCGTGATCGCCAATGCCGGGGTGAGCGGGGGCCTCGCGCCCGACGGCCGGGCCGAGGACGCGGCGGCGGCGCGGCGGATCGTCGATGTCAATTTGACCGGCGCGATCAACACGGTGGCGCCGCTTCTTCCCGGCCTGCGCGCGCGGGGCCGTGGGCGCGTCGTCCTCGTGAGCTCCCTCGCCGCGCGGCGCCCGCTGCCCGAGATGCCCGCTTATGCGGCGAGCAAGGCGGGGCTGCGGGCCTACGGCATCGCGCTCCGCGGTGCGCTTCGGCCGAGCGGGGTCGGCGTGACGGTGGCCTGTCCGGGCTTCGTGACCACCGCGATGTCCGCCCGCCATCTGGGGCCCAAGCCCTGGGAGATGCCGGCGGACCGGGCGGCGTGCGCGATCCTCGGGGCCGCGGCCCGGGGGCGGGCCGTGACGAGCTTTCCCTGGCCGCTCGCCCTCCTCGGATGGATCGGTGCCCAGCTGCCGCCCGCGCTCGCGGACCGGGCCATTCGGAGATTCGCCGCGCGGGTCCGCCCCGAGGACGGCCCACCCTAGAGAGTGGCGACGACCTCCGCCGTGGTCGCCACCGCCCGGTCGATCTCCGCCTCCCGGTGCTCGGAGGTGAGGAAAAAGCGAAGCCGCGCCGCCCGCTCCGGCACCGCGGGATGGACGACCGGGAAGGCGAGGATCCCCCGCTCGAGGAGGGCGGCGGAGGCCCGGAGCGCGCGAAGGCTCTCGCCGAGGAGGATGGGCGTGATGGCGTGGCCCTCGGAGAACCCGGTGTCGAGCCCCGCCGCCCGGGCGCCGGCGAGGAACCGCGCGCCGAGGGTCCGGAGCCGGGCGACGCGCTCGGGCTCGGCGCGCAGCCGGAGAATGGCCGCCTCGGCCGCCGCGGCGACCGGAGCGGCGAGGCCAACGGAGAAGACGAAGCCGCTCGCCCGCGCCCGCAGCACCCGGACCAGCGCCTCCGACCCGCAGATATACCCCCCGCAGGAGGCGAGCGCCTTCGAGAGCGTGCCCATCCAGATGTCGACCGAGCGAGGGTCGAGGCCCGCCGCCTCCGCCGATCCCCGGCCCGTGGGCCCCAGCGCGCCGAGCGCGTGCGCCTCGTCGACCATGAGCCAGGCGTGGTGGCGGCGCTTGATCTCCACCAGCCGCGGGAGATCCGGCGCGTCTCCGTCCATCGAATAGAGCCCCTCCACCGCGATCAGCACATGCCGGTGCCGGCCGCGCCGCTCGGCCAGCGTCCGCTCGAGCCAGCCGAGATCGTTGTGCGGCATGGTGAGCCGATGGGCGCCCGAAAGCTGGGCGCCGACGGTGACGGAGTTGTGCGCCAGCGCGTCGAGGATCACGAGGTCCTCGGGCCCCACGAGCGCGGCGATCGCCGTCACGTTCGTCGCATGGCCGGAGACGAAGGCCACGGCCGCGTCGGTGCCGTGAAGCTCCGCCAGCGCACGCTCGAGGGTCCGGTGATAGGGCCGCTCGCCGCCCACGAGGCGGCTGGCCGATGCCGAGACGCCCCAGCGTCGGATCGCCGCCTCCGCCGCCGCGGCGACCGCCGGATGGCCGTTGAGACCGAGATAGTCGTAGCTCGCGAAGGAGATCGGGGTTGCCCCGTCGATGCGGGCCTCGGTGCCCGGCCCCGCCTCGTTGAGCCGGTAGAAGGGAAGCTCGAGCCCGAGGCTTTCGAGGGCGTCGAGCTGGAGCCGGACCCCGCGGAACTGTGGCAGCTCGGCGAAATCGTAGTCCCCCCCGGGCGTCGGCGCGGCCCGGCGGCTTGCTTCCGCCCGCAGCCGGTCGAGGAGCGGCGCGGCCGCCGCGCGATCTCCGCTCATCCGATCCGCGCCTCCGCGTCCGCCAGGGCGCGCGCGGCCTCCGGCGCCGCACCGTGACGCGCGAGGAGGGCCGGCACCTCCGAGGCGACGTCCGGCGGGCGCCGCAGGGTCGCCAGGATCTCGCGGGCGAGGTCGGCGAGCGTCGTCCGGTCCCCGAGCGTGAGCGTCGGGAGGTCGCGGCCCGCCAGCTCCTCCGCCGCGAGCTTGAGGTCCATGGCCATCAGGCTGTCGAGCCCCTGATCGAGGAGCGCGCGCTCCGGATCCGTCTCGGCCTCGGGTTGGCGGAGCACCTCGGCCAGGGCCCGGCGGAGCGCGCCGAGGAGAAGCGCCTCGGCCGCGGTGTCGTCCAGTCGCTGCAGCCGGGCCGCGATCGGCTCGGCCGCGCGCGCCGCCGCCGGGCGGGCCGGAGCGACGGCCGCGAGCCGAGGGGTGCGGAGCGCGGGCAGACGCTCGGCGAGGCGGCCCCAGTCCAGCGGCGCGGCCAGCACCTCCTCCGGCAGATCCGAGCGGCCGAGCACCCCGTCCAAGAGCGCGAGCGCGGCGTCGGCCTCCGAGAGCCCCGCGCCCCCCACCTCTTGAATGCGCTCGCGTGCCGCCGGGTGGCGCGCCAGGTGGCCGCGGTCCTCGATCGGCCCCCAGCCGAGAAGGAGGGCGTCGAGGCCCGCCGCCCGCCGCTCCCGCACGACGGCCCGGAGCGCGCCGTTCGCCGCGGCATAGGCGGCTTGGCCGGGGGTTCCGAGCGTGGCGGAGAGGGAGCCGAAAAGGACGAAATGCCGTGGGCCGAGGGCGCGGGTCGCCCGGTCGAGATGGCGCGCGCCGTCGAGCTTGGGCGCGATCACGCGGCGCGCCTGATCCTCCGTTTGGTCGGCGAAAGGCCGGTCCTCGAGCGCCATGGCCGCGTGGACGACGCCCTCGAGCGGACCCTCCGCGGCGATGCGCGCGGCCAGGGCGCACACCGCGTCCGCGTCGGTCACATCGAGCGACACGGGCACCACGCGGGCCCCGGACGCCGCGATTGCCGCCGCATCCGGCGCCTCGGCCACGCGCCCGTCCCGCGACGCCAGAAACAGGGTGCGCGCGCCCCGCGCGGCCAGCCACCGGGCGGTCGCGAGCCCGAAGCCCCGGGTGCCGCCGACGACGAGCCAGGCGCCCTCGGTCCGGACCCGCTCCCCAACCGCCGCCGGGGGACGGAGCACGACCTTGCCGATCTGGCCGCCCTCCTTGAGGAGCCGGAGCGCCGCGCCCGCGCCCTCGGGCCCGAAGAGCTGATGAGGCATGGGCGCCACGCGCCTGTCCGCCAGATCGCGCCCGAGCGCGCCCAGGAGGCGCCGGAGCGTCTCCGGCCGCGCGGTCGCCAGGGCGTCGAGATCCACCGCGTGGTAGCTCCGGTTGCCGGCGAGGGCGCCGAGCCCGATCCGCCCGTTCGCCGCCTGATCGCGCTTGCCGAGCTCGAGAAACCGGCCGAAGGGCGCAAGGCACCGGAGCGAGCGCCGCATCGCCTCGCCCGACAGGCAATTGAGCACAATGTCGACCCCGGCGCCGGCGGTCGCCGCCATCACCTCCCCGTCGAAGGCGCGGCCCCGGCTGTCGAACACCGCCTCGGCCCCAAGGTCGCGGAGCAGCGCGCGCTTGTCCGGCGTGCCGGCGGTGGCGAGCACCCGGGCGCCATGCCGGTTGGCGAGCGCCAGCGCCGCGAGCCCCACGCCTCCCGCGCCGCCATGGATCAGCACCCGCTCCCCAGCCTCGATCCGCGCCACATCCTCGAGGGCGTGGCGTGCGGTGAGCTCGGCGACCGCGCATCCCGCCGCGTCGGCCGGGGCGAGACCCTCCGGGATGGGCAGCACGGCCTCCGCCGCGGCCAGCGCATGGGTGGCAAGCGCGCCCGAGGCGAGCGCGAGCACCCGCGTGCCGGGCGCGATCTCCACGCCGGGCCCCGTGCGGGCCACGCGGCCCGCGCATTCCATGCCGAGGCGCGCGGCCCCGGCGCCCAGGGTCCCCTCCGTGAGCGCGCCTTGCGCCACCATCGCGTCGCGAAAATTGAGCGCCGCCGCGTCGACCGCGATCTCCACCTCGCCGGGGCCGGGGGCCGGCCGAGGCGCGCTCCGCCACACCGCCGAGCCCACATCGCCCGGGCGCGCGATCTCGAGGCGGAGGGCCGGGCCGGGGACCGGACGGAACAGAGGTCGGATCTGCGGTGCGACCGGCCCCGCCGCGGTGAGGCGCATCTCCCGGTCCGAGGGCGCCGCCGCGACGAGGGCCGCGATCTCTTGCGCCGCGGTGTCGGGCGACACCTCCGGATCCCGTGCGACGAGCCGCGCCGCGACGCCCGGCGTCTCGTTGGCCGCCACGCGGAGCGCCGGGCCAATGGCCGGGGCGTCCGCCTGGTCCGCCACGACCCAGAGGCGCTCCGGTCCGGTCGCGAGCGCGTGCCGGAGCCGCTCCAAGGCGGTCGCGAGCCGGTCCGCCCCCGAGGCCGCGCCCGGCTCGAGCACCAGCAGGCGATCCGCCGCCTCCTCCGAAATCGGCACGCGCGCGGCGAGGGCCCGGGCGACCGGTGTTTCCGTCGCTCCGTCAAGGCGGATCGGGCGGCCGGGTGCCGGCGCCTCCGTCGTCTCCGGCGGGCATGCGAGGAGGAACCGGCGCCCGCTCGGCAACCGCATCTCGCCAGCGGGCCTCAGGCCGAGGCGTCGAGCCGCGTCCTGCGCCGTCGTGCCGGGTGCCTCCGCCGCCTCGAGGGCCCCGAGCGCCGGGTCGAGGCCCGCGAGCAGGCAGGCGACGCCACCTCGGGCAAGCCGTGCCTCCGCTGCCTGGGCGGGCGCGCTGGGATCCGTGACGATCAGAAGGTCGAGTTCCGCAGCCCCGCCCTCCGTTGCGTCCCAGGGCACGCGCTCGCCCGCCGCGGGCAGATCCGCGTCGCGCTTTACGGGCCAGGGGCCGAGGACGCCGATGCGCAGCCGCGCGCCCACCGGCCAGGCCGTGTCGAGGGCGGCGAGGAGCTCTCCGACATCCGGCGCGAGCTCCTCGGCGCTCGGCGAAAGGCCGGGGCCCGCGGGCGCGCCGCCCTCCGCCAGCCGACGGTCGAGATCAAGCACGCGGCGGAGCCGCCGCGCGGCACCGGGCGCGTGGTGGAGCACGGCCGAGACGAGCTCCGCGCGTGGGGGATAGTCGGGCGTGTCGGGCCCGTCGGCTGCGAGGGCCTCGGCGAGGGCGCGGGCGAGCGCGCTTTCCCGGTCGCCGGCCTCCGGGGCCTGCAACCGGTCCCGGGCGATCCGGCGGGCCAGCGCGTCGAGGAGGAGGGCCGCATCCTCCGGCGGGGTGGGCGCGCCGGCCTCCGCGAGCCGGGCCAGGAGGGCGGCCCGGTCCTCCGCTGTCGGCGGGCGCATCGGCCGCTCACGCTCCTCCCACGTGCTCTGCGCCGGGCTCTGGCGCGGGGTCGTCCGCCGGTCCAGCCGCAGACCCTCGACCGCGAGAACCGTGGCGCCCGCCGCGTCCGTCAGCGCGAGATCGGCCAGGGCCGTCCCCGCGCTCGCCGACCGCAGCCGCAGCCGAGCGCCGACGGCCGGCCCGCCGGCGCCGCACCAGAGCCGCCCGAGCGCGCGGGGTAGGAGGAGGTCGCCGGCAAGGCGTTCGTCCGGCAGGGCCGCCGACAGGATGGGGTGGAGCGTCTGGCAGGCGGCGTCGAGCGCGGTGACGCGCGCGAGCCCCGCCCCGGCCGGTGCGAGATGGGCCCGACCGTCGGCTCCACACCGCTCGACCTTCGCCACACGGCGGAAGGCCGGCCCGTAGGCGAGACCGTCCGCCTCGAGCGCCGCGTAGAGCGCCTCCGGAGCGACCCGCTGCCCGGGACCGTCGACGGCTGCGATATCGGGCGCGACATCGGGGGCCGGCCCGGCGAGACGGTGCCCGGCCTCGGCGTGGAGCACCCACTCCGCTGCGTCCTCCCGCCGGCTCTCGATGGCGAGCGTCCCCTCCCGCAGATCGAGCCGGGTGCGCAGCCGGCGGCTTGGCCGCGCGCCGAGCGGCAGAGGCGCCCGGAGCGCAAGATCGACGACCTCCGCCCGGCCCGGCCCCACGGCCTCCTCCAGCGCGGCCAGGGCGATCTCCGCGAAGCCCGCGGCGGGGAGGATCGGGCTTCCCTCCACCCGATGGTCCTCGAGCCAGGGATGGAGCTGGGTGTCGACCGCGCTCTCCCACACCTCGAGATCCGCGCGGATGCGGCGGCCGAGGAGGGGATGGCCGGGCGCCGCGGGCGGGGCGAGGCGGTGGCTCTTGAGGGTCCACACCGTGCCCGGCGGCGCGGCGCGGGCCGGTGCCGGACGGCCCACCGCGCGGCCGAGATCGACATCCGCGCCCGAGGCGACGGCCTCCGCCACCAGATCCGCCGGGGTCTGGGGCGCCCCGGGCGCGCCGGGCGAGAGGCCTGGAAGACCCGCGGGGCGCGTCCCCTCCGCGGCGAGCGTCTCCGCGATCGCCCCCGCGAGGAGCGGCCGCGGCCCGATTTCGAGGACCCGGGCGTGGCCCGCGGCGGCGAGCGACGCCACCGCTGCGCGAAACCGCACGGGCTCGCGGAGATTGCGCCACCAATAGTCGAGATCCAGGGTCTCGCCGTCCCGGGCGGCCCCCTCCGTGCCCGAGACATAAGGGAGACGCGAGGGCCCGGAGGCGAGCGCGCCGACCCGGTCCCGGAACGCGTCGGCCAGCGGGTCCATCGCCGGGCTGTGATAGGCGTGCGCCACCTCCACGCGGCGCGCCGGCAGACGGCGCCGGCGGGCCCAGGCCTCGAACCGCGCCAGCGCCTCCGGCGGGCCGGCCACGGCCGTGCTCCGCGGCCCCGTGTCCGCGGCGAGGACGAGATCCGCCTCCCCCGCCTCGGCGAGCGCGGCCTCCGCGTCCGCCCGTCCGGCGCGGAGCGCGAGCATCCCCCCGGCCGGCAGGCGCTCCACCAAGGGCGCGCGGGCCGCGATGAGCCGAACGGCCTCGGCCAAATCCAGCGCCCCGCAGGCCCAGGCCGCGGCCACCGCGCCCACCGAGTGCCCGACCACCGCCCGGGGCGCGAGCCCGCGAGCCGCCAGGGCCTCCACCAGCGCGACCTGGAAGGCGAAGAGCGCGGGTTGCGCCTCGCGCGGCCGGGTGAGCGGCGCGCCCTCGGGGGCCGGCGAGCGCCGCGGGTCCTGCGCCGGGTCCTCCGCCCGGAAGAGCGTGGCCACATGGTCGAAAGCCGCGGCGAAGACAGGGTCGGCGGTCGCGAGCGCACGCTCCATGCCCGCGGTTTGACCGCCGTTTCCGGAGAAGGCGAAAACGGTGCGCCCGTCCGCTCCCCCACGAACGCGCCGCGCCAGCCGAGTTGCGCCCGAAAGCGCCGCCGCGACCCCCTCGGCCCCCACGGGCACCGCCGCGATGTGGGACAGCCGCGCCCGCCGGTGCGCCGCGACATTGGCGAGCGCCCGGGCCTCCGCCTCCTCCGTCCCGGCCAACCGGTCCCGCCACCGGGCGAGGAGCCCGTCGAGCGCGGCGGCGCTGGCGGCGGAGAGCACGAGCATCCGCGCCTCCGCCGGGGCCGGGCGCGGCCGCGCCGCCGCCCGGAGCACCGCGCTCGCATTGCTGCCGCCGAAGCCGAAGGCGTTGACCACGGCCCCGGCCTCCGCGGCGAGATCCAGCGGCTCCCGCGCCACGCAGAGGCCGAGGCCCTCGAAGTCGATATCCGGGTTCGGGCGGTCGCATCCGAGGGAGGGCGGAAGGCGTCGGCGACCGAGCGCGAGCGCCGCCTTGAGGACGCCGGCGAGCCCCGCTGCGGGCTCGAGATGGCCGATATTGGGCTTGACCGTGCCGATGGGCAGGGTGCGCTCGCGGCGCCCGAGCGTGCGCCCGATCGCCTCCGCCTCTGCGGGATCGCCCACGGGCGTTCCGGTGCCGTGGGCCTCGACGAAGGCGATGTCCTCCGCGCCGAGGCCCGCGGCGGCCAGCGCCTCGGCCATCACGGCCGCCTGCCGCTCGGCCGAGGGCCGGGTGATGCCGCCCTGCCGGCCGGTCGCGCCCGTTGCGGTGCCGGCGACGATGGCGTGCGCCCGGTCCCCCGCCGCCGCCGCCCGGTCGGCCCGCGCGAGCGCCAGCACCACCGCCCCTTCGCCGCGTACATAGCCGTCCGCCGCCGCGTCGAAGGCCCGGAGACGGCCCGTGGGGGAGAGCATGCCCGCGCGCGAAAACCCGACGAACGGCATGGGCGAGAGGAGCGCGTGCACGCCCCCGACGAGCGCGAGGTCCACCTCGCCGGCCCGCAGGGCGCGCATCGCGAGGTCGAGCGCCACCAGGGAGGCGGAGCACGCGGTGTCGACCGTGAGGCTCGGCCCCCGGAGATCGAAGGCGTGGGAAAGCCGGTTGGCCACCACGCTCAGGGTGTTGCCGGTCATGAAGGGCGCGTCGATCCGCTCCGGCCGGTCCTGCACCGCCTGCCCGTGATCGAGCGCCGCGGAGCCGACATAGACGCCGGTGCGCCCGCCCGAGAGCCGCTCGGGCGTGAGACCCGCATCCTCGATCGCCTCCCAGGCGGTCATGAGAAGCAGCCTCTGCTGGGGGTCCATCTGCTCGGCCTCGCGGTGGGAGAGGCCGAAGAACCCGGCGTCGAACTCCCAGATCCCGTCGACGAGCGCCGCGGCATCGGTCACGCTGCCGCCCGGACGGCGCGGGTCGGGGTGGTAGTGCCCGGCGCGGGGCCAGCGAGCCCCGTCCATCGGGCGGATCTCGGTCCGCCCCTCGATCAGGAGCTGCCAGAATGCCTCGGGCGACGGGGCGCCGGGCAGGCGGCACGCCTGACCGATGATCGCCACCTCGTTCGCCGACCCCATTCGCGCCGGCCCCGCCTCGGGCGACACGCCCTCCTCCTCGCGGGCGTTCGGCCCGCCGCATCCGTCTCGATACACCGCCATCCCCGTTCTGGCGCCCTCTGGCGCGTGGCGGCGCCGGACGCATCGGCCGACGGCCATGCGCGGCGCCCTCGCCAAGGCGGACGGACGCCCCCGTCCACGCTTTGGAGAGTGCCGCAAGATTGTTAACAGAGCTTCAACGCGGCCGCTGGGCTTGCGGTGTGTCGCAAAATGCGCAACCCTATAGGTTGAGCGGTGCCGATGGGGCAGGCGTGTTGGCTGCCTCGCCGGCCCGGTGCGCCGCCATCCTGCGCGGCGGCGCCACGGGTGTGCGTGGCCGCGAGACGACAGCGTGGCGTCCAGACCATAGTCTTGCCATCATCCCATGCTTGTCTGAGCCTCGCTGGAGGAGATCGCCATGGCGACACATCGCACGCCGTCCGAGCCCCGGGAGGGCCCAGGGAGCGCCAAGCCCGCCCAAGCGCGGCGGCCGCTTCGAAGCGTGTTGAAGAGCACTGCGGTGTTGTGCATGAGCGTGGCCGCGCTGGCCATCGCGCTCCTCTGGAGCGGGCTCCTCGGCCAGGCGCTGGCGGACGCGCTGCCGAAGGTCGCGGTGGTCCTCTGCCTCTGGTCCACGGTGCTCAGCCTCGGGCTCTGGCTCATCCCGCCCACGAGCTGAGGGCCGCCCCGCGTCGCAAGCGCGCTACAATGCGACGGGTCCGGTCATGTCCCGCGGCGCGCCGCGTGCGAGACCCTCGCCACCCGGCCGGCGGAGGACCCCCATGCTCGAGCTCACCTGCCCCTATTGCGGCGCGGTTTGCGCCGAGACCGAGCTCGCCCCCGGCGGGGAGGCGCATCTGAAGCGCATGGGGCCCGGCACGAGCGACGCCGCCTTCGCCGCCTATCTCTTCGAGCGGCAGAACCCCAAGGGCGTGCATTTCGAGCGCTGGCGGCATGTCTATGGCTGCGGCAAGTGGTTTCACGCGGCGCGCTGCACCCGCACGCTCGAGGTGTTCGGCACGTATTCGGGCCAAGCGACCGAGCCGCCGCCCGAGATCCTCGCGGCGATCCGGGCCCGGCGCCCGGGATGGGAGGCCTGAGATGGCGCATCGGATCGAGACCGGCGGGCGATTGATCGACCGCGACACGCGCGTCCCCTTCCGCTTCAACGGGCAGTCTCTGGAGGGCTATGCGGGCGACACCCTCGCCTCGGCCCTTTTGGCGAACGACCGGGTGCTGGTCGGCCGCTCCTTCAAGTACCACCGGCCCAGGGGGATCGTGGCGAGCGGGGCGGAGGAGCCCAACGCGCTGCTCGGCGTCGGCACCGGCGGGCGGTTCGAGCCCAACCAGCGGGCCACCACCACCGAGCTCTATGCGGGCCTCGAGGCGAAGAGCCAGAACCACTGGCCTTCGCTGTCCTTCGACATCGGGGCCGTGAACGCGGCCGTGGCGAGCGTCGCGCCGGTCTTCTCCGCAGGCTTTTACTACAAGACCTTCATGTACCCGCGGGCGGCGTGGAAGCATGTCTACGAGCCCTTCATCCGCCGTGCGGCCGGCCTCGGCCAGGCGCCGACGGAACCGGACCCCGACACTTACGAGCACCTGCACGCGCACACGGATGTCCTGGTGATCGGCGGGGGTGTCGCGGGGCTCGCGGCGGCCGAGGAGGCGGCCCGCGCCGGCGCCCGGGTGCTTCTGGTCGAGCAGACGGCGGCCTGGGGCGGGCGCGCGCTCGCCGAGGCCGAGACGCGGATCGACGGGGTGGCGGCCGCCGATTGGGCCGAGCGCACGGCCGCAGCACTGGCCGAGCATCCGGGCGTGGCGATGCGCCTGCGCACCATGGGCGCCGGGCTCTACGACCACGGCTACGCGCTCCTCTACGAGCGGGTGGCGGACCATCGCCCGGGCATCCCCGGCGCGCCGCGGCACCGGCTCTGGCGGGTCCGCGCCCGACAGATCGTGGTCGCGACCGGGGCGATCGAGCGCCCGCTCACCTTCGCGGCCAACGACGTGCCGGGCGTTATGCTCGCCTCCGCGGTGCGGGACTACCTCCGGCTCTACGGTGTCTGCCCCGGTCGCCGGGCCGTGGTGGTCGCCAACAACGACGACGCGTACCGCACCGCGCTCGCGCTCCAGGAGGCCGGCGCCGAGGTGGCCGCCGTGCTCGACACCCGGCGCGACGCGTCGGGCGCGTTGCCGGAGATGGTGCGCGCCCGGCAGATCCGGGTGCTGGAGGGCCAGGCCGTCGCCAAGGTGAGAGGCGGCCAGCGGGTCGAGGCCGTGGAGACCGGGCGGCTCACGCCCCACGGTATCGGCGGGGCGGGGGAGACCCTCAAGGTCGATCTCGTGGCAATGTCCGGCGGCTGGTCCCCGGTGGTCCATCTCTACAGCCATGCCGGCGGCAAGCTCGCCTGGGACGATGTGGGCCTGATGTTCCGCCCCCATCCCGAGGCGGGCGCCCCCATCGGGGCGGATGGGGAGGTCAACACTCGGGCGGCCGGCGGCGCGAATGGCGAGCTCACCACCGCGGCCTGCCTGGCGGATGCGCGCCTCGCCGGCCGCGCCGCCGCCACGCGCCTGGGCCTCGCGGCCGAGGAGGGCCCGGCCGTCGCGGTGGACGAGCCCGCCGAAGCCCCCATCGAGGCGCACTGGTTCACGCCTGGGCGCGAGCGCTACGCCCACGGCACCAAGCACTGGGTCGATTTCCAGAACGACGTGACTGCGGCCGACATCCGCCTCGCCGCGCGCGAGGGCTACGAGAGCGTGGAGCACACCAAGCGCTACACCACCCTCGGCATGGCGACGGACCAGGGCAAGACCTCCAATGTGAACGGCCTCGCGCTCCTCTCCGAGGCGCTCGGCGTGCCGATCCCGGAGGTCGGCACCACCACCTTCCGCCCGCCCTACACGCCCATCTCGATGGGTGCGATCGCGGGGCAGGCCGCGGGGGAGCTCTTCAAGCCGGTCCGAAAAACGCCGATGCAGGCCTGGCACGCGGCGAACGGCGCCGATTTCGAGCCCGTGGGCGATTGGGAGCGGCCCTATTGCTACCGCCGCGCGGGCGAGGACCGGGCCGCCGCTGTCATCCGCGAGGTGACGAACACCCGCCAGCAGGTCGGCCTCCTCGACGCCTCCACCCTCGGCAAGATCGTCGTGAAGGGCCCGGATGCAGGCGCGTTCCTCGACCGGGTCTACACCAACATGATGTCGACGCTCAAAGAAGGCCGCTGCCGCTACGGCCTCATGTGCAACGAGAACGGCTTTCTCTTCGACGACGGGGTGGTGGCGCGCCTCGGGCCCGAGAGCTTCCTCCTCCACACAACCTCCGGCGGGTCGGACCGGGTGGTCGCCCATCTCGAGGAGTGGCTGCAGACCGAGTGGTGGGACCTCAAGGTCTTCGCCCAGAACGTCACCGACCAGTGGGCGCAGATCGCCGTGGCCGGGCCCCGCGCGCGGGAGGTGATCGCCGCCGCGGGCACGGAGATCGACCTCTCGAAGGAGGCGCTGCCCTTTATGGCCTTTGCGGAGGGCAGGGTGGCCGGCTGCCCCGTGCGCCTCTTCCGGATCTCGTTTTCGGGCGAGCTCTCCTATGAGATCGCCACACCCGCGGGCCACGGTCTTGCGCTGTGGCAGGCGCTCCACGCCGCCGGCGAGCCCTATGGCGCCGCGCCCTACGGCACCGAGGCGCTCCATGTGATGCGGGCCGAGAAGGGCTTCATCATGATCGGCGACGAGACCGACGGCACCGTGACGCCTCAAGATCTCGGCCTCCACTGGGCTGTGTCGAAGAAGAAGGACGACTTTATCGGCAAGCGCGCGCAGGCCCGCATCGACCTCACGCGGCCAAACAGAAAGCAACTCGTGGGCCTCGCCACAGAGGAGCCCGCGCGGGTGCTGCCGGACGGCGCCCATGCGGTGGAGGACCCGGCAGCCCCCAAGCCCCAGCGCACCATCGGCCACGTCACCTCCACTTACTACTCCCCCACGCTCGGGCGCTCCATCGCCATGGCGCTCATCGAGCGGGGCTCGGAGCGGATGGGCGAGCGTCTGAGCTTCCCGGTGTCGGACACCGAGGTGGTGGTGGCCGAGGTGGTGAGCCCGGTCTTTTTCGACGCGGAGGGAGCGCGGCAGAATGTCTGACACCCTGGCCCCGGCCCTCGGCGGGCACGATGCGGAGCTCCGCCCGGGCCTCCGGCTCCGCGAGATCCCCGCGCCTGGGCAGATCACGCTGCGGGTGGCGGATGTCTCGGCGCCGGTGGTCGGCGTGCTCCTCGGCAAGCTCCTCGGCGTCTCGGCCCCAGCGCCGCTCACGGCGTCCTTTGGGGAGGCGGGGCGCGCCGCGGTCTGGATGGCGCCGGACGAGCTCCTCCTTCTCCTCGAGCGGGGCGGGGTGCCCGGCGCCATCGCCAATCTCGAGAGGGCGCTCGCCGGACAGCACCACCTGGCGCTCGATGTGTCCGACGCTCGGGCGCTCCTCCGCCTCGAGGGGGCGGACGCGCGGGAGACGCTCGCCAAGGGTGTGCCGGTCGACCTGTCGGATGCCGCCTTTCCCGTGGGTCGCGCGCGGCGCACCCATCTCGGCGGGCTGGCGGTCGGCCTTTGGCGGCGCGCGCCGGAGACCTGGGAGATCGTCGGGTTTCGCTCCTACGCCCACCACCTTGCGGCGTGGCTCGCGCGATCGGGCCAGGAGGGGGCGGAGATCGGCGGGCTGAGCTGAGGCACGTCCGCCACAGTCCAGCTTAGGCGCCCGTACCGTCGCGAATACCGGCTTTGCGCGGGCGTCGGATCTCCCGCCGCCGATCTCGCCTATCTCTGCCGGTGGGAAGGAAACGGTCAGGCTCCTCACCTCAGATCGGAGCAGATCATGAACCGCATCACCTACGGCCCTGTCTCGCCGGAGATCATCCAGGAGCGGATTGCGGCGGCGCGGCGCCTGCGCGCGCTCGAACTCCGCCGGCTTGTCCGGGCGCTCTTCGCGCCACGGCGCCGTCCGGCCCGCCCCCTCGCGCCGCGGCCGGCGTGACCTCTACCCCGCGAGGGGAACGAGGGACTTCGCGTCC
The DNA here is from genome assembly GCA_964467005.1 of uncultured Limibaculum sp. GTDB lineage: Bacteria > Pseudomonadota > Alphaproteobacteria > Rhodobacterales > Rhodobacteraceae > Thermohalobaculum. The sequence goes on along the minus strand of CAYXPI010000001.1, from coordinate 652 downwards.
CAGCTGAGGCGCACCCGGCTCTCCCAGTCGATGGGCTCCTCGAGCGCGCGGATCCGGTTGGTGCGGGCGACCTTGATCACCGGGCCTGCGGCGAGGCGCACATGGTAGATCGACATGTCGCCGAGGTAGGCGATGTCCTCCACGAGGCCCGTGCAGGCGTTCACGCCGGGGGCCGTGTCCTCGCGGGCGATCTCGATGGCGATCTTCTCAGGGCGGAGTGCCAGCGCCGTCGCGCCGCCGGTGACGCGCCCGGGGCCGAGTTCGGCCTCTCCGCCGATGGCGAGGGCGACGCGGCCGGTTGCGGGGTCCTGTGCCCGGCCTTCGAGAATGTTCACATCCCCGATGAATTCGGCCACATATCGCGTTGCGGGAGCTTCGTAAATCTCGTGAGGCTCGCCGATCTGCGCGATCCGCCCCTCCTGCATCACCGCGATCCGGGTGGAGACGGTCATCGCCTCCTCCTGGTCGTGGGTGACGATCACGAAGGTGAGCCCGAGCTCCTCCTGGATGCGCACGAGCTCGAACTGCGTGGCCTCGCGGAGGCGCCGGTCGAGCGCGCCGAGCGGCTCGTCGAGGAGGATGAGCTTCGGCTTTTTCGCCAGCGCCCGGGCGAGCGCCACCCGCTGGCGCTGGCCGCCGGAGAGCTGGTCCG